>JBEKJJ010000148.1:0-18982 GCA_050011295.1 Bryobacteraceae bacterium
TCGGACTCTTTGGACAAGTGTTATTCTTCTTCATGGCCGGTTCTCCTTTTTGCACCTCGAGTGCGTATCCATTGGGAGCTTACCGCATCCCGCTGGGGACCGGCCTTCTCATTCCATCTCGGCTCCAATACCGAACCGCGCGCGTAAGGGCTTGAGAAAAAATCGACTTTTGGTCGGGTCAGCCGAGCTCAGATGACGAGGTGAGAGTCGTCGGCGAAAATAAGCGGACTGGAGACGTCCCGACCCGCGCCGATGCCGGAGACGCAATTTGGGGGTACCGGGCGGTCTGTGGGACCAGTTTGCGGTCTCCGATTACGATGTTATGCCGCCACCACCTCCAAGTTCGTCCGCCAGATCACGCGCGTCCATACGTGGGCGTTATAGGCCAAGGCCAACCACAGCGCCTCCATCCCCGCCTTTCGCAGCCCGCGCACCGAAAATCGACGCCACTTCCAGTTGCCCTTCCAGCGCATGTGCGGCGTCTCGGCGATTCCGCTCCGCCTCTGGTACAGCGCTTGCTGGTCCGGTTGTCGCATCCGTTTTATAAACTCCTGCATCGCGGCACCCTCCAGCACTCGCTCGATCTGCCGCGGCATTCCGGGCTTCAGGTGTCCACAGCAACGCGGCGCTTGTTCACGGGCCGCACACTGCTCGGCCTGCGCACGGTACACTTCACACCTCTGCCCATGATGCGTCCGCTGCTTCACTTTCTCCAGGTGCTGCCCGGCGGGGCACACGAAACTCTGGCTGGTTTTCATCCCACAAACTTGGACCGGCCAAACTCCGGATCGATCTTATTCCTCGCCACCGCTCCAGCCTCTCGTGCCGGGCTCGGCACCGGAGCCACCAACTCGATCCCTTGTTGGGCCATGCCCTCCACATTGTCACGGCTCACGTATCCGCCATCGGCCATCACGCAGCCGGGCTTCTCTCCCAGACGATCCAGGACCGCTGCCATCGCCGGCAATAACTGTTGCGTGTCATTGGCATCTGCGGTGACGTCTATCCTGACAATCACCTTCTCCTTGGCATCCGTGGTGACTTGTACGTTGTGGCTCGGCGACCAACTCCCGTCGGCGTGCTTCATCTTGCGCACCTCTGGTTCGCTGGTGCTCACCCGCACCTGTTCGCGCCGGCTGGCGGGAGTCTCGCTTCTCCGCTTCTGAATTTCTTCCAGCGCCCGTTCCAGCCGCTCCACCCGCTCCCGCCCCGCCCGCTTCTGGGCAGCCGCTTGGCGCTCGTCTTGCACCTCCTCTTCCCGCGCCTGCCGATCCAACTCCTCGATATGCTGCCGTGCTTCGGCCAGCTCCCTTTCGATCGTTTCCCCCCGTGCAGGGAGTGCCGGCCCGCCTGCGCCTCCACTTTGGTCCCGTCCTGCGTCACCACTTTCAGATCCACCAGCCCCTCCCGCCGCAGCACCGTCACCAGATTCGTAAACAGTTCATCCAATCGTTCCTGGTCCTGCACGCGAAAATCCGAGAGCGTGTGCGCGTTGATCTCCTGGCATCCGGTGAGCCAGCGCAGACCTGGCTCCCAGCCCATCATCCGGGCCAAGGCTCGCGCCGAGGCGATCTCGATACTGTACCCATACAGCCAGATACTGGCTAGCAGCCGCGGCGGAAAACAGGGGCGCCCCGCTGCACCTTCCCGAGATTCGATTCCTTCCTCCCAGCGGCTGAAATCCAGCTTCCCCAGCAGCTCCCAAATGGCGCGAACTCGATGGTCGGCAGGAACCAGACGTTCCACCTCGACCGGAGCGAAAAAAGACGGGGCCCGATCAATGGGGACGTACTTCGGCGGTGCCTGGGCTTGGTCGCGTCCATCGGTTGAAGCTGTCATCCAGGACAGCTTAAGGCACTCAGAAACAAAAGTACAGCGAAATGTTCCAGGAGCCTTCGGGGGATTTTTTCTCAAGCCCGTAAGCGACCGGTGCTTTTGAATTTCTTACAGATTCTGACCCACCGCGCTATACTCGACCTTTAGCCAGCATGGATTCCGAGAGCAAGCCGCGCGACCCCGAGCCCCCAGCCCCCGGCTACCAACCCTCCACCAGCCGCAAACTCTTCATGTTTATCCTGTGCCTGGTATCGCTGGTCGCCGTATGGGTTTTCTACTGGTTCTCCAGCAAGTAGAAGTCCCGCCTAGGCGCGTTCCACTTCAGACTTCCTACGCTTGATCTCTTCCATCACGCTGGCGACCAGTTCCTTGGCATCAGTCAGACATTTGGAGATCATCTGGATATCCATGGCGGGCTTGCCGGGCTGGCGCGCGCTTTGGCAATAGACCCCGTGCTGGCCCACCAGGACCAGGGCATCGGTCAGCAGGTCCAGGGTGACCGCCAGGCGCCCCCGCTCAGCGCCCATCATTAACTCGTGCTTTTCCAGCTCCTCGCGCCGGTCGTCGTAAATGGACATGCTGAATTCATTGTAGAGTCGCGCAGGCCTGCTAAAGTCGGAGAGTGATGTTGCCGATGGTACTCACAAGGAGAGGTACTAGATGTCCATCCGCCAGTTTCTAATTTCCACGGTCGCATTCGCGATCCTTCCCTGCGCGGTTCTTCGCGCAGCAGACACCGCCGAGTATGTTGGTGGGACGGTGAAGTCGATTCCGATGAACTCCACCGGTTTCCTCAACCTGGACGACACCAAAGTGATGAAGTTCATCTACGGCCAGGCAGTTTTCAAGCTGCCGTACGCCGAGATCACCGGTACTGAAGTCACCAGGGGCGACACGCGCCACGTACTCAAAAAGGTGCCCGTTCCGTCGCTGTTCGGCAAGAAGAAGGAGACGCTGACGATTAGCTATAAGGACCCGGCCGGCGTGACTGGAAAGTTGAGCTTCGAACTGGCCGCCCGGCTGGCTTCAAGCGTCCAGACCACCCTCGCAGAGGTCAAAGCCCTTCCCGACCCTGCTACCACGGCGAACGATTCGAAGGAGTGGTGGGGCGATAGATATTGGAAGACGCTGAGTAACAAGCCGGCGTGGGATACCAGCACGGCTAGCGCCGCGCAGACCGCTCCAGCCGCGGCTCCGCCGAGCACCAAGAATTAATCGTGGGGCAGGCGCTTCCGCCTGCCAACCGATTCTCTTACGCGTGCCGCGACCCACGCAATCCGTAATACACAATGTACAGGTAACAAACCGCGGGCAGAATAAACGCCATGTGGATCCCGATCCGGTCTGCAAGCGCGCCCTGCGCAAGCGGGATGATCGCTCCTCCCACGATAGCCATTACTAAGATTCCCGATCCTTGACCGGTTAGCTTCCCCAGCCCATCAATGGCTAGCGTGAAGATGGTCGGAAACATCACGGAATTGAATAGGCCTACCAGAATGATGCTCCACATGGCGACATGCCCGGTGGTGAGAATGGAGACCGTCACCAAAAGGCATGCCACCAAGGCAGCACCTCCCAGCACTCCTCCCGGATTGAGTTTTTGCATTAACGCTGATCCGATAAAGCGCCCCACCATTGCGCCGCCCCAGTAGAACGACACCAGAGAAGCCGCGTCCTTGGGGCTTAGTCCGCCGATATCAGTTTGCGAGAAATAATTCACCAAGAAACTTCCGATGGACACTTCCGCACCCACATAGATAAAGATTCCGAGCGCGCCCAACACCAGGTGAGGATGCTTCCAGGCGCTATCGCCGGTGCTGGAGTCGTGCGCGCGGCCTTCCTCAATATTCGCGAGAACCGGCAGCTTGAAGCGTGAAATCGCAAACGAGAGCACGAAGAGCAGGGCCGCGATTCCCACATAAGGCAGTTTCACCGACGATGCTTCGAGCGCGCGATGCGCCTGCAGTCGTTCCGGCGACATTGCATTGAGCTCTGACGCAGCGGTGCGGACCGCCGAAAGAATCAATGCGCCCCCCAGGTAGGGTCCGATAGTAGTTCCGAGCGAGTTGAAGGCTTGCGCCAAGTTCAACCGGCTGGAAGCGCTCTCTGGCGGACCGAGCACCGCGACGTAAGGATTAGCAGCTACCTGTAATATGGTCATCCCGGAGGCCAGCACATACAGCGCTCCCAGAAAAAGCGCGTACGATGCGAGCGATGCCGCCGGAACAAATAGCAGAGCGCCCAAACCCATCACCGCCAGACCCAGCACAATGGATCCCTTGTAGCCCAACCACGAGATTACCTTCGCGCTCGGCATCGACATCAGGAAATAAGCCGAAAAAAACGTGAACTGAATCAGCATGATCTGCGTGTAGTTCAGATCGAAGATCGACTTCAGATGAGGAACCAGAATGTCGTTGAGTACGGTGACGAATCCCCACATGAAAAAGACTGTGGTGATTACGGCCAACGCTGGACCGTAGTTCCCGGTGGATCCCGACGCGGGGGCGATTTTTTGTGCAGGTTGGATCATACTTTGTCCAGGGACAATCATACCCCGAACCCGCCTGCGATTTGGAGGTTGGAAATGTTATCGATTTTTCTGAGGCAGAATCCAGGATGCGCCCGGAGTCTCATGCCGCATGAAGTGGATAACCAGCGCAACTGCGCAGCCTAAGAGGACGGCAGCAGGAAATACATATCGGATCACGGGAATGCCGATTAGAAAAATCAGCATGCTGCCGATGGCGAAAATTGCCCCTGCGATGCCTCCGCCGACCGGTATCTTCGACAAGTTGATTTGAGGATTGGAGAGGTCTTTTGGCACGGTGCACTTCCTACTAACATGTTACCGCTGATTGCGATAGGGGCACAGCACCAATGTCTACATTAACACTATTTATGTTAATACCCCCTTGCATTTGCCTGACTGCTGGGGTACTCTAGACTCAATGATGCGATTCGAGAGGCAGCTCGGTGCTGTATCCGCCTTACCGGGTGGGAATGTGCCGGCTTTCCTTCGGATCGGTCAGGTTCCGAGGCTACTCCCGATTATTATTCAGGTCGCCGTACCCGGCCCCGCCTGAAGGCTTCGGAGAAAAATCTCAAAGAGGCCATTGGCGGGGGATACAAACCCAGCCAATGGCCTTTTTCATTTTTGGAGGAACGAACCCAATGTCGACATCGACCAACGCCCAGCGCGCAAGCGGAGCGGCCGAAGCGAAACTGACGTCCGGCGCGCGGATTTTGCTGGAATGCCTGGTTCGCGAGAACGTGGACTGCATATTCGGTTATCCGGGCGGCGTAACGCTGCCGCTCTACGACGCTTTCTACGATCATCCCATCCGCCATGTGCTGGTCCGTCATGAACAAAATGCGGCCTTCGCCGCGGAAGGCTTCGCGCGTTCTACCGGACGCGTGGGAGTCTGCTGCGCGACATCGGGACCGGGTGCAACCAACCTGGTAACTGGTCTGGTGGATTCGATGATGGATTCCATTCCCGTGGTCGCCATCACCGGCCAAGTTCCCACCAAGCTGATCGGTAGCGATGCATTTCAGGAAGCCGACACGTTCGGCATCACGCGTTCCTGCACCAAACACAATTTCCTGGTGAAGACCGTGGCCGAGCTGCCGCAAGTAATCCACGAGGCGTTCTATATTGCATCGAGCGGCCGTCCGGGACCGGTGCTGGTGGATATTCCCAAGGACGTGTTTCAAGCCCAAGCGCATTACACGCCAGTTTCTTCCATCCATCTTCCCGGCTACAAGGTTTACACCGAAGGCCATACCGGCCAGATCCGGCGCGCGGCGCAGATGATCTGGGATGCCCAGCGGCCATTTGTTTATGCGGGCGGCGGCATCATTGCGGCCAATGCGTCTGAGGAATTGCTGGAGCTGGTGGAGTTGCTGGATGCTCCCACGGTGAACACGCTGATGGGTCTGGGCGCGCTGCCGGCGGAACATCGCAATTTCGTCAGCATGCCTGGGATGCATGGCAGCTACGCCGCCAATATGGGCATGAGCAATGCGGATCTGCTGATCGCGCTGGGCGTCCGCTTCGACGATCGCGTCACCGGCCGTTTGGCGGCCTTCGCTCCGCATGCCAAGGTGATTCACGTCGATATCGATCCCGCTGAGATCGGCAAGAACCGCACAGCCGATCTGCCCATCGTGGGCGATGTGAAGCGCGTGCTACAGAAATTGAACAAGGTGGTGCGTGAGCTGGCGCCTACTCATCAGAAGCGGAATGCCGCGGGCCGCGAAGCCTGGTGGGCCCAGATTCGCGATTGGCAGGAAGAGCATCCGCTGGTACCTGAAATATCCACTACTGAAATAAAACCTCAACATTTGATGCGGGAAATCGATCGTCTCTGCGGCGGCCGCGCTATTGTCTCTTCCGACGTCGGCCAACATCAGATGTGGGCCGCGCAATTCATCCGCTTCAATGAGCCGCGCCTGTGGCTCAACTCGGGCGGGTTGGGCTCCATGGGATTCGGATTGCCGGCGGCCATCGGCGCCCAGTTCGCCAATCCCGACAAGCTGGTCTTCGCCATATGCGGCGACGGTGGCTTCCAGATGTCCATTCCGGAACTCGCGACCGTAGTAAATCATGGGCTGCCCATCAAAATCGTGGTCATGAACAATGGTTATCTCGGCATGATCCGGCAATGGCAGGAGCTGTTCTACAACAACCGGCTGTCGCAAGCTGAGTTGACTTCTTTTCCGGACGTAGAGAAGCTGGCCGGCGCCTATGGATTCAAGGGCCGCACGGTGGAAAATCCCAACAAGCTGGCGGCGGCTCTGCAGGAGGCTGTGGACGAGAACGGCCCCTACCTGCTGAACGTGCGCGTTTCCCCCTTCGAGAACGTGTATCCGATGGTGCCCGCGGGCGGCGCGATCAACGAAATGGTCCTGGGCCCGCCGCAACCGGTGGAGGCGTGAAGTGGCGCGGCCTCCAGGCTGCGGCATCGAGACTCATCTCGATGCCCCGGCGCATAGAAAGCGTCGAGATGAGTCTCGACGCTGCGGACACAAGTGTCCGCGCCACGTTACCTTGCGGGGCGTGGATGAAAGGTTGAGCTGAATCAAAATGCTGCAAGTTATCTCACTACTGGTCGAGAACAAACCAGGCTCTTTAATGCGCATCACTGGCCTGCTGAGCGCGCGCGGGTACAACATTGAAAGCCTCACCGTCGCGCGGACGCTGGACCCGACGCTATCGCGCATGAGCATTGTGGTGGACGTCGAGCCGCAACTGCGAACGCAAGTAATCAAGCAAATGAATAAGCTGGTCAACGTGCTGCAGGCGTCCGATCTGACCGAGGCTGCGGCGGTTCGCAGAGAGATGGTGCTGCTGCGCGTACGGCCCACCGTAAACAGCCGCGCGAACATCTTGAAGGAAGCCGAGATTTTCGGCGCCCGCGTAGTGGACTCGTCGACGGAAGGTTTCGCGCTCGAAGTGACCGGTGATCCTGAAAAGTTAGACGTCTTCATCGACCTGATGCGCAGCTACGGCGAAATCGAAGTCACGCGCTCGGGCACGGTAGTGGTTTCGCTCGAAGCCAAGAAATTACGGCTATCCCCACCCGTACCAAGAACCATAGCGTCCGGTGACGCGAACGAGAAACGAGAAACGAGAAACGAGAACACGATCCATGGCTAAACGATTTTACGAAGCAGACGGCAACCCAGCCCTCCTAAAAAACAAAACGGTCGCGATCATCGGCTACGGCAGTCAAGGCCACGCCCACTCCCTCAACCTCCGCGACAGCGGCGCGAATGTAGTAGTGGGATTGCACAAAGGTAGCAAGAGCGCGGCCAAGGCCGAGGCCGCTGGACTGAAGGTTCTTTCCACCGCCGACGCAGCCAAGGCCGCCGATGTAGTGATGATCCTGGTGCCCGATCATATCCAGGGCGATTTGTATGCGGCCGAGATCGCGCCCCATATGACCAAGGGCAAGACTCTGATGTTCGCCCACGGCTTTAACGTTCACTTTGGCCAGATTCAAGCGCCTGCGGACGTGGATGTTTCCATGATCGCGCCCAAAGCCCCTGGCCATCGGGTGCGCGAGCTGTTCACGGAAGGCGTGGGAGTTCCGGCCCTAGTCGCCGTACATCAGAATCCGTCTGGCAAGGCAACGGAGAACGCACTGGCCTATGCGCTCGCACTGGGCTGTCTCAAGGCCGGCGTGATCGAGACAACATTCAAGGAAGAGACCGAAAGTGACCTGTTCGGCGAACAATCCGTGCTGTGCGGCGGCGCAAGCGAACTGGTCCGGGCGGGTTTTGAGACGCTGGTGGCGGCCGGTTACGCGCCCGAAATCGCGTATTTCGAGTGCCTACATGAATTGAAGCTGATTGTCGATCTTATTTACGAAGGCGGCCTCAGCTACATGCGCTATTCAGTTTCCGATACTGCGGAGTACGGCGATTACACGCGCGGGCCGCGCATCGTCAACCAGCAAACCCGCGATGAGATGAGGAAGATATTGTCGGAAATTCAGTCCGGCCAATTCGCGCGCGAATGGATTGCCGAAAACAAAACTGGCCGCCACAAGTTCCTGCACATGCGCGAAGCCGCCCGCGATTCTCAGATCGAGAAGGTAGGCAAAGAGCTGCGCGAGATGATGCCGTTCCTGAAAAAAAGAAAGGAGGCCGGCATCCCGCAAGAAGCCGCTACTGCTTGACAGCCAGTGGAGCAGGGCCGTGCCCTGCGAAAGTGAATCATTATGCGAATCCAAACCTTCGACACCACTCTCCGCGACGGCACGCAAGGCGAAGCCGTCTCATTCTCGCTGGATGACAAGCTGGTCATCGCGCAAAAACTCGACGAGTTGGGGATCGATTACATCGAAGGCGGCTGGCCCAATTCGAATCCCAAGGACAAAGATTTTTTCCAACGCGCCCGCGATCTGAAGCTCAAACATGCGCGATTGGTCGCTTTCGGCTCCACGCGTTTTTCGAAGAACAAGGTTGACCAGGATCCGAACGTTCGCGCCCTGCTCGAAGCCGAAACTCCGGCTATCTCGATTTTCGGCAAGAGCTGGGATCTGCACGTACACCGGGCTCTGGGAATCCAGGAAGACGAAAACCTGAAGCTGATTTCCGAGACCGTGAAATATCTAAAGGATCACGGCCGCGAAGTGGTCTACGACGCCGAACATTTTTTCGACGGCTACAATGCCAATCCCGATTTCGCGCTGCGGACGCTGGAAGCGGCGAAGCAAGCCGGCGCCGATGTTCTGTGCTTGTGCGATACCAACGGCGGCAACTTGACCCATCGCATCATCGAAGTGGTGGCGGAAGTCCGCAAGCGTTTTGACGGAGTGCTCGGAATCCACACGCACAACGACGCGGATGTTGCCGTGGCGAACGCCATCGCGGCCATCGAGGCCGGGTGCACGCATGTGCAAGGTTGTATTAATGGCTATGGCGAGCGCTGCGGCAACGCCAACCTGGTTTCGATCATCGCCAATCTCGAGCTGAAGCTCGGCCACAACACCATCGGACGCGAGAACTTGCAGAACCTGACAACTGTGGCGCGGTATATCGCCGAGCTGGCCAATCTGCCGATGCGCAACGATCAACCGTACGTCGGCCACAGCGCCTTCGCGCATAAGGGCGGCGTGCATGTGAGTGCAGTGCTGAAAGATTCATCCACCTACGAGCACGTGAAGCCAGAAACCGTCGGCAATCGGCAGCGCGTTCTTTTGAGCGATCTTTCCGGACGCGGCAACGTGCTCTATAAACTCAAGCAGCACGGCCTGGCCGATCGCCTGGACTCCGAAGCGAGGCGGCAGTTGCTGGAGCGCATCAAGCTGATGGAGCACCAAGGCTATGAAATCGAAGCCGCGGAGGGTACCTTTGAGCTGCTGGTGCGCGAGGCCTTGCGTCCAGGATTGAACCTGTTCGAAGTGGTGGGCTACGACGTGACCACGCGTCTAATCGGCGGCACCACCGCAACTGTGACGCTGCGAGTTCAGGACAGCGTCCACACCGCTACGGCCAATGGCCAAGGCCCCATGAACGCGCTGGATTTGTGCTTGCGCCAATGCCTCTCATCGGTCTATCCAAAGATCGCGAGCGTCCGCTTGACCGACTATAAAGTGCGCGTGCTGGAACCAAAGAAAGGCACCGCGGCGAAAGTGCGAGTCCTAGTGGAATGGTCGGACCACAAGCGCAGTTGGGCCACGGTGGGTGTCTCTGACAACGTAATCGAAGCCAGCTGGCACGCGCTGGTGGACGCCATCCGCCTGGAGCTGATGCGCCTGACCGAGCAGGACGAAAGCATCGACAAAGTGGTGGAAGATTACTGCTGGGGCGTGTAATCTCGGCGCTAAGGGCACGGAATTGTTAGACTAAATCCTGACGAATGTCCCGGCTCTTCAAATCTGGCGCTTGGATCTTTGTTCTATGTGCGGTCGGGTTCTGTTTGTCCGCAGGTGGTGTGTGCGGTCCAACTAGTGACCTCGGCACCTATATAGCCGAAGCGACCATGATCGGTGCTCCCCTTGGAATGGCAATGTGCCTCTTCGCAGGCTTGCGAGCGCTTTTCCGCCAAAAGTCGCAGTAGGCACTTCCGAACCGCCGAGTTCGGCGATTACAATACAAATATGCCCGCTACGGCACTCTTGACGTCCGAGCAATACCTCTCCCTACCCGAGGAGTTCGACCAGAACGGCAATCGGATCAAGGACGAGCTCATTGGAGGAGAAGTTGTCAAGATGCCGCCCGCCTCTAATCTTCACGACCGTATCAAGAATCGAATCAAGTTTCTAATAGACCGGTATATTGATCAGAATTCGCTTTCCACTTTGGAATCGCTCGTGGAGATGGGAACCGTAGTCAGCAAGTACGACACATTTGTCCCGGACGTCAGCGTGGTTAGGTGCGAGCGCTTTTCCGGAGTTGATCGGGTGTTTCGCGGCGCGCCAGACCTCGCGATTGAAGTCGTCTCGCCCAGCGACACAGTCACGCGTTTGAAAGCCAAGGTAGACGCTTATGTTGAGGGCGGATCAAACACCGTCTGGGTCGTATTTCCTGAGTCCCGTTCGGTGATGGTCTACTCCGATGACTCGGTTCGGGAACTGAAGGGCGATCAAATGATCCACGATCCGCTCCTTCCCGGTTTCTACACCCCAGTTTCCGCATTCTTCGACCTGAAATAGGCAAGACGGCGTCTTGCCCTACATGAAACAATAGAAGTTGCGCTACTTTCTCCGCCGAGGTATTCCGCCGTTCACCCGCGTCCTATTGGTCGAAAGCGGGCGGCGTGATCTTTTCGAGGATCTGTTGCCCGGCATTTACCGTACTCATCCGAATATGCAAGCCGACTTGATTACCTGCTACGGAGGGCTGCCTCAGAACTTCCAGCCGGACCGCGGCGCAGTTTATCGAGTCAACGATTATCCCGACGCGCGAGCGCGCAAAAAGCTGTATCGCCTGTTGGCCGATAATCACTACACCGTGGTCGGAATCATCTGCTCGGATGAACCCATCATGGCCAAATGGAAATGGGTGCTGGCCGCGCGGCTGCCGGGCAAGGTTTTCATCTTGAATGAGAATGGCGACTACTTCTGGCTGGATCGCGGTCACCTGTCCAACGTCCGCCATTTCATTTTGTTTCGCGCGGGACTCACCGGAGCGGGCGCTGTTCGGACGCTGGCGCGCCTGGCGCTGTTCCCGTTCACGCTCTTATATCTGATTCTCTACGCAGCGACAATTCACTTTCGGAGGAGACTTCGCACGCTATGAAAGCTGTTTTTGTGGAACAAACCGGTGGTCCGGAAAATCTGAAGTACGCGGACATTCCCAAACCCTCGCCCGCTGCCGGCCAGGCGCTGGTGAAGATCGCGGCGTCCGGCGTGAATTTCATTGACATTTATTTCCGCACCGGCCTGTATCCCGCGCCTCCGCCGATTGTGCTCGGCAACGAAGCCGCAGGGACGGTGGAAGCCGTTGGTCCCGACGTCACTAGTGTCCGTCCGGGCGACCGCGTGGCTTACGGCATGACGCGCGGATCGTACGCCGAATATGCCGTTGTGCCAGCTTGGCAATTGGTGAAGATTCCCGATTCGGTGGATTTTCAGACCGCCGCCGCAGCCATGCTACAAGGCATGACCGCGCATTACCTGACGCATTCCACCTATCCGCTCAAAGCGGGCGATTCGTGCCTGATTCACGCGGCGGCCGGCGGCACCGGCGCGTTGCTGGTCCAGATGGCCAAGATGCTTGGCGCGCACGTGATCGGAACCGTTGGAAACGAAGAGAAGGCCGAACAGGCGAAGGCGGCCGGCGCCGACGAAGTGGTGGTCTACACCAAAGAAGATTTCACGGCCAAGGCCAAGGGGATGAACGTGGTCTACGATTCGGTGGGCAAGTCCACTTTCATGAAAAGCTTGGATTGCCTGCGGCCCCGCGGTTTGATGGTGAACTTCGGAAACGCGAGCGGACCGGCACCGGATATCGCGCCGCTGCTCTTGACCCAAAAAGGTTCGCTGTTTCTCACCCGGCCGTCGCTCGCGCACCATGTAGCCACGCAAGAAGAGCTGGACTGGCGGGCCGGCGACGTGCTCAAGTGGGTCGCCCAAGGCAAGCTGAAGCTCCGGATTCACAAGGTCTACCCGCTAGCCGACGCCGCGCAGGCGCAGCGCGATCTGGAAGGCCGTCATACCGCCGGAAAGCTGCTGCTGACCCCGTGATTCAATTTGCCGAACTAAAGATCGACGCGCTGCTGGTCTCCGCGCTCCCCAACATCCGTTATCTGAGCGGCTTCACCGGCAGCCACGGGCTGCTTTTGGTGACTCCCGATTCCCAAACACTGTTCACCGACCCGCGCTACACCATCCAAGCGTCCCAAGAGTGCTCGTCGAAAGTGAAGACGGTCGCCAAAGGACCGCTGGAACTTGCCGCGGTTGAAATGATCCGCCGGTCGAAGCTCAAACGAATCGGTTTTGAATCCACGCGCATGATCTATGACGCTTTCGCGCGGCTCAAGCAGGCGCTTCCGTCAACAGCATCCCTGAAACCAATCGGGCCCGTGATTGAGAAGCTGCGGATGATCAAGACGCCTGAAGAGATCGCGCGCATCCGCCGCAGTGTACTCACGAATTCGGAAGCTTTTGAATCCACCGTGCGGTCCATCCGGCCGGGTGTTTCGGAGATGGCTATTGCCGCTGAGCTCGAGTTCAAAATGCGCCGCCTGGGCGCCGAGAAAGCCGCATTTGAGACCATCGTGGCCGCCGGGCCCCGGACTGCCCTGCCCCACGCGCAGCCCTCCCAACAGAAGGCCACCGTTAATGAACTATTATTAATAGACATGGGTTCGTGCCAAAACGGTTACATGAGCGACATGACCCGCATGTTGTTTTTAGGACGGCCAAACCAGAAGATTCGCAGCATGTACAGAGCGGTATTGAACGCGCAGCTCGCCGCTATCGACGCAGTGCGCGAGGGAGTGACGGCTGGCCAAGTGGATCGCAGCGCGCGCCAAGTATTGGAATCCGAAGGGCTTGCGAAGCAGTTCGTCCACTCCACCGGACATGGCTTGGGCCTGGAAATCCATGAGCCGCCCCGGTTGGGAAAGAAGGACCCCACGAGACTTGAGGCCGGTATGGTGATTACAATTGAACCTGGCGCCTACGTCCAGGACTTCGGCGGAGTGCGGATCGAAGACACGGTGCTGGTGACCAAGAACGGATGCGAGGTATTGACAACCACATCCAAGGAGCTAATGCTTCTCTGAATGTCGAATGAAGAGATAAGAGATCTGGTCCAGCTAGTTATTGAAAGCGGCGTGGCTGAAATCGAAGTGCAGCGCGGAGAAAACCGGGTGCGCATCCGGCGGACTCTGGGATCGCGTCACGAAGTCACGGTCCCGGGCTCCATGATGGCGCCGGGCCCGAGCCCGATGGCCGACGCGATTGTGCAGACCACCCCCGCTTCAAGTTCGGCCAGCGCTACGTCGGGCGCCACCGGCAACGAAACCATCGTGAAATCTCCCATCGTCGGAACTTACTACGACGCGGGGAAGCCGGGCGACCCGCCGTTTGTGAAAGTAGGCGACGTGGTGGAACCCGGGCATGTGCTGTGCATTATCGAATCG
Source organism: Bryobacteraceae bacterium (assembly GCA_050011295.1). Classification (GTDB taxonomy): domain Bacteria; phylum Acidobacteriota; class Terriglobia; order Bryobacterales; family Bryobacteraceae; genus Palsa-89. The sequence continues at coordinate 13,940 of JBEKJJ010000148.1, forward strand.
ATGAAGCTGATGAATGAAATCGAATCCGAGATTGCGGGCACCGTTGTCGCCAAACTGATGGAGAACGGCCGGGCAGTGGAGTACGGAGAAGCGCTGTTCGCCATTCGCCCGCGCTAATATGTTCCAAAAAATCCTAATCGCCAATCGTGGCGAGATCGCCATTCGCATCATCTGCGCCTGCAAGGATCTGGGTATCCGGACCGTGGCCGTTTATTCGGAAGCGGACCGTCATAGTTTACACGTCCGGTTCGCCGACGAAGCCATTTGCATCGGACCGGCGAAGAGCGCGCGGAGCTATCTGGATATCCCGGCGGTGATCAGCGCGGCCGAGATCACGAATGTCGATGCCATTCATCCCGGCTACGGCTTCCTGAGCGAGAATGCGGATTTCGCGGAAGTATGCGAGACATCCGAGATCCGGTTCATCGGGCCTAAACCGGCTGTAATCCGTTCCATGGGCCTGAAGCAGCGTGCGCGGGCGGCGATGGCGAAATCCGGTGTGCCGATTCTGCCGGGGTCGCAGGGGATTTTGAAAGACGTTGACGACGCGCTCGAAACCGCCGAACGCATCGGGTATCCGGTGATGCTGAAGGCTTCCGCGGGAGGCGGAGGGCGCGGGATGCGCATGGTCCACGAGGCATCCGAGCTGCCGGGGCTTTTCTCACAGGCGCAGCAGGAAGCCGGGATTTCGTTTTCGAATCAAGACGTGTACATGGAGAAGTTGATCGAAGGGCCGCGGCACATTGAGTTTCAGGTGTTGGCCGACGAGCACGGCGCGATCGAGATCCTGGGTGAGCGTGAATGCTCCATCCAGCGGCGCCACCAAAAATTGCTCGAAGAGGCGCCCTCCCCGGGCTTGCATCCCGATTTGCGTAAGAAAACCATGGCCGCGCTGCACGAAGCCATGCGCACCATCGGCTACACCAATGCCGGCACCGTGGAATTCCTGATGGATGAGAAAGGCAATCTCTATTTCATCGAAGTGAACGCGCGCATTCAGGTGGAGCATCCGGTAACCGAAGCGATTACCAGAATCGATCTGGTGAAGAGCCAGATTCTGATTGCGGCCGGTCTCCCGTTGCGCGAAGTGATCACGCAGCCAGTGGAGTTTGAAGGGCATGCTATCGAATGCCGGATCAATGCTGAGAATCCAGAGACCTTCGCGCCATCGCCTGGCCGGATCACGGGGCTGAATTTACCGGGCGATATTGGGATTCGAGTAGATACATCTGCCTATACGGACTACGTAATCCCGCCGTACTACGATTCTTTGGTAGCCAAGCTGATCGCCTATGGAGCCGACCGTACGGAGGCTATCGCGCGGATGCGGCGGGCACTGGAAATGTTTGTGGTGGAAGGCATTTACACAACAATTCCTCTGCACCAGCGGATTCTGGCGGACGCGGATTTTGTAGCGGGGAAGACCGACACAAATTTTTTGAAGCGTTACGCCTAATCCTGCCGATAAGCCCTCCAAGGAAACATCTAATGGGCACCATCAACAGCGCACCTGTCCCCACCGCCTTGTCCGTGCTTACGGCGCCAGGCGCCCCGCTTGCTAGCGGTACATCGCTCATTCCACAATCGATTCTCAATGCGGCGAGTCCGGCTGATCTCTCAAACATCAGCGCGGAGGCTTCGGCATTGTCGGAGGAGAGCGGATTGTTTGGATTGCCTACGCCAAATTACGGGCAGTCTACGCCGGACTTTTTTCAAACCATCGACTCAAACATTACAGACGCTGCCTTCGGCTTAGCCCCGGCCGCTCCTACCACTACAGATTTGTTGGCGGAAGGGCTGGCTAATTTGAACGGTACCACTACCGCTCAACCGGCTGCCACCACCACTCCGCCCTCGCTCGATCAGTTGGTTTCATCGTATAGCGGCCTGACGAATAACACTGGAACTGTCGTCAATACAACCGGGTAATTCTACATCGCCAATAGCGCGGCCATTAGCTCGATGCCGTCCCACAGGTTCTGAATGCGGATGTTTTCGTTGAAGCTGTGCTGATTGTTGTCGTGATTTGCGATCGACACCGTGATAGTTGGCACGTGCAGAATCCCGTCGATCATGTACAACGGAACGCTGCCGCCCATGGTCGGCAGTTTCACCACTGGCCCACGCGCCGATTCGGCTGTCTTCAAAACCAGTTGCGAGATTGGCAGGTCCATCGACGTTCTTGACGCGTTGTAACCACCCGATTCCACGTTCACGAAAGCTAGTTTCGGATGCGACAGGCGCTTCTGAGCGTCGGGCTCAGTGTCGACGATGAAGTAACCTTGTTTACGGATATGTTCGATCAGACGCTGCTCCGCTGCGGCGTGATCGATTCCCTTTACCAGGCGCATGTCGATGGTCGCGGTCGCGGACGCCGGGATTACATTGCTTGCACCGGCGCCTGTCCTAGCGCTGCTCATGCCGCGGATGTTCAGCGATGGCAGATTGAGCAATTCCACCAACTTTTTCCCACCTCCCTCGGTGCGGCCCAGCCAAAGCTCGCGCTTCAGATCTTGATCCACATCCGGAGCTTCCGCCACGGCGCGGCGCTCAATTTCCGTAAGCGGCTCGACGCCGTCATAGAAATGATCGATCAACACCCGGCCGTCGTCATCTTTCATGGACGCTAACAGGTGGGCGAGCGCCATGGCCGGATTGGGCGCCCAATTTCCGTAATGCCCGCTGTGCAGCTCATGATTCGGACCGTACAATGTGACATCGACTGTGGCGATCCCGCGGGCGCCGAACACAATCTGCTGGCGCCGGCTCTGGTGCACGGGCCCATCGCAAATCAGCCAGACGTCGGAACCGAGCAGCCCTTTGTACTTTTCGATAATGCCGGCCAGGTGGGGCGAGCCTGCTTCCTCCTCGCCTTCGAAAACCAGTTTGATGTTAGAGCGCAGTGGAATCCGTGCCGCTCGTAGCGCATCGAGCGCTGTGAGAATCGCGATCACCGGCGCTTTATCGTCGGAAGCAGAGCGCGCATAGAGGCGCCACTCGGGATTGATTGGCCCGTTGGCCGGCAGCGGGACAACGCGGCTATCGTGATTCAGAGCGCCGTCGCGCAAGACCGGCTGCCAGGGCGGCGTGGCCCATTCTTTCGGATCGAGCGGCTGGCCGTCGTAGTGAGCGTAGAAGACCAGCGTTCGCGTTGCGCCGGGTGTTGTGATCTCGCCGAACACAACGGGAGGCACACCGGGCAGTTCCAGCAATTGTGTTTTGACGCCACGTCTCTCAAGCAGCTTCACGATCGCGTCGGCGTTCTTGTGAATATTGGCGTCATCGCGCGCGATGTTGGGGATTGCCAACAGATTCATGAACTCGCGGAGGATTGCGCCCTCGTGCGTCTCGCGCCAACTGCGCGCGGCGGCGGACGCTGGATTTTGTTGACCCAAAACCAGGCCCGGCGATAGTAGCCCGATTCCGAACAGACATTCCCAAAGACGTACACGCAGGACGTTCATAAAAGACTCTTTATCATACACTTGAGGGTGGATTCCGGCTTGCTGGAATGTATCCCCTATGCGTTATGCCTTTCGTGTGTTGCTGAAAACGCCCGAATTCACTTTGCTGGCGTTGCTGACGTTGGCGCTGGGCATTGGCGCGAACACTGCCGTCTTCAGTGTTGTGAATGCGGTGCTGCTCCGGCCGTTGCCGTTCGAGAAGCCGCAAGAAATTGTCGCGGTGTGGGAGCAGCGGGGATCTCGGCGCTCGATTTCGTCGATTGGCGGCGCATGAGCCAGAGCTTCTCGGATATCGCGCTCTATGATTCCGGCCAGTTCAACCTCACTGGCACAGGCGACCCTGAGCGTATTCCGGGCGCGCAGGTGTCGCCAGGGTTTTTGGAGGCTTTGGGCGTGCGCCCGCGGATGGGTCGTAGTTTCGAAGCCGTCGCTGAACAACCTGGCCACAACCGCGAGGTCTTGATTACATATGGGCTCTGGCAACGCCGCTTTGGAAGCGACCCAGCGATCGTCGGCAAATCCGCGGGCATTAATGGTGAGCCATTCTTGATTGCCGGCGTACTGCCGAAAGATTTTCGATTTCCATTCGCGCCGCAGTGCGATCTGCTGGTTCCCGCTCTGCTTGGTCCGGACCAACTGCGTTACCGCGGGATTCACATGTTCAGTGGAATCGCGCGGTTGAAAGCCGGAGTCACGCTGCAGCAGGCGCAGGCGGAGATGGCGCTGATTGCGAAGCAGCTTGAACAGCAATATCCCGACAGCAACACGGGGCACGCGGCGAATCTGATTCCACTGCGTGAAGATTTGTCCGGGACCATCAAGCCGGCTCTCGGCGTGCTGCTGGGCGCTGTGTTTCTGGTCGTACTGATTGCGTGCGCGAACGTCGCGAACCTGTTGCTGGCTCGCGCCTCAGTTCGCCGGCGGGAGATGGCGGTTCGCGCGGCACTGGGGTGCAGCAAGTGGAGGCTAGCGCGGCAATCGTTGATGGAAAGCGCGTTGCTGGGATTGGTAGGAGCGGGTTCGGGCATCCTTTTGGCGATGTGGGCGTTGGATGTAATGCGTTCCGAGTTTTTCAATCGGGTGGAAAGGATCGGATTTTTCTCACGAGCTGGGCTGGATGCCATCACGATAGATTGGCGTGTGCTTCTGTTCACACTCGTTTCCGCGCTTGCGAGCGTGTTGATATTCGGACTCTCGCCTGCGCTGGCGAGTGCGGGAGCTGATTTGAATGATGCACTGCGCAGCGGCGGCCGCGGATCTGCTGGAGAACGCGGCAGGTTTCGAAGCGTTCTGATTGTCGCGGAAGTGGCGATTTCGCTGCTGTTGCTCACTGGCGCGGGACTGCTGGCGAAGAGTTTCCTGGCCTTGATGAATGTAAATCCGGGCTTTCACGCGGAACATGTGTTGGCCGCCGGCATCTCGCTGCCCAGCACCAAATACAGAGCCACCGAGCAGGCTGCGCAGTTTCACGACACTTTGCTGGAGCGCGCAGCCGCGTTGCCAGGGGTGCGATCGGCGGCGCTTACTGACGTCCTTCCACTATCCGGCGACGACAATCGTATGGGGATAAAGATTCCCG
>JBEKJJ010000149.1:0-17621 GCA_050011295.1 Bryobacteraceae bacterium
ATCACCATCTTGCGATCCACCGGACCCGTGATTTCCGTTCTTCGATCCAGCATGTCTTGCGGGATGGGAGACACGGTCCACTCGGATTCGCGGATAGATGCGGTTTCGGGTAGAAAATCGGGAAGCGCGCCGTGATCGAACGTTTTTTGGCGTTCGACCCGTGCGCGAAGCAGCTCTACCCGGCGCTTTTCGAAATTCCGCGCCAGGGCGCCTAGAAACTCGACGGCCTGGGGAGTCAAAATCTCCGAGTAGGGGCCATTTACGGGTGCAGTGATCTCAATCGACTTCTCTTGAACTGTTGCCATCATCGCTCCGATCTTACAGCAGAGTTTGGTATTCGAGAAAACGAACTGGATCCAATCGGGCTGGTGGTCCATTTCGGACCACAGAAGCCGATCTAGGCCACGTCGGCCAATTGGTCCGATTCGGACCAGTTCGTTTGCTTAATCGCTTATTTTCACGTCTACTAGAGTGCATGACATACCCGCTTCGCACGACCGAATTGGAAAACAACTGGGCCCTAGATCCACGCTGGTCCGACATCCGGCGTCCTTATACTGCCCAGGATGTCGACCGCCTGCGGGGCACCATCCACGTGGAGCACACGCTGGCGAGCCTAGGCGCCAAACGCTTCTGGAAACTGCTTCTCGAAGAGCCTTTTGTACCGGCGCTTGGCGCTCTCACCGGCAACCAAGCGATCCAGCAGGTGCAAGCTGGACTCAAGGCCATTTACCTCAGCGGCTGGCAGGTAGCCGCCGACGCCAATTTAGCCGGCGAGATGTATCCGGATCAGAGTCTCTATCCCGCTAACAGTGTGCCACAGGTTGTGCGCGCAATAAACAACGCATTTCTTCGCGCGGATCAGATTCATCGCAGCGAAGGCCATAACGGTACCTATTGGTTCGCTCCCATCGTAGCAGACGCCGAGGCAGGATTTGGTGGTCCACTGAACGCATTTGAGCTGATGAAGGACATGATTGAAGCGGGCGCCGCGGCCGTCCACTTTGAAGATCAGCTAGCTTCCGCCAAGAAGTGCGGGCATATGGGCGGCAAAGTTGTTATCCCCACGCAGATGTTCGTTCAGAAGTTGATTGCCGCGCGCCTGGCCGCCGACGTGATGGCGGTTCCGACGGTGCTGATCGCCCGCACGGATGCGAACAGCGCGCGCTTGCTCACCAGTGGCATCGATGCACAGGATGAGCCGTTCCTCACGGGCGAAAACACCGCGGACGGATTCCTGGGATTCACGGGTGGAATAGATGCCGCCATCGCGCGCGGACTCGCCTACGCGCCTTATGCCGATGTGTTGTGGTGCGAAACATCCGAACCGAATATCGAGGAAGCCCGCCGCTTCGCCGAAGGCATCCACGAACAATTCCCGGGCAAGTTGCTGGCCTACAACTGTTCGCCGTCGTTCCACTGGAAGCGCAAACTGGATGATGCAACCATCGCGCGGTTCCAACGTGAGCTGGGCGCCATGGGATACAAGTTCCAGTTCGTGACGTTGGCTGGGTTCCACTCACTGAACCTTAGTATGTTCGAGCTGGCGCGCGGCTATGCGCAGACGGGCATGAGCGCCTATTCCGCGCTGCAGGAACGTGAATTCGCCGAGACCAGCCTGGGTTATGAGGGCGTCCGGCATCAGCGCTTTGTGGGTACCGGATATTTCGATCAGGTGACGCAAGTGGTGGGGCAGGGCATGGCGTCCACGGCCGCGCTGAAGGGATCCACTGAGGAAGAGCAGTTCGACATTCGAGCCACGGCGTAATTGTAGCCCGTCGTTTCTCGTTAGGGACTATCGAGCGCACTTAACGAGAAACGAGAAACGAGAAACGACGCCTGCTACGATTAGAGCATGTCAGTTGTCGTAGTTGGATCCGTCGCATACGACGGTATCGAAACCCCGCATGGGAGCGTGGATCGCATCCTGGGCGGCGCATGTACTTACATCTCGCTGGCCTCCAGTTACTTCGCCAAGACCAGCATTGTCGCGGTGGTGGGGGATGACTTCGCAAAGGAAGACGAGGAGTTTCTGCGAAGCCGCGGTATCGGCCTGGAGGGCCTCGAGCGGGTACCAGGCAAAACATTTTTCTGGTCCGGCGTTTATTCGAACGACATGAATGACCGGACCACCACGCGAACGGATCTCAACGTATTCGCCGGCTTCGATCCTAAACTGCCGGCGAGTTATCGCGCGGCGCCGTACTTGATTCTGGGAAATATCCAGCCTGCCTTGCAGCGCAGCGTGCGCGAGCAGATGAACGGTTTGCGCCTGGCAGGCGGCGATACCATGAACTACTGGATCAAGGATTACCGCGAGGAGCTGCTAGGCACCATTCGGAGCTGGGACTTTTTGCTCATCAACGATTCCGAGGCGCGCATGCTTTCGGGTGAAAACAACCTGAAGCGCGCCGCGGCCAAGATCCTGGGCATGGGCCCGCACACGCTGGTGATCAAGCGCGGCGAATATGGCGCCATCCTGTTCCATCGCGATGCCCATTTCATCGTTCCCGGCTATTTGCTGGAAGAAGTATTCGATCCTACCGGTGCGGGAGATTGTTTTGCCGGCGGTTTCATCGGCTATCTAGCCGAACAGGGCTACGATCTGAAAAACGGACACGTCGGCGGAAAAGAGCTCAGCCGCGCAGTGATCTATGGATCGGTGATGGGCAGCTTCTGCTGCGAGAAATTCGGCGTGGATCGTTTCCGCACGCTAAGCCGCGCCGCGATTGACGCCCGCTTCCACGAGTTCAAAGCCTTCACCGAATTTTGAAACGCGCGTATATTGAGCTGGCCCTGGTGTTGATCGCGCTCGCTGCCGTCAGCGCGGCTGCCACTCGATTCGTAAATCAATCCGGCTGGACGTTATATTACGGTGACGCCGAGGCGCATCTCAACATTGCGCGGCGCATTGTGGATTCGCGCACTCCCGGTTACGACCAGATCGGGTCGCCCTGGCTGCCCCTGCCGCCGGTATTGACCTTAATATTCGTGCAGTACGACCCGTGGTGGCGCAATGGACTGGCCGGAGCGATTCCGTCGTCGGCCTGTTTCGTGTTGGCGGGTTTGTTTCTTTTTGCGGCCGTGCGCCGCGCTCTGCGATCGTCCTCCGCCGCGTTCGTAGCTCTCTGGATTCTCGCTTTAAACCCCAATCTCTTGTACCTGCAGGCTACGCCCATGACGGAGCCAGTCTTTCTGGCCGCGTTCATGGCCCTGCTGTACTCAACCATTCTGTTTCGTGATACGCAATCGCTATGGGCCGTCGCGGGCGCCGGGCTCGCGAGCGTGGCCGCTTCGCTCTCGCGCTACGAAGGATGGTTTCTGATTCCGTTCGTCACCCTCTATTTCCTGTTTGCCGCGCGCCGGCGAAGACTGGTGGCCGCGCTGATCTTCGGAGCGATTGCATCGCTCGCTCCCATTTACTGGCTGGCCCACAATGATTGGTTGTACGGAAATCCCTTGGAGTTTTACAACGGGCCGTACTCGGCCAAGGGCATCTACCAGCGCGCGCTCGCGCAACATATGCCTCCCAGCCCGGGCGATCACGATTGGAAAAAAGCGTGGCTGTTTTTTCGCACGACAGTAAGAATATGCACTGGATGGGGCGCACTCCTGGTTGCGGCAGTGGGACTGGCGGGCGCGATTTGGAAGCGCGCATTTTGGCCGCTGGCGCTGGTTGCGATCCCACCATTGTTTTATCTCTGGCGTATGTATGCCGGTGAGTCGCCGATTTTCGTGCCTGAGCTTTGGTTCAGCAGCTACTACAACACGCGCTATGCGCTGTCGGTGCTGCCGCTATTGGCCATCGCGGGCGCGGGCGTGGTAATGCTGGCGCCGAATAGGCTGCGCCCCGTTATCGCGCTGTGCGCGATCGCGGCAGCCGCGACGCCGTGGCTGATTCATCGGAAGCCGGACGATTGGATTTGCTGGAAAGAATCGCAGGTGAACTCCGTGGGACGGCGCGCTTGGACGCGCCAGGCTTCACAGTTATTGGCCGCCGAATACCGTCCGGGTACCGGCATCTACACCAGCCTGGGCGATGATGGCTTGGCGATCCTTCGCGAGGCGGGGATTCCGCTGCGAGAAGCCCTGCGCGATGCGAACGAACCAGCCTGGATGGCCGCCACTACGCGTCCCGATTTGTTCCTGCACGAAGAATGGGCGCTGTCCACTTCCGGCGATCCGGTTGCGACTGCCGTCCAAAGGGCAACTTTCAAGAAGGGCCCACGCTATTATCGTGTTCTGATCATTATGGTGAAAGGCGAGCCGGTAATTGAAATTTACAAACGAGACTGATGCATGACCATCCCGTTCATCAAAGCGCACGGCGCGGGAAACGATTTCTTGCTGACCTGGGCCGACAGAATAACGGCTGGCGACTTGCCGGCAGTGGCGCGCGCGATTTGCAATCGCCACACCGGCATCGGCGCGGATGGCTGGATTCTGATTCGAGACACCACGATTCGTTTGTTTAACGCCGACGGCAGCGAAGCCGAAATTTCCGGCAACGGGACGCGCTGCGCGGCGGCGCTGCTGATCGATTCCGGCCGCGCTGCGAACGAAGTCACCATCTCGACCGGCGCCGGAGCAAAGCACCTGCGGCTGATCGAGCGGGCCGGCCGTCATTTCCTATTCGAAATGAACATGGGACGGCCCGTCTTCCACGAGCACCAGGTTCATTTCCTTCTGCCGCTCCGGAGCGGTCCGTTGGAAGTGACCATTCTAGATGTTGGTAATCCACAGTGCGCCGTGTTGGTGGATCAATTTCCACCCAACTGGGAGGCGATCGGCGCCGAGATTGAGGCTCACCCGCATTTTCCAAAACGAACCAACGTGTCGTTCGTGCGGCCGGTGGATCAGCACACTATCGACGTGCGGTTCTATGAGCGCGGCGTGGGAGTAACGCTGAGTTCGGGCACCGGTTCCACGGGCGCAGCCGTCGCCGCCATTTTGCGCAAGGTAGCAACCAGCCCAGTGCGAGTGTTGACACCGGCCGGTGAGTCACTGCAAGTCCGGTGGGACGATTCGGTGTATTTGACCGGTCCAGCCGAGATCATAGGATCCGGGGAGTTTTCCGCCATCGAATAAAGCCCTTGCATTTCGCCTTTTGTTCGCTTATACTGGAGGCGAATACAAGGAGAAAGTATGCCCCTCCCCCCTACTCTCTATTGTGGGCCTTCCGGCTGGTCCTACCCGCATTGGAACGGCGTAGTTTACCCGCGCCAGAAACCGCGGGGCTTTCATGCGCTCGAGGATTTATCACGATACTTCGATGCGGTTGAGATCAACACTACCTTTTATCAACCGCTTCGTCCGGAGATTTCCCGGCTGTGGCTGCGGAAGGTTGCCGGCAACTCCAAATTTCTGTTTACGGCAAAACTAGGCCGGCGTTTCACGCATGAGCGTCTTCTCGCGCCGGGCGATATCGCCTTGTTCAAAGACGGCTTGTGGCCGTTGCTGCGAGCGCGGAAACTGGGCTGCCTGTTGATGCAGTTTCCCTGGACATTTCGCTACACCGTGGAAAATCGCGAATATCTGATCGCGCTGCGCCGGGCCTTTCATGAGTTTCCGCTCGTAGCGGAGATGCGGCACGGAAGCTGGATGCATGAAGAAGCGCTGGGCACGCTCATCGATTATCACGTCGGCTTCGCGAATATCGACCAGGCCGTGTACACCAAAGCGATGCCACCGGCGTCGTTCGTCACTTCGCCAATTGGATATGTGCGCCTGCACGGGCGCAACCCCGAAGACTGGCAGCGCGAGTTCGGACGCGGCACCCGGCCCATCGCCGCGCACGATTATCTGTATTCGCAAAAAGAGCTGCTGGAGTGGAAACCGCGCATCGAGCATGTCCAGAAGCACTCCGTCATGACTTTCGTATTCGCCAATAACGATGTCGGCGGCAAGTCCGTAACGAACGCGCTCCAATTGAAGCAAATTCTGGGTGATGAGCGTAGGCTCGCCCCGCCCGATTTGATCGCGCAGTTTCCCGATGAGCTGGCCGATTTTCATTCCGATCGTCCGATGCAGAACGCTTTGTTCTCGAGCTACGAACCGGAACGGCGCGCCGTGGCTTAGGAGTCGTCACTTCCCGCGGAAGGGATCGAACACCGGAACCCCGAAGGTTTTGAAATCCCGCGTATTGCGAGTCACAACTGTCAAGCGATGGATGCGGGCAGTGGCAGCCAGCATCGCGTCCTCGATGAGGTGATCCGGCTGGCCATCCATCAGCCGAGCCCCTTCGCGGAATGTTCGGCCGTCCATGGGCAAAATTTGATAGGACTCCGCCACTTGATCCGGCCAGGCTTCGATCTGCGCGGCGTCAACTCAACGCCGGCCTGGAGTTCTCCAAGCGTCACGGCAGAAAGACAGGTCCGTCCGTTGTCGCGCCTTCTTCCGACGCACGCTCTCAGGAGGATTACTCAAAGGCAAACGGGCAGACGGCGTTTCAATCGGTGGCGAGGCAACCCCAGATTCTCGAAACGAGGCTCGGGAGCGAGCAACAATTGCTTGAGGCTGGGGCGGGACAATTGCTGGAGTCTGCGCCATTGCTCGATGGGAACCAGAACGGCAACCTCCACTCCGCGGCGCGTCACGATTTGCGGCCCCTTCGTCATGCTCGCCTCCAGGAATTCGTTGAAGCGGGATTCTGCGTCTTGCTCTCGCCAGGAACTCATGGTCGCTCTCACCAGATATAGTACTAGAAATCCGTCTTCTCCCTCGGCGGTATCGCGACCCGCAGCGCATTCAAGACCGCAGCGAGATCGATTACTTCCTGCGCTAGCGCTCCTGTCACCGGCGCCAGGTGGCCGGTGGCGGCTGCCAGCATACCCAACATGCTGAGCGCCATGCCGCCGACGGCGCTTTGCAGTGCGATCTTGCGCATGTGCCGGCTGATGTGCATCAGCTCGTCAATCTTCGTGAGCGATGGCTCCAGCAGTACCGCGTCGGCCGCCTCGGCCGTGATTTCATTCTCATGTCCGAAGGCTACGCCCGCTGTTGCGGCCAACATTGCCGGCGCGTCGTTGATGCCGTCGCCCACGTACAAGGTCTTCTGGTGAAGCGTTTCCTGCTTCACGATGGCGACTTTCTCTTCCGGAGTTTTACCGGCATGCACTTCCGTGATGCCCACCGCATCCGCCAGATAGCGGACTTCCGACTCGCGGTCGCCCGAAAGCAGAATCACCTTATGTGCCCGGTGCTTGGGTTTCAGGTGTGATACAAACGCTGTGCTCTCATGGCGAGGTTCATCCCGGAAGCGAAATGCCGCGGCGAACCGGCCGCCGATGAAGACCAGACATTCCAATCCGGAGCCCACGGGCGGCAACTCTTCGCCCAACGCACTGCCAGACCCGAGAATCTTGTTTCGACCGGTAATTTCGACGGTGTCATCGCCCGCCACTCCTCGCAACCCTGCGCCCGGCTTCTCGCTGATCAGACGGACGGGGACCAGCGTAAAATGCCGGGACTCCGCGGCAGCCAGAATGGCGCCCGCCAACGGATGTTTGGAGTACTGCTCCAGGCTGGCGGCAAGCCGCAACACGGCATCGGCGTCGAATCCGGGGCCGGCCACAATTTCGGTGAGCGCGGGTCTGCCGTACGTCAGCGTTCCGGTTTTGTCGAAGATCAGCGTGCGGCAGCGGTCGATCTGTTCCAGTACGCCCGGATTCTTGATGATGATGCCGGTTCGCGCCGAAACGGAAATGGCGCCGATAATGGCAATCGGAATGGCAATCAATAGCGGACAGGGCGTGGCGATCACCATCACGGCCAGGAATCGATGGGGATCGCCGCCTATGGCCCAGCCCAGCAGAGCCACCGCGACCGCGAGCGGCGTGTACCAAGCTCCCAGCCGGTCCGCGATGCGGCGCAGGCGTGGACGATCCTGTTCCGAGGCCCGCATTACCTGCATGATTTTTGCGTAGCGGGAATCTACCGGTAATCTGGCTACCGAGATGGTGAGTGCGTTGTCTCCGTTGATGGAGCCGGAGAGCACTTGCGAACCCGGCGTTTTGGACATCACAAACGGCTCGCCCGTCAGATAGGATTCGTCCATTGTTCCGAGTCCTTCCAGCACCGTTCCATCCACCGGGCAGATTTCGTGCGGGAGTACGATCAGAAAGTCCCCGACGGCAATGTCGCTCAGGGCGACGTCACTGAACGTCTGGCCGAGCCTGCGGTGCGCGACGTTAGGCATGCGTTTGGCAAGCGCGCCCAGCACCGAGGAAGCGCGGTGGGTGGCGTATTGTTCCAGCGCCGTGCCGCCTGAAAGCATTAGGACAACGATGGTTCCCACCAGGTACTCGCCCATCGCCACCGCAGTGACAATGGATGCGCCGGCCAGCAGGTCCGATCCAAATTCGCCGCGTCCGAGACGCTTGGCTAGGTCGATTATGAGTGGTATTCCTCCCGCGGCAAGAGCGACTACCAGCGGCAGAGTGTACGCAAAAGGACTCGAAGCAAAGCCATATCGCAAAACCAGGTGGATTCCGATCGACAAAGCAGCGAGTCCCGCGATGTATGCTTCGCGTTGAATGCGGCTTCGATCGGGCCTCGGCTGTTCAGTAGACAACGGTCCGGTTTCTTCTTGCACATTGTGACCAGTCTCGGTCCGGGCCATATCGTTTCCTCCGTGCAACTTGCGGCCCAGTCTCCTGGGGATACCCCCAGGGGGTAGGGGGTTGAGGAAAAACGCTGGGGGATTTAACCCACTCTAGGTTCTTGCCCCAATTTCATGGGCCCTGTGGCTTCTCAGCCGGCTTGTAACCTATTGAACCTATGTCTGCTTCCTTTGGACTACCGCCTGCACGAGAGGCGTGCAATGGGAAGGAGTTATACCATGAGCTTTATCTCTCCGGGCCGACTGACCCGAATCTTTCTCGCCTTCGCCTTGTTGATAGGTGCAATCGGACTGCAGAGCGGGAGCAAATCCCCCTACAACAAGCATCAGAAGGCGTTTTACGCGGCACAGAGCGTCATCGATTTTGCACGGCCGGGACTGGTGATTACCATTAACTCGGCGAAAATCGCGAGCGACGGCACCATAACCGCAACATACACGCTGACAGATCCCTCTGGGCTGCCTTTAGATGCAGCCGGCGTGACCACGCCGGGCGCAGTTTCGCTGGCCTATATCGCATCTTACATCCCCACGGGCCAGACGCAATATGTGGCCTACACCACCTCGACCGTAAGTGGCAAGGCACTGGGCACGATCACCCGCCCGGATTTCGAACTTGGCAATCCACCCACATCGTTGGGTAATGGGCAGTATTCGTATACCTTCACTGCCAAGGCTCCGGCGGGATTTGACGCCGCCGCGACTACCACGGTCGCCATCGACGGTAATCGCGATCTCACGGCATTCAACCTGGGTATCAGCTACGCTGGCACGACTTTCAACTTCGTCCCCAATGGCGCGGCGGTTACCGTAACGCGCGATGTGATCCGCACCGCGAGTTGCAACACCTGCCACGATCAATTGGCGTTCCACGGCGGATATGCTCACGGCATGGAGATGTGTGTTCTTTGCCATCAGCCGCAGAACGCAGACCCGACGACTGGCAATTCGCTGGATCTCAAAGTGATGGCGCATAAGATTCACATGGGCTCCTCGTTACCCAGCGTGGTTGGCACCGCCACGACAAAGGGCGTGCCTTACGAGATTGCCGGTTACATGAATTTCCTCACCGACTTTTCTACGGTGGTAGATCCCTCCCAAGCCCAGCGTTGCGAAGTGTGCCACAGCCAGACCACCGGCGCGGCGCAGGCAACGGCCTATATGATTACGCCGAGCAGGGTTGCCTGCGGGTCCTGCCATGACGATGTCAACTTCGCCACCGGCGTTAACCACCCTGGCGGATTCCAACCGGATGACACTCAGTGCCACAACTGCCACGTTCCTCAAGGCGAGCTGCCTTTCGATGCCTCCATCAAGGGAGCGCACGTGGTGGCCAGCGACACGGCAGTCTCATATCCGCAGAACCCGGATACACTCATAACGAGCATCCAGGTAACTATCACGGGCGTAACCAATACGTTGGCCGGGGAAAAGCCGGTGGTTGCATACACAGTAAAGGACCTGAAGGGGAATCCGATTGCCCTAAACGATCCCACGCTGGAGGACATGCAGTTCACCATGGCTGGTCCTACCACCGATTATGGCTACACCAGCTTCGGCAGCGATGTAACAACTCCCGGCTACGTTGGCGAAGACGGGACGCAAGGAAAGTGCGATTCGAGCGGCAACTGCACGTACACCTTCCTGCACGCGATTCCGGCCAAGGCCACGGGAACATATGCCATCGGAGTAGAATCCGAGCGGCTGGAGAACATTCTGACGGGCACCACTTCGGCCCAGCAAGTTGAGAGTGGAACTCCTAATCAGGTCTTCTACTTCTCCGTGGACGGCTCAACGGTGCAGCCACGCCGTACTGTGGTGGCTGAGACCAACTGCAATCAATGCCACACACATCTTACTCTGCACGGAAATCGGCGCAACGAACCTGAATACTGCGTGATGTGCCACAATCCGTCGGATACAGACTTTTCGCAGCGTCCGGCCGGGCAAACTGCGCAGACCATTAACTTTGCCGTTATGGTTCACCGCATTCACGACGGCGTGAATGTTGTGCCCGCGGGCGGCAAGCCGTTCATCATCATAGGTCATGGCGGGAATCCGTCGAACTTCTCCGGTGTGCTCTACCCGGCCATGAGCCCGGCGGGTGACGCGACATATATGCAAAACTGTGCGATGTGCCACACCGCCAGCAGCGAGGCGAACCTGCCGATCGGGCTGAATCAGGTGGTCGATCCCCAAGGCTGGATCAATCCGGTGCAGGCAACGGCTTCAGCTTGCAGTGGATGTCACGTTTCGAAGGGTGAGGCTGCCCACTTCCTGGCGAATACCGATTCGTTGGGTGAGAGCTGTGCCACATGCCATGCCACCGGAGCCGCATACGATGTCGACAAGGTGCATGCCCAATAGCTGCCTCCAGGCAGTAAGTAGCGTAGTCGCAGGTATCGTGCTGGCCTTCGGCCTCACGATACCTGCGGCCGCTGCCGAGTCTCCGGGTTATGCCGGCTCGGAGACTTGCAAAACCTGCCACGAAGAAATCTACAACAATCTACAGAAAACTCCGCATTTTGCAATCGAGACCGGCCCGGGGAAGGGCTGGGATAAGAACACCTGCGAGGCCTGTCACGGCCCTGGCGCCAAACACGCCGAATCTGCTTCCGCCGACGATATCAAGAATCCTGCCAAACTGACGGCGATTGAAACCGATCGTACCTGTCTTACCTGCCACTTGAACCAACACACCCAGGGCGGCCGCATAGCTAGCGGGCACGCTAAGGATCAAGTGGGCTGCACTACCTGTCATTTTGTACATGGAGCCGGAGGCGCCAAGCTGGTGGAACACAAGAAATCGGAAATCAACGCGCGCTGCTCCACTTGCCATATATCGCAATGGGCTGCCTTCAACCGGCCTTATAAACATCGGTTGCCCGAGGGAGCCATGTCCTGTGTGGATTGCCACAATCCCCACGCAACATTTAACGCAGACACTATGCGCACTTCCTTCGGCAATGAGCCCGGGTGCTTACAATGCCACAGCGACAAACGCGGTCCGTTTGTTTTCGAGCATGCGCCCATGCGGCTGGAGGGATGCACGGCCTGCCATGAGCCGCACGGCTCCGCGAATCCAAGAATGCTGGTGCGTCACGAGCAAAGCCTGGTATGCCTGGAGTGCCACGCCAACATTTCCATGCCGGTCGGGCAGAACGCCAAAATTGGTGGAGTTCCGCCGGCGTTTCACGACCTGAGAAATTCGCGGTTTCAAAACTGCACTGTCTGTCATGTGAAAGTTCACGGATCGTACGTGGATAGAGAGCTGTTGCGATGAGACTACTAGCGACATTGTTATGGCTGGTTCCACTGGCTGCGCAGGAGCCCGCCACGCCCGCCCCGGCGCCAGCTAAGCCAGCCGACCAAGCGGCCGATCAAACAGCCGCGCCGCCTCCCGCACCGCCCTCTCAACCGACCGGCGACAACTGGCTCCAAGGGAGCATCGAGCTTGGCTATCGCTGGATTCCGAGCAACGACGGAAATTACGACGCCTATCGCAGCGTGGTGAATCTCGGCCAAGGCCCTAAGCTGCTGGATGCGGATTTTACCCTGCTGAATCCGTCCAAAATCCTGTTCGACCGCGCCGATGTGCATGCCACTTCCTGGGGAGGCGATCCCTACAACACGCTGCGCGTCGACATACAAAAGGACAAGATTTATCGGCTGATAGCGGATTATCGCAATATCGCCTATTACAACTTCCTGCCTTCCTACGCTGATCCGACGCTCAGTCAGGGAGTCCAGCTGAACCAAAACGCGTACGACACGGCCATCCGGACCTTGAATGTCCAGCTAGACTTGATGCCCGGCAAATGGATCACTCCTTACGTGGCTTTTGGAAGAAACACGCAGTTCGGAAGCGGGATCACGGAGTTCTATACCGATCAGAACAACTATGCGGTGGCGAGCCTATACTCCGACCAGACCAACGATTACCGGGCCGGAGTGCGCATGGAAATGGGGCGCTATCACGTCACGATCGAACAAGGCGGCACTACGTTTAAAGACGATCAGGGCGCTTCCAACAATGAGGCCAACGCGGGGAACGTCCCCGGTCTGTTCAATGGGCAGCCGCTCGTACTGGATCAACTGCAAGAGCAGTACCGCGTCCGCAGCAACTCGGTTTACACCAAGGTGCTGGGCGCGGCAAATCCGTATTCCTGGATGACCGTGTCCGGCCAATTCGTCTACGAGCGTCCGCACACAGATGTCAACTACGTCCAAACCTCCGCAGGAAATTTCTTTCTGAACGACCTTTTCCAGTTTTACAGCGGAGGACAAGATGTTCTGACCGGCTATGCGAATATGCCGCATAGCTTCGGGAACGTGACGGTAGAAATCCGGCCGTGGAAGCGCCTGCGAATCGTCGAATACTGGAATACAGACCGCTATCACAACGCATCGAACGCTCTGCTGGCGGAGAATTTACTGTTGACGGGAACCGCGCCACTGACGGATCAACAACTCGCCACCGATCGCTTGAATTTGAATTACAGCCAGGAAGAGATCGATGCGTTCTACGATGTGACGTCGCACTTCACTCTTCGCGGCGGCTACCGGTACGTGTGGGGCAATACGGACCTCGGCGCACCGATTCTCTCCGGTGTGATGCTTGAAACTGGCAGCGTCCGCCAGAACATTGGAATCGCTGGAATCAATTATCGTCTGGGCCAGAAGTTTCGGGTAGTGGCGGACGCCGAAGGATCGAGTTCGGGGCAGACTTTCTTCCGGACAGGCCTGCAGCAGTACCAGAAGGCGCATATCCGCGCCAGTTACGACTTGATTACTTCTCTGCACTTCGCCGGCGACTTCAACCTACTGAATAACAACAATCCAGATCCCACCGTGAAGCTCGATTTTTCGAGCAAGGTGGAGTCTGCGTCGATGTTTTGGACACCCAAAGGCGGTAAGTGGGCAAATTTGCTACTGGATTACTCGCGGTCCGCGATCAGCTCGAATATCCTGTACCTGGTTCCGGAGACTCTTGCACCGGTGCCCTCCATTTACAAAGAGAACGCCCACGCGTTGACCGCGGTCGTCACTGTCAAATGGTTTACCTTCGGCGGATCGCTGTTTACATCTTCCGGCAGCCGCCCAACGCAGTACTACCAGCCGCTGGCGCGTCTTTCGATCCCCTTGAATAAGCACATTCGCTGGAATACGGAGTGGCGTTGGTATTCCATGTCGGAAGCGTTCTATGCCTATGAAGACTTCCGCAGCAACCAGCTGATGACCAGCCTGCGGTTCACCAGATAGCTTGCCCATTCGACAAGCCGGGGGCTTATCCTACTGAGATCAACTCTTCTTGCTCCACCGCGGCACTGGATGCTACAACATGCACATCCAAATGCGGGGGTGTGTGCAATGTATTTGTAATCAGGCAGGCATCCACGGCGCGAAGCAATCCATCCCGATGCCGTTGGGTCAGCCCTGGTGCGATCACATCTACCTGGATAGAGTTAATGCGGGCAGGTTTTTCGCTCTTGCGCGCTGCAATACGGATCTCAAGATCCTCATCCGGCAACGCTCGCACTCGCAGATACTCTTCCGCATAATACGCGGCGCACGCGCCCAACGAGCTCAAGAACAGCTCGGGCGGCGTCATGGCCGAATCCGTTCCGTCGTTATCGAATGGCTGATCGGATAGAACCTTGTGGTTACGGGCCGTCATCTCAAATTTCTTGCCACCCAGACAGCGAACTTTCACGTTCATATAATCCTCCTCTGGTACAGCAGCACGCGTTCAGCCAGTCCTTCAACGCGGAGGATATTGGTTTTTTCCGTATGCTTGATTACTGATTGCGGACTATGCCTCACCCAGGGGCGCGAACCTTGCCCCGTTCCGCCGTTTGGTACTAATCCTGCTACGCGTAATGAATATGGATTCAGCGCTAGCTATACACCGCCTCCACTTTGCCTTCACGGTCACGTTTCACTACCTGTTTCCGCAACTCACCATGGGGCTGGCGTTGTTGATCGTAATTCTGAAGACGGCCGCGCTCAGAACCGGCGATGAGCATTACAATCGGGCCGCGCGTTTCTGGGTGAAGATCTTCGCCATCAATTTCGCCATGGGAGTTGTAACAGGAATTCCGATGGAATTCCAGTTCGGCACCAGTTGGGCGCGTTTCTCGAAAGCCGCCGGAGGCGTAATCGGGCAGACGCTGGCGATGGAGGGAGTTTTTTCGTTCTTTCTGGAATCGAGCTTTCTGGGACTGTTCGTGTTTGGCGAGAAGCGGCTAAGCCCTCGTCTCCACTGGCTCTCGGCCGTAATGGTTTGCGCCGGCGCATGGCTCTCGGGATTCTTTATCATCGCCACCGACGCGTGGATGCAACATCCCACTGCTTACAAGATGGGCCCCAACGATCAAGTGCTGTTGACGAGTTTCTGGGAGCTGGTTCTGAATCCATGGATACTCTGGCAGTACCTGCACAATATGATCGGCGCCGTAGTGACCGCGAGTGTTGTGATGGCATCCATCGGAGCTTACTATTTGCTGGCTGGCCGGTTCGTGGAGTACGGACGCATTTTCGTCCGGACGGGCGTGATTGCGGGCACGCTGGCAACGATTGCAATGATATTTCCCACCGGCGACGGACAAGGCAAGATGATTGCCCTGCATCAACCCGTAACGCTGGCTGCCATGGAAGGACTGTTTGAAACTACGGAAGGAGCACCCATCGCGCTGATCGGCCAGCCCGACACCGACAAGCTCACTTTGGACAATCCGATAGTTGTTCCCAAGATGTTAAGTTTTCTGACGTACCGCCGTTGGGAGGCGGAGGTGAAAGGGCTGAAGGATTTCCCGCGCGATCAGTGGCCGGACAACATCCCGCTGCTTTATTACAGCTATCACATCATGGTGGGATTGGGAACGATGCTCATCTTGATGATGCTCATCTGCGCGGGAGCCTTATGGCGCGCGCGGCTGTATCACAACCGCGCACTGCTGTGGGCTTTAATGCTGGCTCTGCCGTTCCCCTACATTGCGACCACGGCCGGCTGGATGACGGCGGAGCTGGGACGGCAGCCTTGGCTGATTTACGGTTTGATGCGCACCGCCGACGGTGTTTCGTCGCGTGTCTCCGCGGGAAATGGATTGTTCACGTTGATGGGTTTCATGGGGCTCTACCTGCTCCTCGGAATACTGTTCCTGTTTCTGGTTCATCGTGAGATCGATCACGGGCCGGATGCGCAGCCGATTCCCGCAGCGGCGGGAGGTGTCCAATGATCGGAACTGTGTGGTTCTGCCTGGTAGCGATCATGATCGCGGGCTACGTGGTGCTGGATGGCTTCGATCTGGGCGCCGGCATCATTCATCTTTTTGTCGCTCGAACTGATCAGGAGCGGCAGCAGGTATTGCGCTCCATCGGACCGGTGTGGGATGGGAACGAGGTGTGGCTGCTGGCGGCCGGCGGCACTCTGTACTTTGCGTTCCCGGCTCTGTATGCATCGGCCTTCAGTGGATTCTATCTTGCATTGATGATGGTGCTATGGTTGCTGATTCTCAGAGGCATTTCCATAGAGCTGCGCAGCCACATCGAAAGTCCCATCTGGAAGCCCTTCTGGGATTTGCTGTTCGGCGGATCGAGCGCCTTGTTGGCCTTACTCTATGGAGCCGCTCTGGGCAACGTCATCCGCGGGGTACCTTTGGACGCTAGTGGATTTTTCTTTTTGCCGCTATGGACCGATTTTCAGCCCGGCCGCGACGCAGGCACTGTGGATTGGTACACGCTGCTGGTGGGCGGGGCTTCCTTTGTCGCTTTGGCGATTCACGGCTGCTATTGGGTGGTTCTGAAAACCAGCGGCGATTTGCAGCGTAGAGCCCGCGAGTTTGGAGACCGGATCTGGTGGGCAGTAGTGGCGTTCACGGCAGCCATCACTTTTTTCAGTTTCCGGCTGCAGCCGAATCTCAACACCCAGTTCGAAGTGCGGCCGTGGGGATATGTATTTCCGTTACTCGGAATAGCCGGTCTGGGCGGAATGCGGCTGTTTAGCGGACGGCATCGCGACCTGGTGACTTTTCTATTCTCCTGCCTCTATCTGGTGGGGATGCTCACCAGCGCGACGTTTGGAGTGTATCCGTACGTACTGCCTTCGAACACAGAGCCGGATGCTGGCCTGACTGTCTCAAACGCAGCGGCGGCATCCTATGGGCTCTACATCGGACTGGCGTGGTGGATCCCAGGCATGCTGCTGGCGGGACTCTATTCCTTTTTCGTCTACCGGCATTTCGCGGGCAAAGTCAGCGAGTGAGAATGCGCCGAGACGCGAATACTTACTCAAATGCCCTCGATAATGGCCTCGTAGGTGTCGTTCAGTTTGTAACGACGCGACTTTTTGGCAGGGTCGGTTGTCTCCAGGAAGCCGTCTTGAACCCAACGCTGGCACAACAAAGTCGCGGTCCGCGGCTGATAGCCGAATAGCTGGGCAACGTCCTTGGCAGTAATCTCTCGCGATTTCCGGAACAACACCAGAGCCCTGCGTTGCTTGGCGTCCAAGTTCCGCAGCGCCTTCGACTGATCGTTGCCGTGTCGTTCCGCCTCGCGTAGGGCTCGGTCGCGAACCTTCTCGAAGGAAGTTGCCATGCCCTCGACGAAGTAGGCGACCCATCTGGTGATGTCGGCCTCAGCCCGGCCCACGTAGTAATTATGCGAAGGGCCGACTGTCAGCGCTTCATAATAAGCCTTGAGATTGCGTGCGTAATATTCTTCGAGCGCATAGAGTCCCTTAAGGTCGTAGGTTCCCAGATGCAGGATGAGATTGGTCAGCAGCCGCGCCGTTCGTCCGTTGCCGTCGTAGTAAGGGTGAATCGTGGCGTACTGATAGTGTGTAATGGCGGCTTTGATCGGCACCGGCAGGTCATCTTTCTGATTGATCCAAGTGATAAGCTGCTGCGTCAGCCATGGAACGTCCTTAGCCTCTGGCGGCATGTATACGATGGCATTGGAGTGGGCGTCACGGATCACATTTTGCCCATCGCGATAGGGCGTG
>JBEKJJ010000150.1:0-24580 GCA_050011295.1 Bryobacteraceae bacterium
GCGGCTTGAACCCCGAGAACCTCGAAGTAATTGCCCGAAACCAATTCCGCCACGCCACGCTGCGCCAGCCCCTTGTCGGCAATATCCACCGAATCCTCATAGCGCGCCGCGATCCCCGTGAACACCCCCGGATTCCCGTCGCGCAACTCCACGTAAGTGGGATAAGCGAACGAATTCTCGTACCCGCGCGAACTTCCGCCGATGAACCGCCCAGCCCACTCAAATAGCACCAGCCGCCGCGGCTCCTTCACCGGCAGCGTCCGCAGCAGAATCTGATCCGTCAAAGTGAAGATCGCGGTATTCGCACCAATCCCGAGGGCCAACGAAAGCACCGCGGCAGCCACCAGCGACGGGTTACGCCCCAGGCTGCGCAAAACAAATTTGAGGTCGCGAAGAATGGTTCGCATAGTCATTTATAGACGTCCCGCCCCGCCCTGTGTCACGATTTTTTGTGACGCCGTGGCGCACGCACTCTTGCGTGCCGCGTCGGCACTCATGCCGACGCCGGGCCTAGCCCCCCCTCACCAACTCCAAAAAAGCCTTCGCCGCATGACTCAAACTCCGCCGCGCCGGACTCACCAAATGGATCTTCCGCTCCACGCTCAGCTCCTTCACCCGCACCTCCCGCAGCGTGTCCTGCTTCAACTCCTGCTCCACGCACATCCGCGGCAGGAACGCCACGCCTTCATTCCGCTGCACCATCTTCCGGATCGTTTCCACAGTCGGCATCTCCACGTCCATGTTCAGCGCTACTTTATACCGCTGGAACTCCTTCAACACCACAGCCCGATATGGCGACAAGACATTATGCGCGATAAATGTTTCCATCCCCAGCTCGCTGATCGACACCTCCTCGCGATTCGCAAACCGGTGCGCCGGCGAAACCACGAACGCCAAATGATCCGTGAACAACACCATCGAAAGCAGCCGGTCATCCTCCGGATCGTAGCTGATCACCCCCAGCTCCAGATCGCCATCAATCAACTGCGCTGGAATCTTGCTCGAAAGTGACCGCCTCACCTGCACCTTCACTTTCGGATACAGCCTTCGATACCGCTCGATATGCCCCAACAAATATAGCGACGTCGATTCGTTCGCCCCCACCGTCAGCCGACCCGCGGAGTTGTCGCGCAATTCCGCCAGCGCGACATCCAGCTCCCCCTCCAGGTTCTCGAACCGCCGCGCGTATTCGTAAACAATCCGCCCCGCATCCGTCAAAAGCAGCTCCTTGCCTGACCGGTCGATCAGCCGCTCCTGCAAGTCCCCCTCCAGCTTCTGCACCGCCAAAGAAACCGCCGGCTGCGTTCTGAGCAGCTTTTCCCCTGCCCGTGAGAAGCTTTTCTCGTTAGCGACCGTCAAAAACACCTTCAGCGGATACAGTTCCATAAGCGAAGTTTATCGCATCATAATAATTTATTCAACAACCCTGCATTATAAATTTGCCAAATCGGTCCGCGCCGCCCATAATGAAACAAGACTGGAGGAACCCATGCCGAATCGCGTCTACCTCTTCGACACCACCCTCCGTGATGGCGAACAATCTCCCGGATGCAGCATGACCGTGCCGGAAAAGCTCCGGCTCGCCCGCAAACTAGTGGAACTTGGTGTTGACATCCTGGAAGCCGGCTTCCCCATCGCTTCCGACGGCGACTACGAAGCCGTGGACGCCGTGAGCCGTGAATTCCCCTGGGCGCAAGTCGCGGCCCTGGCCCGCGCCAACACGCCCGACATCGAACGTGCCGCCTCAGCGCTCAAACATGCCAAGCGCCCGCGCATTCACACCTTCATCGCCACCAGCGACATCCATCTGAAGTTCAAATTGAAAAAGTCGCGCCAGCAGGTCTTGGACGAAGCCGTCGC
Organism: Bryobacteraceae bacterium; assembly: GCA_050011295.1. Lineage (GTDB taxonomy): Bacteria > Acidobacteriota > Terriglobia > Bryobacterales > Bryobacteraceae > Palsa-89. The sequence continues at coordinate 1,861 of JBEKJJ010000150.1, forward strand.
CGCCGTCGAACTAGCGCGCGAACATACCGACGACGTCGAGTTCTCGGCCGAAGACGCCACCCGAACCGACTGGGATTATCTGGAACAAATCTGTCACGCCGTAGTCGCCGCTGGAGCGCGCACCGTGAACCTTCCCGACACCGTCGGCTACTCCGTCCCCGAAGAGTATGCAGCATTGATCGCCCGCATGGTGCGCGCTCTCGGCAATAGCGCCATCGTCAGCGTGCATTGTCACGACGACCTGGGACTCGCCGTCGCCAACTCCATCGCCGCCGTCCAAGCCGGAGCCCGTCAGATTGAATGCACCATCAACGGCATCGGCGAGCGCGCGGGCAACGCATCGCTCGAAGAAATCGTAATGGCTTTCAAAACCCGTCCCGACAAGCTGCCATACGAAACCAAAATCGTCACCGAGCAGATCTATTCCACCAGCCAGCTTCTCGCCCAGACCATCACTTTCGGACCGCAACCGAACAAAGCCATCGTCGGAGAAAACGCCTTCGCCCACGAAGCCGGCATTCATCAGGACGGCTATTTGAAGGAACGCACCACGTACGAGATCATCGAACCATCCACCGTCGGCGTCCCAGAAACCAAGCTGATCCTCGGCAAACACAGCGGCCGCCACGCCCTGCACAAACGCGCCGAAGACCTCGGCTTCGAACTAAACAAAGCAGAGCTAGATCATCTGTACCACCGCTTCACAGCAATCGCGGACCGCAAAAAAGGACTACGCAACGAAGAAATCATCGCCCTGATCCACCAAGTTCTAGGCCAAACCGCCGTAGCCGCCAATGATTAATGTAGCGCACGCTCTCAGCGTGCCGCGTCGGCACTCATGCCGACGCCTGTGCTCATGCAACTAAACGTACTAATCCTCCCCGGCGACGGCATCGGGACCGAGGTCACAACCGAAGCAGTCAAAGTTCTTAAGCGCGTAGCGCAGAAATTCCACCACCACCTCAAACTCACCGAAGGCCTACTAGGCGGCATCGCGATCCACAAAACGGGCACGCCCCTCCCGCAAGCGACCATCGACCTAGCTCTCCAAGCCGACGCAACACTAATGGGAGCCGTCGGCCTACCCGAATTCGACCAAGCCCCACCCGAAAAGCGCCCCGAGAAAGGACTCCTCGGCATCCGCAAAGTCCTGGGCGTCTACGCCAACCTGCGCCCGGTCCGATCTTATAAAGCCCTGCTAGATTCCTCGCCGTTAAAAAATAACCTGGTTGACGGCACCGACATGATCATCGTCCGCGAGCTCACGGGCGGCATCTACTACGGCACCCCGCGCGGAATCCACCAGGAAGGCGCCGAAACCCGCGCCATCAATACGATGTCCTACACGAGCTCAGAAATCGCCCGCGTCTCGCGCATGGCGTTTCATCTGGCCAGCAACCGCCGCAAGAAAGTCACCAGCGTCGACAAATCGAACGTCTTGGAAAACTCGCAGCTCTGGCGAAAAGTGGTAATCGAAATCGCAGCCGAATTCCCGGACATCTCACTCGACCACATCCTGGTAGACAACTGCGCCATGCAATTGATCCTGAACCCGCGCCGTTTCGACGTCCTGCTCACCGAGAACATGTTCGGCGATATCCTAAGTGATGAAGGGGCTGTCCTGGCCGGATCCATCGGCATGCTGCCCTCAGCTTCCATCGGCGACCGGAAGCCATCCGGCGCCTGGGTGGGATTGTACGAACCAGTGCACGGCTCAGCACCCGACATCGCCGGTCAAAACAAAGCCAACCCCTTCGGCGCCATCGGATCGGTAGCAGCCATGCTCGAATACAGTTTCGGTCTTAAAGAAGAAGCCGCGGCCGTGAACCGCGCGGTAGAAACAGTCCTGAATTCCGGCAAAGTCACGGCCGACCTGCACGGAACCGCAACGACACCAGAAGTAGGAGACGCAGTAATGCAAACCCTGTAGCGCACGCACTCGTGCGTGCCGTGTTCGCACTAATGCGAACACCAAGCTAACAATGAAAGACACCATGCACCCTCGCACCATCATCGAAAAAGTCTGGGACAACCACATCGTAGCCCAACAAAATGCCGCTCCCACACTGCTCTACATCGACCTCCACCTGGTCCACGAAGTGACTTCGCCGCAAGCATTCGACGGTCTCCGCGTCCGCGGCATCAAAGTCCGCCGTCCCGATCTAACCATCGCCACCACGGACCACAGCACTCCCACCACTCCCCGCTCTTTCCCGATCATCGATAAAGTCGCCGCCGCCCAAGTCGCCAAGCTGGAAGCCAATTGCAAGGAATTCGGAATCCGCTGCTTCGGCCTGGACAGCATCCAGCAGGGCATCGTCCACGTAATCGGCCCAGAGCAAGGCCTCACGCAGCCGGGCATGACGGTAGTCTGCGGCGATAGTCACACCGCCACGCACGGAGCTTTCGGCGCCCTGGCCTTCGGAATCGGGACCAGCGAAGTAGAACACGTCCTGGCTTCGCAATGCCTTTTGCAAAACAAACCCAAGACCTATCAAGTCCGCGTAGAGGGCGTCCTTAAACCCGGCGTCACGGCCAAAGACATCATCCTCTCGATGATCGCCCGCATCGGAATCGGCGGCGGCACCGGCTGCATCTTCGAATACTGCGGCCCGGCCATTCGCGCCCTTTCCATGGACGAGCGCATGACCGTCTGCAACATGTCCATCGAAGCCGGCGCCCGCGGCGGATTGATCGCACCCGACGACACGACATATCAATATGTCACCGGCCGTCCTTACGCTCCGAAAGGCCCCGCCTGGGCTGCAGCCGAAGCCCGCTGGCGCGAGCTGCCAACCGACGACGGTGCAACTTATGACAAAGGCATCTCGCTAGACGCCTCCGCGCTGGAACCCATGATCACATTCGGAACCAACCCCGGCATGGGCATTCCCATCACCGCGGCGGTCCCAAATCCCGGCGATATCACCGACCCCTTGGAGCGCGAAACTCTCGCGAAAGCCCTCCGCTACATGGATCTTGAAGCCGGCAAGCCGCTGCTCGGCCATCCCCTGGATGTAATATTCATAGGTAGCTGCACCAACTCCCGAATCTCCGATCTGCGCAGCGCCGCCAACATCCTGCGCGGCCGAAAAGTGCACCCTGGATTACGTGTTATGGTAGTCCCCGGCTCCCAACAGGTAAAAGCGCAAGCGCAAGCCGAAGGCCTGGATCAAATCTTCCGCGACGCCGGCGCCGACTGGCGTGAGGCCGGCTGCTCCATGTGCATCGCCATGAACGGCGATCAACTCCAGCCCGGCGAATACAGCGTCTCCACCAGCAATCGCAACTTCGAAGGGCGCCAAGGCAAAGGCGGACGAACGTTCCTAGCCAGCCCTCTAACCGCCGCCGCATCCGCCATCTCGGGCGTAGTCTCAGACGTCAGGGAGTTACTCCGATGAACAAATTCGCCCCATTCGAAAGCCGCCTGGTCCCGCTCGCGATCGACAACATCGACACCGACCAAATCATCCCGGCAAGATTCCTGAAAACAATTTCAAAAGACGGCCTAGGCGACCAGCTCTTCTACGACTGGCGCTACGATTCCGCAGGCAAACCAAAACCCGATTTCATCCTGAACTCTCCAGAAGCCAAGCAATCGCAGATCCTGCTAGCCGGCGACAACTTCGGATGCGGCAGCAGCCGCGAGCACGCCCCCTGGGCCCTGGCGCAATATGGATTCCGCGCAGTAATCAGCACCAGCTTCGCCGACATCTTCAAACAAAATTCCCTGAAAAACTCACTACTCCCAATAATCGTCCCCCGCGAGATCCACGCCGACCTATTCGCAAATCCAACCGCGCCAGTAAAAATAGACCTTGCCACGCAAACCCTGACGCTCCCAACCGGCCGCGCCGTAGAATTCCCAGTAGACCCCTTCGCCAAGCACTGCCTCTTAGAAGGCATCGACGAACTAGGCTACATCCTGCAACAAGCCCAAGCGATCGCAGCCTTCGAGAATCAACACCAGGCCTAGTCGGAAAAAGTGGTGACAGGCTTCGAATTTCCGCACCAAATAATCCCTGAAGAATCGGGAAAGGACCCTGCGGAATTTCGTTGCCTGTCACCATTTTTTCCAGCGCACGATACCTGCCTTGTTGCAATGACCGCGGCGCCACTACTCCGTCCGCGAAAGGTCTGGCCCAGCCGGTTTCCGTAGCGGCTCGGGCATGTCGAGCAATGCCAGAAGGTCCCGCAAAAACTCGGTCGACCGGAGATCAAGATACGCCTCGAACCGATCAGCGGGATTGTCGCAGAGCGGGGAAGCGGCGGAATACTCCATTAGGCTCAACGTCAGATCCAACTTCGCACGGCACTCGGCCGCGTGGCGCCGAATTCGATGCCTGATCTCAAAGGCCCGGGCTTCCGCCCCCAGAGCATGGAATGCCTCTATGCAACGCGGAGGATTTAGGACGCAAGCTGCCTTGCGTCTGGAGGCGATTCGAGGAGTCGGTGTACGGTTCGGCCAGCCAACGGGATAGAGTTCCAGCCTGGGCACCGAGACGGTCATTGTTCTCAGACAAAGCCTTGCCGCCCAAAGCCTCGCAGCCCCGCAGCTCACCTCGAAGGGTTCGTATCCTTCCGGGAACTTAGGAGATATCTGCGAGCCCATTTGGTTCAGAAGTTTTACGTACATTGTATTTGTCAAAACATCACTTTCTGCAGTTTCAGAGATTCCGACAAAATAACAGAAGTTGTGCTTTTCTCCGCCGCGCAGTCCCGATACTTGCAGTTTTGTCAGAACCTGGACGTTGTGTTTTCGAAACATCTTTGTTTTTCTCCTTCAAATAAAATTTGCGTCACTTTTGCAGACGCTCTCATACAGTAGGGTTCTTAGCGGGCCTCACGAGAGCGACTGAACGTAAATATTTGGAATTTCTGAAAGTAGAGAAAAATCTAGAAAGTTAAATAATCTGGCGAGCCAAGCTTATCCGCTTGGGGCCCATAGCAAGAGTCTAACGGGACTTGGGCGGCATTGCAACGAAAATATTCTTCGCCTCACCATGATCAGGAATTGTCACGCAATGTCGAAGAAACAGAGCCCAAAGCGCGACGTGATCTGCCGCATGGCGCGGAAGCCCTCGGCTCCCGGAAAACGGCACAGTGCCCGCCGGGTACGGCTCCCAGCCGCCGCGATAAATTCGATACGGGACAGACTCATCGCCTACTGAGAGTAAAGACAAGACGAGCCACTTGTATTTTATCCACAAGTTCTTCACAGCCGCTACCGTGCAAATCACTGAATTCAATCGCGATAAAACCTCTGGAAAAGAGATCGGATCTCAGTAACAAAGCTTGACACTAACTCTGGACTCCCTCATCATAAGGACGAATGAAAGGGACCTCGGTCGCGATGCGAGTTTGGCGTCGACCGAGCCTGGTTCTGCGATGGATCTGCTGCACGAGGGTCTGAAACAATCAACCGTCCACGTCAACGTCGGGCAGGAAATGATTGTGATCACAGAAGACAAGATGCGGCTCAGCCTAGACGCGCTCATCGGAAAAGCAAAGAATCGCCAGAGCTGGCACGCGCCCGCAGGGATGCTACTTACCGAGGTCGGGGTACTTGCGACGGCCAAGTTTCACGACGCGGCTGGTCTCTCGGGGGACCAGTGGCGGACTCTATTTTACGTACTGATATTCCTGACGCTCGGGTGGCTGCTAACCTCCTTGGCGAAAGGAAAACCGGAATTCACAGTCGACTCGTTTATTGAGTCGTTGAAGAATCTACAGCGCCGCCCTCAGACCAGCTCGATGGAAGTTTTCCCAGGCTACGATCAACGCCCAGAGGTCACACATTTTGCTATGAATGTCTCCTTGTCCCCAGAACTCGAGAAATTCGTCCGTGACAGCGTTTCTACGGGCCGTTATACCTCCGCGAGCGAGCTGGTGCGAGAAGCCCTACGTCTATTGCAGGAAACGGACCGAGCAAACAAGGCTCAAGAGGCCCTCGCGCAGGTCAGACTGCGCGAACTTCAACTCGAGATCGCAAAGTCGCCGTTGCCCAGCGAGCTCAAGTTCTCAAGAAGAAGTAGGAAGAAGGGCAAGGCCGTAAAGGCCTGATCTGACCGCCCCACCTCAAGTCTAAACTTTCGAACCCTGCCGCCCCTCAGGAAGCCACCCGCAGTGCCCGCTGAATATCGCTCGGCAGAGCTAATTAGCGGAACAACCGCGCCGGATACAGGTCGTCCTCACCCGATTCATCAACTATCCGAATCAGCTTGTTTGCCTCCGCATCCGAATCATTGATGAGCGGATACAGCTTCCGTACCTCGAGCGAAGCGGTGAATCCGTCGTTTCGGAGGCGGACGGCAAATCCATTCTTCTTAGCCGGCATAGCCAATCCACGAAACGCTTGATCTTGATTTCCTTCTTTCCAACGCCAGACGCCTCATACCAGTGAAGCTCTGCCCTTCGTATCCTAGCGTCGGGCAGCCGCACATTCGCAAACCCTTTGCGCTTCCGAAGAAAACGACCAACCGCAGATGCTCACTCACAAACCCACGTGCGCCCTGAAAGAAACTGCACATCGGCGGTTAGGCCAAAATAACCGGCCAAGCCGCGGAATTACCGGCGGCATGCCAACAGCTTCCATATGTGCGGCGCCGGGCGCCCCCCCCCGCAGCGGGCGGTATGCGTGATACAGTCTGTATATACAACGTGCGGTATGAATGGGACAATGCCAAGAATCTCCGGAATCAACGGGATCACAGCGGAGTCACCTTCGAGCTGGAGGCTCTCGTCTTCGAGGACAGGGCTTGCCTGGTCGCTCCAGATCGTATCGATCGCGTAACGGGAGAGCAGCGCTGGCACGCAATCGGCGCGGTTCGGAATGAACCAGGAACTGCCGCCATGCTGCTTGTGGTTCACGTTTATCGGGAGGAACACAATGGCGAAGAAATTATCCGCATCATCTCAGCCCGCGCGGCTGAAAAGCATGAAGTCCGAAGATATCAAAAACAGACGATTGACTAACCGGGAGAGTCAAACCCTTCAAGGGATTGCCGCACGACAGGCGGCCGGGGACGACTCACAAATCAACTTCAAAGGCATCCCACGTCTGACCGATCGACAACTTCGAGCCATGGTGCGATTCCGCGCCGTCAGACTCCCGAAGAGGGCAGTCAGCGTGCGCCTGGAGGAACACGTGCTTGTCTGGCTGAAATCGAAGGGCCGCGGCCATCTGACGCTGATTAACGATATTCTCACGAATCTTATGGAGGCGGAGCTGAAGGCGGGCCGCGATCATTAGAGAGCGCCAGCGATCCACCTTGACGGTTTGTCGCATCCCGCTCCTTGAGAAGCTTTCGATTTGCACCGCAGGACGCTACTCACCGCCGTCCGCTGCTAGGATCAAGCTATGTCCTCCCTCCTGGGGAAGGCGATCGAGAAGGTCACCGCCCTTCCTCCTGAAGATCAGGCTGCGATTGAACCCCAGATCCTCGCGTCGCTGGCCGACGAAGAAGCCTGGAAGACCCGCTTCATCAAAAACCCCGATGTGATCCGCCGTTTGGCTCGGGAAGCGCTCAATGAAGACGAGGCGGCATGACGCTTGCCATTAGACGATCTTCTTTGACGCAGTTGCGGACCACCCGACAATTCTGGAGCAGCTTTCGCACCCGCAGACTCCCGTTTCGAAAGACAGCCACGCACCCAGCCATCAGCTCAGTCTCCAGAACCGGTAGAGCAGAAAGCAGCAGGTCCAGGTAGTCGCGAGCCACGCGGACATTCGTCTCCCGAAAGAGAATGAACGACGGGCGCTCCGCTTCCTGGCTTGCGAGAATCGTGCTGAAGTCCGAGTCGGCCGATACCACAATGCGATCCCCGTCAAGGGCTCGTGCGAGAATTTCCCGGTCCGCCGCCTCCTGCATTTCGCAGGCCCGAACGTGGACCGCGTCATATCCAGATGCGCGAAGCAGATCGGCCAACCGCGGCGGCAAGCCATTGTCGATCAGGAATTTCACGCCGAGCGTGGAATCGGCAGTTCCCGCGCCATAGCGGACGCCGCGGCGAAGCGCAGACACTCGCGAATATCTTCCGCCTGGAGGTCCGGGTACTCGGAGAGTATCTCACGCTCCGTCAGCCCACTCGCTAACAGTCGCAGCACCGTCGCCACGGGAATCCGCAGGTGGCGCACACAAAGGACTCCACCCATCTGCGCGGGATCGACCGTGATGCGCTCGTGCTCAATTCCCACACCTTAGGAGTCACTCACGTCAGGAGTCACTCACGTCGGCCATCCCCATTCCTTCTTCCTATCATCGACCTCCAACCACCCAGCCCTGCCCGCGCCCCACCAACGTGCTATCCATTCGCCAAGGACATCCACATGCACCGCACCCGCCGCCTTCTGCCTCCTGCCGCCTGCCTTCTGCCCCGTGGCTTCGTTTTTTCAAAAAACAAAATTCCAACACCACCCCACACACAAGATGCGTCAGATGCGTCAAGACCGACCACCCAACAACCGCCCGCCCAGTCCCACAAACGAACACACCCCCCCAACAACTCCATGCATTTCTTGAACTTAACTTGGCCCCCAACCTGCTACCCCCTCTACCCATGGACCTGAAATTCGCCCTCCGATCCCTCCTCCGCAACCCCGGCTTCACCCTGCTCGCCGTCCTTGTGATGGCGCTCGGCATCGGCGCCAATACCGCCGTCTTCAGCGTCGTCAACGCCGTCCTGCTCAAGCCGCTGGCCTACTCGGACCCGGATCGCGTCGTCACCCTCAGCTCCCAATGGCGCGGCAGCCCAGTCCACGGGACCGTGTCGGCCCCCGACTTCCACGACTGGCACAACCAGAGCTCCGCCTTCGCCGCCATGGCCTACTATCAGAACGATGAAACCTCCGTCACCGCCGGTCCGACGGCCGAATACGGAAAAGTAGCCGTCGTCACACCGGAATTCTTTCGAGTCTTCAACCTCGAACCAATCCTAGGCCGCACCTTCACGCCGGATGAGCAGAAGGAAGGTGGACCGCACGCCGTTGTCATCAGCCACGCGTTCTCCCAAACCCACTTCGGCGCCAATCAGAGCGCGCTGGGCCAGACAGTCAAAATGTTGGACAAGACCTTCACCATCGTCGGCGTGTTGCCGCCAGGATTCAACTTCCCGCAGAAGACCGATATCTGGTTTCCAGCTTCCGTCTTCGGCGAAACTGAATCGCGCTCGGCACACAACTATCTGGTGGTCGGCCGCCTGAAGCCGAATGTAACTCTGGAACAAGCGCAAGCCCAGATGACCTCCATCGGCACGCGGCTCGAGCAGCAATATCCAAATAGCAACAAGGGCAAAGGCGTCGCCGTCACTCGCATGCGCGACGAAATGGTAAACAAAATCCAACTCACGCTCTACTTGCTGCTAGGCGCAGTCGCGCTCGTGCTTCTCATCGCCTGCGCCAACGTAGCAAACCTGCTGCTGGCCAAAGCCACCACGCGAACCCGTGAAATCGCCATTCGCGCCGCCGTGGGCGCCAGCCGCAGCCGCATCATTCGCCAATTGATCACGGAAAGTGTGTTGATGGCCCTGCTCTCGGGTGCGGCTGGTCTGGTTCTGGCCGTGTTAGGTTCCCAAGCTTTAGTAGCACTGGCTCCCACCAACGTTCCGCGTCTCGCCGAAACCAGCATCGATGGTTGGGTGCTGGCCTTTACGCTCGGAGTCTCGGTGCTCGCGAGCCTCCTCTTCGGCCTGGCGCCCGCATTGCACGCTTCGCGCGTGGATTTGAACGACGCTCTTAAGCAGGGTGGGACACGCGCAGTGCTGGGCGGCGGCAGCCGAATCCGCGGAGCGCTGGTAGTGGCCGAGATCGCGCTATCCGTAATCCTACTGGCAGGCGCAGGACTCCTCATCAAGAGTTTCAACGCCCTCCATAATGTTGCCCTCGGATTCCACCCCGAACATGTTTTGGTCATGGAATCCAGCGTCCCAGCCGAAGGCCTCGATAGCGCCCGCCGCGCCACGCGTTTCTATAAGGATTTATTGCACGATGTCGCCGCTCTCCCCGGCGTCACCGCATCCGGTGCCACGCGCACCACCCCGGGTCACGTCTCATCCAACGGCAGCTACTGGCTGGATCATCTGCCCCCGCAGGACCAAATGTCCCTCAGCGCACCTGAGGCAGTTTTCTCGGTGGTCACTCCAGGCGCGTTCTCTACTCTCGGAATTCCGCTTCGGACCGGCCGCGACTTTAACGATAGCGACATCTACGATGCGCCCTTCGCCGTCATCATCAATGAAGCTTTGGCGCGCAAGTCATTTCCCGGCCAGGACCCCATCGGCCATACCGTCTTCTGCGGCTTCGATTCCTTGAATCCCATGAAAATCGTCGGCGTCGTGGGCGACGTGCGTCAGTACGGCCCCGCGCATCCGCCATCGCAAGAGATCTACATGCCCTACGAGCAGCATCCGCAGCCATCCACCGCACTCAGCATCCTGGTGCGGACCACAAATGATCCCGCCACACTTCAGGAAACCCTCCGCCGCAAAACCCGCGAGCGTTCGCCGGACGTCCCGGTAAAGTTCACCACGATGGATGCATCGCTCGCGGAAAATGTAGCCGCGCCGAGATTTCGAACGCTGGTGCTGGGAATCTTCGCAGCCATCGCCGTATGCCTGGCCATGGCCGGCGTCTACGGCGTGATGGCCTATCTTGTCAGCCAGCGTTCCAACGAAATCGGCCTTCGCATGGCCTTAGGCGCGAGGCCAGCCGACATCTCGCGATTAGTGCTGCGCGAAGGAATGCTGCTAGCGGCCGCCGGTTTAGTGCTCGGTTTAGCCGGCGCCATCGCCGCCACCCGCCTGCTCACCAGTATGCTTTTCGAAGTGAAACCAGGCGATCCCTCTACCTATGCTGCAGTCGCCATTCTTCTCGCGATTGTGGCCCTGGCCGCCAGCTACCTTCCCGCACACCGCGCCTCGAAAGTAGACCCATTGGTCGCCCTGCGCCAGGAGTAATCATGGATCTCAAATTTGCCCTCAGATCCCTCCGCAACAATCCCAGCTTCACCCTACTCGCCATTCTCGTGATGGCGCTCGGCATCGGCGCCAACACCGCCATGTTCAGCGTAGTGAACGCCGTCCTCTTGAAGCCGCTCGATTACACCAACCCCGATCGCATCGTCTCGGTCCTAACGAAATGGTCGGACGATCCCGTTCCAGGCAACATCTCCATCCCCGACTTCAACGATTGGCATCACCAGAGCACGGCCTTTTCCGCGATGGCCTATGACGAAAACTACAGCACCTCCGCCATGACCGGTCCCGCAGCGGAGTATACGCAAGCGGCCCGCGTCTCCCCGGAGTTCTTCTCGATATTCAGCCTCCAGCCTGTGGCCGGGCGCCTATTCAGCGCTGACGAACAAAAGCCGGGGAGTCGCGGCGCAGTGCTAATCAGCTACTCCTAATGGCAAAGCCATTTCGCTGGAAACCCGCGCGCCATGGGACAGCCGGTCCGCATCTTCGACCATTCGCTTTCCATCGTGGGCGTCTTGCCTCCGCGCTTCCACTATCCCGATAAAACCGACATTTGGTTCCCCACTGGCACCATCATTGGTGAAAACGACAATCGTGGCGCCCACAACTATCGCGGCATGGGACTCCTCAAGCCGGCCGCCAGCCTGCAACAGGCCCAAACGCAATTGAGTTCCATCGCCGCGATTCTGCGTAGTCAACACAAGCAAACCAACGCCGGCGTGGATGTCGCCGTCACTCGGCTGCGCGATTCATTGGTTATGGATGTCGAGAGCAGCTTATATCTATTGCTCGGAGCGGTCGCCCTGGTATTGCTGATAGCCTGCGCGAATATCGCCACGTTGCTGCTGGCACGCGCCACGGCCCGTACCCGCGAAATCGGGGTCCGAGCCGCCATCGGAGCCAGCCGCGCCCGCATCGTCCGCCAATTGTTTACAGAAAGTCTGCTTCTGTCTCTTCTGTCCGGCGGCGTGGGCGTTCTTCTGGCCGTGTGGGGAGTGGATGCCTTGGTGAAGTTAGCGCCCAGCGACATTCCGCGTCTCACCGATGCCCGCATCGATGCTTGGGTCCTCGCCTTCACGTTCACCGTCTCGGTCCTAGCCAGCCTGCTCTTCGGATTAGCCCCCGCGCTGCACGCTTCGCGCGTCGATTTGAACGAAGCTCTCAAGCAAGGCGCTACGCGATCTGTTTTGGGAGGAGCGGCTGGCCGCTTGCGGAGCGCCCTGGTGGTCGCCGAAATCGCGTTTTCAATGATGCTGCTCGCGGGAGCCGGCCTGCTGATCAAGAGCTTCGTCGCCCTCGAGAATGTTCAGCTCGGCTTTCGTCCGGATCATGTGGTGGTGATGACAACGAGCGTACCAGTTGCGGCCGACGATGAAGGCCGCAGCCGTGCCGTGCAGTTCTACCGGGATTTGCTCCCGCAGCTTGCCGCCCTACCCGGCCTATCCATTGTTGGCGCGACCAACGCGACGCCTGGACAGATCGGATCTGAAAGCCCCTATTCCGTCGACCATGAAGAGTATTTGCCCGCCGGACCGGAGGCATTGGACACCGTCATTGCACCGGGAACTTTCGCGGCGCTTGGCATTCCTCTGAAGAGCGGACGCGATTTCAACCTTGCCGACACACCGAAATCGCAACCCGTCGCCATCATCAACGAATCGCTCGCGCGCAAAGCTTTCCCTGGCAAGGACCCCATCGGCCACGTCATCTTCCTCGCTTTCAGTGAATACCGCGTGCCAATGAAAATCGTTGGCGTGGCGGGAGATGTGCGGCAGTCTGGACCCTCGGCTCCGCCTGAGCGCCAGGTCTACGTCCCTTACTCGCAACACCCCTTTTATGCAACCAGCTTGAGTGTCGTCGCGAGCACTCCGCTCCACCCCAGTGCTCTTTGGGAACCCATGCGGCGCATAGTCCAGCAACGCTTTCCGGAAGTCTCCGTGAAATTCACCACCATGGAAACTTTGCACGCCGAAAATATCGCCCCGCAGTGGTTCCGCACTCTGCTGCTCGGGATCTTCGCCGCCTTGGCCGTGTGCCTGGCCATGGCCGGCGTCTACGGCGTGATGGCTTACCTTGTTGGACAACGCTCCAGCGAGATCGGACTACGCATGGCCTTGGGCGCCACTCCTACAGATGTCACGCGCTTGATGCTCCGCCAAGCCTCGCGGCTCACTGCGGCCGGCCTGGCCATCGGACTGATCGGCTCGCTCGCAGCCAGCCGTCTCATCACCAACATGTTATTCGAAGTCCGCCCCACCGACCCCGGAACCTACGCCATCGTAGCGATACTTCTGGCCGCAGCCGCACTCTCAGCCAGCTATCTCCCAGCCCGCCGCGCCTCCCGCCTGGACCCCTTGACCACCCTCCGCACGTAGGGCTTCCGAGCCGCGACCGGCAGGAAGCGCCACCCCCGCCAAGCAATGTGCACGGCCAACATGCGAAAATAAGGTATGGCTCGAGGTTGGGAAAGCAAATCGGTCGAAGCCCAAATCGAACTAGCAGAATCCCGGCGTCCCGCTCGCGGCGGCGTAGCTATAAACGCCCTGGAAGCGGAACGAATCAAAAAGCGTGAAAGTCTCCTCCTGTCCCGCACTCGTGTTGTTCATGATCTTGAGAACGCCCATAATCCACGCTATCGAGAAATACTGCTGGCCGCGTTGAAACATCTCGACGGCAAGCTTTCGGAAATTGAGTAAACATCCCGGCGCGAAATCACGGCTCCGCATTGCGGAAGCCGGTGACGACGAAGCCGTCACTCGCCTTATCAACGCGGCCTTCCGGGTGGAGGAATTCTTTCTAGCCGGCGATCGAATCCAAATCGGCGAAGTGCGCGACCGTTTGTCGAAAGGCCGATTCATTCTTGCGGAGCAAGACAGCGTCATCATCGGCTGCGTCTATGTCGAACCTAGCGGCGAGCGCGCTTACCTCGGTCTGCTATCGGTAGAGCCTGCGCTGCAGCGCTCCGGAATCGGAAAGCTCCTGACGGACGCCGCGGAAGAGCATTGCCGCTGTCTTGGCTGCCGCTTCATGGACCTGCGCGTCGTCAATCTTCGAACCGAACTCCCGCCCTTCTATCGGAAACTCGGCTACGTACAAACTGGCGCCATGCCGTTCCCTCATGAAGTGCGCATCATTATTCCCTGCCACTTGCTGATCATGTCCAAGCCGCTTATTCCTCCAGAAATCCAGCCTTGAACAGCGTCCGCCCGCCCAGCGCCGTGTAGAACGCGTATCCCGTCAGCGCGACAATGCACAAAAGCGTAAAGATCGCGCTGCCCGCATACCAGGCCGAGAAATCTGCAGTGATCGGAAACAATACCAGCACGGCTGCCACCGAGGCTCCCACGACATAAGCAAACAGGCCGCATCGCAGCATCACGAACAGCATCAAGGAAAGTTGCAATAAGCGAACCGGCAGCGTGATGAGAGCGATGTCGGTGTGGGCCAAACTGCCGAGCGCGGCGAAGAACAACACGAAAATCACCGCTGTCAGCCACTCCTTCCGAAAGATCAGCCGGAACACGAACAGCAGGAAGAAAATTCCCAGCGTATTCAAGATGGAGCCCGGCAACATTCCGACCCAGGCACTGGCGACGGGTGTAACCCCGAGAAGAGTGCCCAGCCTAATGGTTTGGGACGGCACGCCGCTTGAATGGATGTTCACGAACGCCGTGATATCTGTGGCGAGCGCTGAGAACACTCCGAAGAAAATCCCCACCAACATGTGTCCACCAACTACGGGATCGTGCAGCCGTCCGCCCAGTACGCGCGTCCATGAAATTATGGTTTGCGGCCAGCGCCGCCGCACATACGGTTCCAGTGCAACGTAGAGAACCCAGATCAGAAGCACGGCCACCAAATTTATGCTGAGTCCCATCATGAATATAATTAGCTCTCCGGCGCTCGCCATGTGGTGTGTTGCAAGAGCCCAGGAAGCCATGCCCAAAGCGAACAGGAAACCCGACAGGCGGAAAGCGCTGCGCCAGTCGGCCCGCCCTGCTCGAACGTTGTGACGCGCCAACAGACATGCTCCAATCACAATGGCGCAAAGCAAGCTCAATATAACCACCAGTAGAACTTTTTGGCTCCAGGTTTGTTCCGCCGGCTGCATTCGATCCGCGCGCGTCCACGGGCTGATCAGCGCGAAGTACACCAGTTTTCCGCGCCAGGATGCCGCTTCCACTCGCAGCGGATTCGGATCGCCGGGGTATGTCCCGGTCCACGCTGCCCGCTGATCCGAACTTGCTAGCGGAGTCCAGTGCGGCTCAGCGGGTTTGAAGCGCGCCGGATCAAGTCCCGCGGCCGTAAGCAGCGCATTTCCATCCAAAGCCTGGACCGACGGAGCTGATTCGTCCATCTGCGGTGGCACCGCCGCAAATGAAACCAGACGTCCTTGCGGGTCCAGTTCCACCTCCACCATTCCGCTGACGTCCATGGCGGGATCGTCTGAAGTCACATCGCCATCATTTCCGAATTCGGCAGCCACCATGTCACGCGGGCTAGTGCGATACCAAAAAAGAATCGGCGCTGGTTGTCCCGCGCTGAGGTGTGCCAGCGTGCCGCGGGATTTTCCAACTTGCTTGCCGTGTTGATCAAGGTCCCGGAGATAGTCAGCGGAGTAGTGCATCCCATGGGCGCTATCGAAAGGCTTTTCCGGATATCCGAAGGTCCGCGCAATATCTCGCGCCTTCTGCGCCAGCGCATCCGGCGAATTTTCGAGGGGCGTCTTCGAAATCCAGGCCGACTGCGATCGTAGAAATGGAATTACTGCCAGGCACACTAGAATCGCCAGCCCAAACGCCAGCGCCACTAGCGGCCGCAGCGCTTCGCGATCCGTTGCGCGCGCCACCAGTTCCGGGGATGGCGTTTCGCCCGCAGCCAATGCCGCGGCAAGCGGGTCGCCTCCGGGTAACGCTGCCGCAACAGCCAACGCAGACTGCGGCCGGTTTTGCGGATCTTTATCCAGACAACGCCGGATGACGCGTTCCACCGCCGGGTCCAGATCGCGGACGTGCGCAACCAGGCTGGGCGGGGCACTCTCCTCGCGCAAACGTGTCATCTCGGCCAGGCTATTGGCTTCGAATGCGCGCTTGCCGGAGAACATTTCGTATAGCACCAGTCCCAGTGCGTAAATGTCGCTGCGCACCGTTACTTCAGTGCCAGCCAATTGTTCGGGCGCCATGTAGGCGGGCGTCCCGTGCTTTATTTCGGCGCCTTGAATCTGGCTCGCGATTCCTGCCAGGCCAAAGTCAGTAATCAGCACCTGGCCGCGGCCATCGATCATGATGTTGGCTGGTTTCAGATCACGATGCAGGACGCCCTTGTCGTGCGCGGCTGCCAGTCCCGCGCACAGCTTGCGCGCCATTTCGATTGCCGTATCGTTGGGCAACCGGCCAATGCGCCGCAGCAGCGCGCTCAAGTTTTCGCCGTCCACGTACTCCATCGAAATGTACGGCTGCCCGTCCACTTCGCCGATATCGTAAACGCGGCAGACATTCGGATGCGAAACCTGCCGCGCAATGCGCACTTCGTTGTTGAATCGCGCCAGAGTATCCGGATCGGACGCGGTGGATTCCGGCAGGAATTTGAGCGCCACCTGCTGGCTCAGCCGAAGATCTGTTGCGCGATACACTTCGCCCATGCCGCCGCGGCCGAGCAATCCGAGGATGCGGTAGCGCTCGGCCACTAACGCTCCGGGCAAGAATCGTCCTTCGTCGGGTGAATCGGACGATCCGGATCCGAGCGACGATCGCGTGCCGCCCGAGCCGCTTCGTGGCGCGGACGACGGTGTTGGCGCGAGCATAGCCTGGGTCTCGTCACCGTTAGATCTCGGCGTCAATACGGACCCACACAATCCACAAAAACGATTGCTTTCCAACATCTCGGCCGAGCAGGATGGGCACTTGGTCATACGGTGAAACTCACTAAAGCGGTACACAAGTTTCCCATTTGCGAACAGTGGACCGCAACTCCGCGTTGCCGATTCAACCTCTTACTATGGCAGCCCGCTTGCCCTGAGTACATCAAACGAGTAACCATTGACTTGTGTGACCATGACTTGTGTGACTAAAGACGAACGGGAGCGTCCACAAGAAGAGAAGACTAAATTGCGAATTCTGGTGGGCGATGATCAGGTGGACGTCTTAGAGGCGCTGCGCCTGCTGCTCAAGGGCGCCGGATATGAAAGCGTACTGGTGGATTCGCCGCAAGCCCTGCTGCGCGCGGCGCGCGCGGAACCCTTCGACTTGATTCTGATGGATCTGAACTATGCGCGCGACACTACGTCTGGCGCCGAAGGCCTGGACCTGTTATCCAGCCTGGAAGAGCAGCAGAACGCCGCGCCCATTATCGTAATGACCGCGTGGGGCAACGTGGAGCTGGCGGTAGAGGCCATGCGCCGTGGCGCTTGCGACTTCGTTCAAAAACCTTGGGACAATGCGCGCCTGTTGGGCACTATCAAGAAGCAGGCTGACGAAGCTGTCGCGAAAATGCGAGCCGACCGCCAAGTCAAATCCGAGCTTGAAATCGCGCGCAATGTCCAACAGAAACTTTTTCCAGGCCAGACCCGGCACCTTCCCACCATCGACTATGCCGGCCAATGCGTGCCGGCGCGCGAAGTCAGCGGCGATTACTATGATTTTCTCGACATCGGCGACAACGGCCTGGGCTTTGTGCTGGCCGATGTTTCCGGAAAAGGCGTGGCCGCGGCGCTGCTGATGGCGAATCTGCAAGCTTGCTTCCGCAGCCAGTCGCAGGACGCGCTACGGCAACCGGCCAGCATGCTGCGCGCGGTGAATAAATTGTTTTACGAATCCACTCCGCCGGAACATTTCGCGACATTGTTCTTCGGGAATTATGACGATAGGAACCGGCGCTTGCGCTACGTCAATTGCGGTCACCTGCCGCCTATCCTGTTGCGCGCGGACGGAACCGTGGAGCGCCTGCCCGCCACGGCGACCGTGCTCGGTGTGTTCAGTAACTGGACCAGCGAGGAATGCACGGTGGATCTTGCGCCCGGTGATACCCTGGTTCTCTTTTCCGACGGAGTGACTGAAGCGGGCGTGGAGACCGAAGCCGAGTTTGGCGAAGACGGTCTGCTGGCCGTGATCCGGGCCAATCCACGCACCAACGCCGAAACGTTGGTGAACGCAATCATCAGCGCGGTAGCTGGAGAAAAGGCCGACGACGTTACGGTAGTGGCGATCCGTTCGTCGCCCTCCAAGTAACGCGGTCGGTCACATACCGGACCAGCCGCACGCCCTCATTCTCGAATTCGCAATCCCGTCTTAGTCCGATCTTTTCCATGATCTTTATGGAAGCCTTATTCGGCGGCTGTGCGACGGAGATGATTCGATCTAATCCAGCGTGTTCGAATGCGTGTAGCAACGCGGCTTGCGCGGCTTCCGTGGCCAGGCCCTGGCCCCAACACTTGCGCGCCAGCCACCAGCCAATTTCAGGATCCGGCGCGTCGCGCCAGAACCCCACGCCACAGAAGCCGATGGTTTCCCGCTCCGGTTTTCGCAGCACTTTCCATCTACAGAAGTTCCGCTCGGAATACAGCTTCACCTGGCGATTCACGAACGCCTGGATCTGCTCGTCGGTCCATGGCACGCCGCCCGTAATATAACGCATCACTTCCACGTCTGTGGCAATTGGACGCAATTCCGTCCAGTCGGGGCCTTGCCATTTATCCAGGATGAGCCGCTCAGTCTCCAGAGGAATAGTTAAAATAGGGTCCACGTGTCTAACTATATTCTCGCGGCTCTGCTGGCCTGTTCAACGATGATAGCTGAACAACTCCATATCGATCATGTAACCGTGGCGGGCCGCGATCTGCGCGCCATGCAACAAGCGCTCCAAGCGGTTGGTATCCCGGCCGAATACGGCGGCGCGCATTCCAACCACGCTACCGAGATGGCGCTCACCAGTTTTCCCGACGGCTCATACCTCGAGCTGATCGCTATTCAGCCGCATGCCGATCCCGCAGCCGTTCGAGCGCATGTCTGGAGCAAGTTTCTGGAAGGAAATGCCGGACCTTGCGCGTGGGCCACGCGCGTCGCTTTTATCCCAGCGAAAGACAAACCGCTCAAGAACGGACGCAAACGCCCGGACGGCGTGCAACTGGAATGGGAGACCGCGCAGGTTGGCCCCGGCAACGGAACTTTCTTCCCGTTCCTGATCCACGATTTCACGCCGCGCGATCTACGTGCTTATCCTAGCGGCAAGCCCACCACCACGCAATTCACCGGCATCGTGAAAGTTTACATCGCCGTGAAGAATCTGGACACTGCCGTCGCGGAGTATCGGCGCGGTTATAAACTTGCGGAACCGGAACGCGCGGATGACGCAAGCTTCGGCGCGAAGCTGGCTTCGTTCCAAGGAACGCCAGTGGTTCTGGCTACGCCGCTCGGAGCATCGTGGTTGGTAGAACGCCTCGAACGCTTCGGCGAAGCACCTTGCGCCTTTGTGCTGGGCCGCGCGAAACCCGCCGCCAAGATCACCTGGCTCGACGCGGGCTGGCATTTGGGTGTCCAATGAAATCCGCCGGACTTCTTTTATTCGCTGGATTCGCCTTTGCTCAACTTCCCATCGACACTCAGCTCGCCGCCGAAATCGCCAAAATCAAAGCCATCGATAACCACGCCCACCCGGTCCGTCCGGTTCTGGATGAAGGGGACAAAGACACCGAGTTCGACGCGCTTCCTGTGGACGTGATGGATCCGTACACTGAGCCGGTCCGCACGCGCGAAGGTAGCCCACTCGTGATCGAGGCTTGGCGCCAACTATTCGGGTATCGCTATGACGACCGCACTCCCGAGCACGTCACCGAATTACAGCGGCGAAAAAAGCAGTTGCTTAAGGAGAAAGGCGACGGCTATGCCAACTGGGTGCTGGATCAGCTCGGCATCGAAACTATGCTTGCGAATCGTGTCGCAATGGGCCGTGGCTTGGCCGCGCCGCGATTTCTTTGGGTGCCGTTTGA
This sequence comes from Bryobacteraceae bacterium, assembly GCA_050011295.1. Classification (GTDB taxonomy): domain Bacteria; phylum Acidobacteriota; class Terriglobia; order Bryobacterales; family Bryobacteraceae; genus Palsa-89. Next base: position 21,815 of record JBEKJJ010000150.1, read on the forward strand.
GGATGCTCTGCTGTTTCCGCTGGCGAACAGCGGCCTCGCTGCGCGGAATTCCGACCGCAAAACGTTTTTCGACGACGAGGATCGGCTGCTCAAGCGCTATCTCAAAGATTCCGGCCTGTCCCGTCCTCCCGATACGCTCGACGAATATCTCGCGAAAGTGGTGACAGCAACGCTGGAGCGGCAGAAGCGCGCCGGGGCCATCGCCGTGAAGTACGAAGCGGCTTACCTGCGTTCGCTTGATTTCGAAGACGTCAGTAAGAGCGATGCCCGAAATATCTATTTGGGCTCGCGCAATTCTGCGCCTCCCGATGCCGACTACAAGAAGCTGCAGGATTATATTTTCCGCTACATCGCGGCCGAGTGCGGGCGCCTTGGCCTCGCGGTCCATATTCATGCCGCGTACGGCGCAGGTGGTTATTTCCACATCGGCGGCGCGAATCCGATGCTGCTGGAATCCGTCCTCAACGATCCGGAATTGCGCAAGACCAATTTCGCAATGTTGCACGGCGGTTGGCCCTTCACGCGCGAAGTGGCCGCGCTGCTTTCGAAGCCCAACGCCTACGCCGATTTCTCCGAACAGACTTTTATGAACTATCCGCGCTCAGTGGCCGGCGCCATTCGCGAATGGTTGGAGCGCGCGCCGGAAAAGGTTTTCTTCGCTACTGATGCCTACCCATTTTCGGAGGAGATGGGCTGGGAGGAAGCCGGCTGGGTGGCTGCTACTGCGGGACGACAGGCGCTGGGACTCGCGCTGACGGAAATGATGCACGATGGTGAAATCACGCGGGAGCGGGCTGTTGAGATCGCGCGGATGGTGCTGCGGGATAATGCCCGAACTTTATATAAGCTCCCGTAGCACATGACATTCCTGTTATCCTAAGAGTTCGTAGTTCCTCGGACCAATCACCTTGAAAATTGGCTTTGTAAGTCTCGGCTGTCCCAAGAACCTCGTCGATACTGAGGTGATGATGGGCCAGCTAGTCGAACGCGGCCACCAGCTCACGCACGATCCTCAGGACGCCGAAGTGCTGGTGGTCAACACCTGCAGCTTTATCGATCCGGCCAAGCAGGAATCTGTCGACACGATTCTCGAGATGGCGGAATTCAAGAAATCCGGCCAGGCGCGCAAGCTGATCGTCGCGGGTTGCTTGGTGGAGCGTTATCGCAGCGAGATCCAAAAGAATATTCCGGAAGTGGATGCAGTGATCGGCACCAACGAGCTGCAGAATATTGTTGCGCTCTGCGAAGGCCAGCAGCCGGCGGCGAGTCCATTCGAGCCTTATCTCTATCACGACCTCACGCCGCGCGTGCTCTCTACCGCACGCCACTATGCTTACATCAAAATTGCCGAAGGCTGCGACCATCCTTGCTCGTTCTGCGTAATTCCGCAGTTTCGCGGCCAGTTTAGAAGCCGCCGGTTTGAATCGGTGGTCACCGAAGCCACGCGCCTGTTCGCGCAGGGCGTCCGCGAGATCAACTTGATCGGCCAGGATACCACCTCCTATGGCGAGGATCTGGGAATCAAGGATGGCCTCTCGCAGCTCATGGCACGCCTGGCCCAAATTCCGACGCCACATGAAAAATGGATTCGCTTCCTGTATTGCTATCCCAACCGCATCACGCAAAAACTGCTGGATACCATCGCGGAGCATCCCGCGCTAGTGAAATATATCGACATGCCGCTGCAGCATGCGAGCGCCGGTGTCTTGAAACGCATGAAGCGTGGTTCGCATGGCGATTTCTTTCTGAAGCTGCTCGAACGCATCCGCGCCACCATCCCCGGTGTCGCCATTCGCACCAGCATGATCGTGGGATTCCCCGGTGAGACCGAAGCTGACTTCGAGACTTTGTGCGCTTTCGTGAAAACCGCGCAGTTCGATCGCCTGGGCGTCTTCGCTTATTCGGACGAAGAGACCAGCGCCAGCTTCCACCTGGATGCCAAAGTGGATGCGCGCACTATAAACAACCGCAAGCGCAAGCTGATGGCCCTGCAGCGCCGCGTATCCCAAGCCCGGAATCGAAAGATGATCGGCCAGGACGTGGATGTGCTGGTGGAAGGGCCCTCGGAAGAAACCGATCTGCTGTGGCAGGCGCGCATGTCGACGCAGGCGCCTGAGATCGACGGAGTTTGCTACATCAACGATTTCGGCAACGCGCCTCCGCGGACCGGCGAAATCCGGCGCATGCGGATTACCGAGGCGCACGATTACGACCTGGTGGGCGCGCTCGAGCCCGAGATGTTCCCCATACTCACCGCGGTATGAAATGCCCGATTTGCAAGAAGGCCGCCGACACCGCCGGTGAGTTCTATCCATTCTGTAGCGAGCGCTGCAAAATAATCGATCTGGGAAATTGGGCGAGTGAAAAGTATGTGATTTCCACTCCGGTGCAAGCGGACGAAGAAGAGCCCTAGCGCGCCCACTCGCGCGAACACAGGGTCCTGGCGTTCACACGAGTGTGAACGCGGCACGCAAGAGTGCGTGCGCCACGGTTGATGCGAAAGCTCGCCTACGCCATCGGCACTTTTTTCGGGTGCGGCTATTCGCCGGTCGGTCCCGGCACGGCTGGCTCGATCGCCGCGATCCTAATCGCGATTGCAGTCCACGATCGCGCAACATTGGTAATTCTCTCTGTACTTATGCTCGCGCCCGCCATATGGTCCGCCGGAAAGGTAGCTCAATATGAATCCCGCAAAGATCCGCAAATTGTCGTCATCGATGAGGTGCTGGGCCAATGGATCACGCTGGCCGGCGCGAGTACGCTCAA
>JBEKJJ010000151.1:0-17544 GCA_050011295.1 Bryobacteraceae bacterium
GCATGATTCCCAGGCCGATACCACTGCGGCGCGCCGCGATCTCGGCCACGATCCGCAGTATACGCTGGAGCAGGGGCTGCGAAGAACGTTGGCGTGGTATCGAGGATCATGTTGAGCATGATTCGCGATACCATTCGCAAGATCCCAAAGAGCAAAGTGGCAACCTATGGCGATGTCGCGAAAGCGGCCGGATTCCCCGGCTGCGCGAGGCAAGTAGTGTGGGCTCTTCGCAACGCCCGGGGCCTGCCGTGGCATCGAGTTCTCGGAGCAGGCGGCAAGATCCTGTTGCCGGGTGAATCCGGGCTGGAGCAGCGAGTGCGCCTGGAGACCGAAGGCGTAGCGTTCCACGGAGGCCGCGTATGGATGGAAAAGCATCAATACAAGTTCCGCGCCAGAGCCCCCCGTCCCCGGAAGTAGTTTGTGGGGCAAGTCTCCGACTTGCCAGCTTCCCCAGCGGTATCCTAAAAATATGCTATTTCCCCGAATGCTTCCCGTTCGACAGCATTTTCCGGATCACCGCATTCCGGACATTCGCGATGCAGTGCAAAGCCAGCTTCGAGAATCTGCGTTCAGCTCGCGCCTGAAGCCTGGAGCGCGCGTCGCGCTCGGAGTAGGCAGCCGCGGTATCGCCAATATCGCAACCATTGTTCGAGGTGTCGTGGACTATTGGAAAGCGCAAGGCGCGCGGCCATTCATCTTTCCGGCCATGGGAAGCCACGGCGCGGCCACGGCCGTTGGGCAGGCCGACGTGCTGGCGCATTACGGCATCCACGAAGCGACTATGGGTTGTCCCATCCTGAGTTCGCTCGAAGTAGTGTCGCTGGGCAAAACAGCCGACGGCATCGAAGCCTTCATGGATCGCAACGCCTACGACAGCGACGGTGCCATGGTGATCGGCCGGGTGAAGTGGCACACCGATTTCGCTGGGAAGCTCGAAAGCGGACTATTCAAGATGATGGCCATCGGTCTGGGCAAATTCGCGGGAGCGCAGCGCTATCACACCCACGCCTACAAGCTGGGCCTCGAGCACATGATCCGCAGCGTCGGGCGCCAGGTCTTGAAGTCCGGCAAGATCCTGGGTGGTCTCGCGATTCTCGAAGACGCCAACCACAACACAGGCCAACTAACGGCAGTGCCGGTAGAAGAAATGGAGCGCCGGGAAGAAGAGTTGCTCCGACTGGTGAAAAGTTGGAAAGGCCGCATCCCCCTGCCGCTCGACATTCTGATTCTGGATGAGATCGGCAAGAACTTCAGCGGCGCGGGCATGGATACCAAAGTGGTGAACCGCAGCGTGTACGGAGACTACAATCCGTGGGCGGATGAGCCGCGCATCGAACGCGTTTTCGTCCGCGACTTAGGCTCGCACAGTTATGGCAACGCGGTTGGACTGGGGATGGCGGATGTGGTGCATAACCGCCTGCTCGAGAAAGTAGATTGGAACGCCACCTGGATCAATTCACTGACCGCCTCCACGCCCGCGGCTATCCGGACGCCGATTCATTTCCCTACTGACCGGGAATGCCTGACACGAATCGCGCCCACAGTGGGCCGTCTGGACCTCTCGGAGGTGACTTATGGCTGGATCAGGAATTCGATGGAGTTAGGCACGTTGCGATTGAGCGAAAATCTTCGCGATGAAATCCGCAACAATCCAATGCTCGAAATTATCGGTCCGGCTGAAGAATTGGACTTCGACGAGGCGGGGAACTTAGGGGGACTTTCGGTGGAAACTGACAAGGCCGAAGCCTTGTCGTCCTAAAGTGTCGTCCTGAAATACAACGGCCAGATGCCGTGTACAAAATCCTGATTGGAGGATAGGCGAGGAAGAGGGTCATCTACTCGCCTACCCACCAAAAGGCGTTTAGCTGGTCGCTGCGGCAGCGGTCATGGTGCTGGCGATCTTGCTGAAGATCGTGCTGATGCTGGTAGCAACACCCGGCATGATAGCGCCCGCGGCAACCGCCACGAAACCCGCCATCAAAGCATACTCAATGAGGTCCTGGCCTCGAGTGTCCTTCCAAATTCTCAGCTTCCAAACCAAATTGGTAATCCGTGTCATCTATTTCTCCTCTCCCTGCGAAGGATTTCTTCCGTCGCTATGAGTAAGTTATCATCTAAAGCCGGTACTGTTAAATCGGTAGAAGCCCCTAGAACAAAACTAAATTTGACTAGCGCAACACCCTCCCAAGATGAGTGGGAGTAGTACTTTCTGTACTAGCCAAATAGCGCTTTAGTTTCACTTCTCCATTCTCTTCCAGCAGCCATACCTTCCGGTTGTTGTAATAGCGAATCAGATCCCTATCTTTTTCAGTGCCTAACGAGCGGGCCCAGACTATTCGGGATCCATCGATATCGGCTTCGTTATAAACCAGTTCTTCCCACAAATCATGCTTCGGCCCGTACTGAACTAGTACCAAGTGCTGACCCGGTTCATGTTGCAATTGCTCGGCTGCGCTGGCGCGCTTGGCTTTCACGTGGTAATCCGTGGCGCTGAAGTAGAACCGGTTCTTTGGGTTGAATAAACCCACTGCCGTGGTCACCACGAACAATGCCACCAACCCTGCCGCGAGCATCCGCCGTTCCGCTCCCGAGCCCGGTGCGTGGAGCCACGCCGTGCGTAACGCCAACGCCGCCAGCAAATATACGAAGGCGATCCCGGGCGCCGCATAATGCGGAAACAGCCGGGCGTCCATGGCGCATCCGGCGTAGAACAGCATGCACATCAGAAAAGCGCGGCGGGCTTTGCGATCTTTTGACAAAGGCACGGCGAAGGCAAGCATGCAAACTACGATGGGCCAGCCTAGAAAGAATCGAGCCAACCCCAACAGATCGGACACGCGCGTTTTCAATACGTGTTCGTGGATAAACCGATATTCAGACTCGAACGCCACCAGCCAAAAATCGCGGATCACGGCATTGGTGTACGCTGGCGCCGGACGCGCCTCGGTCTGCCACAACAAGGGTGACCAAGCGGCGTACTGCTTGTCGTAGGCCACATACGGCATTTCCAGTGGATGGCCAGTGACGCGGTAGTTGTAATAGCCCATCCACGTGAAGACGGGCGCGAGCAGCAGCGCCATCGGCAGGATCACGCTTCGAATGAGGCGGCCTAAGCCAACCCGGCGGCGGACCAATACCACTGTCAGATAGCCCAGGCACACCGCAGCCAGCAACAATCCCTCATACGGCCGTGTATTGGCGAGAATCCCGAGACCAACAGCCAACGCCAGCGCAGTGGAAGCGCGCGGCAGGCGAATCAGCCGCGGGACGGCCCCAATCACCAGCGCCCCTCCGATAGCAGCGCACGTTCCGCCCCAATATGTCTCGGTCCAGTAGCTGACAATCCCTATCCGCAATATCGCGGCCAGCGTGCCAACTATTGCCCATATGGGCGGAAGCCAACCGAGCAGCGACCAACAGAGCGTCGCGCATAGCACTCCCATGCTCAGCCAAACTCCGATCCACGGTTCGCCGAAGAACTTTTGGCCGAACGCCATCACCAAACTAGAAAACGGCGGATATTTCGACGCATACGTGGGGTGCAAAAGCTCTTGCAGGGTCTCAAAATGCTCCGCCATCGGAGGCGTGGGATTAGTGAGCCGCCCGTGGACGAACGTATCCGAAGCCAACAAATAGGCAAATTCGTCCTGAATGGCGGGCTTCGGCACACCCAGCACCGGCAGCAGCAGCGCACGCCCCACCAGCGGAATCAACCCAGCAATGAGAATGACGGCCCAAGTCGCTGTAGATGTGCCCCTAGTGGCAGTGGCGCGGGGCCATGCCCCGCGAATAGCCCTCGGCGCCCGCTCCACCTCACAGGCTGAAGCCTGCACCACTTGCATATCAAACCAGCCGCAAGCCGCTGAATTCCTCGATCAGAGCGAAATTCGTCCGCACGGACGCGATGGTCTCGCCCCGCTGCTCAATCCGCCCGGGATGCACATGCCCCAGCTCAGCCGCCATACGCAAATATTCCACCTTCTCCGGATCGATTCCCATGATGCGGCAACAGGTGGAATCCACAGCCACTAAGTCGCTGCCCATCACCAACACCCCGGCCGGCTTCGGCGTCCCCTGAATCGGCCCATTACCCTCCATACCAACCACACCGTCCACAATGGCGAAGGTGTTTCGGAAATGCCGGCTCAGCTCCACAATCGAGCGAGGAATGCCGATATAGTGGAGCTTGTTCTTCGGCCATCCATAGACAGCTCCCGGAACCAGCCCGAACAGATTCTTCATGGATAGCGTGGCGCCCGCCCAATGATGCGTTTTCATCTTGGCCAACGAGACAATCAGATCGGCCCCCAGCACGCTGTTTGGAAAATAGAATTCCGGCTCATCGGCAAAGCCTCTCACCGGGGAAACATCGTCCCGGTTGAGATCCGTGAAAATGGATTCGAATTTCGGGATAGTGGAACGGTAACGTGCATCGTCCGCCAGGTCCAGCGTATCGCGCCGATGGCCAGGCCCTTCGCCGATGCGGACCTCGGACGCACCCAAACGATGGAACAGCTCAACCGCAGCCGCGATGATCGTGGCATCAGTATTGATCACCGTGGATGACTCGAACTCCACCAAGTTGGGTTTTAGCAGCACGCGCTTGCCGCGTGCGTCCAGCCCAGTTTGCCGCACGCCTTCCAGCATGCGGCTAACCAGATCCTCCGAATAGGACCGCGCGCGAATAATTGCGACGGCCGAGTTCCCCGCCGGACCATCCGACAATTTGGGCGGCTTCTGGAGCTTGATGCTGGCGTAGGAAGCAGTAGCCGCTACGCCCACCAACGGGAAGAATTGTCTACGAGTCATGCGCGGCCCTCCGTGCGCAACAAGCCGTAATTACCCTTCGGATGCCCCAGCGCTTCCAGCGCCGCGAGCATAATGTCGGCAGGGGCTTTGCCCTCGCTTGCGGGAGCGCTGAGATTCTGGCCGTGGCAACGCAGCGCAATAGTGAGCCAGGCTTTCGCAAGCGACGATTTGGTTTCCTCGCGGAAGCGGCGCGCCACATCCATCGGCCCGCTCAATTCCGCGGCACTGCGTCCCTGCAGCCCCAGCAGCGCGAGCCCGGTGGTTTCGGGGTAAGACGGCAGATCGAAATCCAATACATTGGGATTCCCGCAATTCCATCCGCCATCGCTACAGCGCCGGCTGAGCACCAGCGCTTCGCCATCCCGAACGCGATGCGCCAACTCCCCGCCCTGATAATGTCCGGAAATCTTCTTGAGCGCCACCAGCGTATGCACGGTGGGCTCAATCCAGGTGGCGTTCCCTTCGCGCCACGGCCAACCTTCGTGCGAGACATCCAGCTTGGTCTTGAGCAGGTGCAGCAACGATGCCGCACGCATCACCAAATTATGTTCTACGCCCACCACGCTCAGCATCCAATCCACAGAACGGCGCACGCCATCGTCATAAACGCCGCGCACCGAAGCCAGCGTCACCACATGCGCGGTCACCCAGGTTCCACCCTCCACCTGACCGCTCGGCCGGAAGCTTCCCTCCGTCGTCTGCCAGGATCGAATCAGCTTCCATGAGCGATCGAGCGGAACGTTCGCGCCGGGCGTGCCATGCAGCGCGAGCGTCGCATACGTGGTCGGCTCCAGCCAGGACTGTTTGCCTGGAAAATATCCCCAACCCCCATCCGGATTCTGTGTGCTGCGAAGAAAGTCCAGACGTGATTCGAGATACAGGTCGCCCACGGTGGAATTATCGGCCAAATTGGAAAAAACTTTACGGCCCGCTCGACTTGCACGAGAATGAGGAATGCCTCAAAAGCTGTTCTGTCTTCTCATACTTCCGTTGCTAGCGGGCTCCGCCTTCGCCCAGACGCCTTCCTCTGACTCCGAAACGTTGCGGCTCTTGCTGGAAGAGGTCCGCCAACTGCGCCAGGAATTGAAGACCACCACTGCGGCGGTCGAGAGGGCCCACATTTTGATCTATCGCGTTCAGTTCCAAGAAGCCGCAGTCGCCAGGAACGTTCAGCGGCTGGATGACGCCCGCTCAAAGCTCGCGCAGACGCAATCCAGGCGCGCCGACCTGTCGGTGCAAGTGAAACGCGCGGAGGACAAACGTGCCGGTGCCAGCAATGCCGTTGAACAAAAGCAGAGCGACGATGAATTAACTAGGATCAAAGCCTATATCGATACCGTCGTGCTCCCCGACGAACAACAAAGACAAACAGCAGTGACAGATTGCGAACAGCAGCTACGTCTCGAACAGGACAAACTGACTGAGCTCCAAAACCAGCTGGACCAGCTTGATACCGCATTGAAAAACACCTCACCAACCCCCGTGAAATAAATGCAGCAGCTCAATCACCAGGATCATCACCACCATCGCCTCCAGCACAAACGCCCGGGCCTGGTGAAACTCGTTGGTCATGAATTGGTACAAATCCGCGGCCGTGCGTAGCTTCTCCTCCACTAGGTTGCGATAATCGGTAACACCCACGCGGGCGGCCGCTATCCGGTAGACTCGCGCATAAAACATATCGCTCAAGAATTTGATGGCATTATCTGTTCGCTCAGTCAGCTCCGTGACATCCAAACGCAAGGTATTGAGCCGCTCCGCTTCACGTGCCATTCTCCAACGTCGCAGGAAACTCCCGTGACTTTCCAGCCGGTCATAAACTTCCTCCAATACACGGGTCAGAACATCATCGTAATGGCGAAATTCCAGCAACTGCGTATTGGCATACTCCAATAACTGGATGGTCGGCGCGGCGCCCGCCGCATTATCGTACACCAGCGCCGCCACCCAACCAACTACCAGCAAGTCGCTCGGATAATAAGAAAGGCTGGACTGCAGCACCTCGTTGCGCTCGCCATCCGAAAGCGGCGTGGATTCGCCGCGCACAATCTGCGAGATTTCCTGGCCGCGCGTAGCGAGCATCACGGGCGCCGGCATCGGCGTGCCGGATTCATCCACAGCCTCGCGCAAATGGATGATGTAATAATCCTCGTTGAGCCTCGGCGAATAAGGCTGCGTCAACGCAGCGGCGGCCCGCTCCAGCCGGGGACGCAGCAGCTCCGCGGTACGCGCTTCCAACTCCGGCGCCAGTATCCATCGATTCGATAGATGCACCAGCTCATTCCAATCGGCTTCGAACTCCAATTGCAGCTCAATGCTGACCACACCGTAGTCAAAATACTTGATCCGCACCTCGAATTTTTCGCCGCTCTCCAAGGTGAGCGGCGGCGGATACTCGATAGCAGGCGGCCGTTCGAAACGAACATACTCAGGCGCAGGATGTTTAAAACCGGGCTGCTGGGGGATGGGCTCAGCTCCCACCAGCTCGCGCAGCTTCGAAAGCTCAATCTCCTCGGCCACGTCGTAGAGCACGAACACCCAGAAGGAGCCACGCAGCGGCCGCATCCCTCAATTCTCCCCTATCCGCAGGGGCGATCCCACGTCTAAATGCCAATGCTGCTCAACGACCTGAAATACTCGCTCCGCACGCTCGCCAAAAAGCCCGGCTTCGCGTTGGTGGTGATTTTGACGCTAGCACTCGGGATCGGCGCCAATACCACTATCTTCACAGTCGTGAACGCGTATCTGTTGCGCCCACTGCCCTTCAGCGACCCCGAACGGCTAGTCTCCCTCACTGACCTGCAGCCGCCCAGCGACCTTACGCCCGCCTCCTACCCCGAATTTGAGGACTGGCGTAAAGGCAATCAGGTATTCGCTGAAGTAGCCGGCCAGTTTCCCGCGAGTCTGAACCTGATTGGCCGCCGGGAACCGGAGCGCGTCCAAGGAGTCCTGGTCTCCCAGAACTATTTTTCGATGTTGGGTGTTCAGCCGATCGCCGGCCGGACATTTCGCGCCGAGGAACATCAGCCGGGAGCGAATCCCGTCGTGGTGATCGGCCCCGAGCTGTGGCGGCGCGAGTTTAATGGCGCGAGCGACGTCGTCGGCAAAAGCATCACACTGAACCGCACCAATTACACCGTGGTCGGCGTCGTGGATAGCACGCCGCTAAAAACCTTGGGGCCGCGCAACGCCGAGCTCTGGATGCCGCTCGAACGGGCCGTTCCGTACGCCCAGCGCGGGACGCATTATCTGCGAGTCATAGCCCGGCTCAAAGCCGTCGTCGGTATCGATCAAGCCCGCTCGGATCTCAAAGTTCTGGCCCACCGGCTGCAGCAGCAGTACAAAACCGATCACGGAATCACCGCTGCTCCGCTGCGGGAGCAACTGTTCGGCAACGTCCGTCTCGGCTTGCTTTTGCTGCTGGGCGCCGCCGGATTTCTTTTGCTAATTGCCACCGCCAACGTCGCGAATATCCTGCTAGCCCGGGCGTCGGCGCGAGCCAAGGAGTTCGCCATTCGCGCCGCGTTAGGCGCCGGACGCGGACGCTTGATCTCACAGACCCTCTCCGAGAGCTTGCTGCTTTCATCGCTCGGCGGCATTGGCGGCTTTCTACTGGCGCTGTGGGGCTCAGAACTGCTGCGGCTGGCGTGGCCGGCAAGTATCCCCCGCCCTCAAAGCTTCGCCATCGACTGGCGAGTGCTTGCCTTTCTGGTGTTCGCTTCCCTGCTCTCCGGAGCCCTTTTCGGTCTGGCACCGGCGCTGCAGATTTCGCTGTCGGGCTTGAATGAAACATTGAAGGATGGCTGGTCACAACCCAGCGGTTCCGCCCGTAGCCGGCTGCGCAGCGCTTTAGTGGTTTCGCAGATCGCCGTCGCCGCGCTGCTATTGGTCGGGTCGGGATTGTTGCTGCGCAGCTTCGCTCGAATCCTGGCTGTGGATCCAGGCTTTCATGCTGAGAACGTCCTGACCATGGATATTTCGCTCCCGTCCTCGAAATACAAGGAGGACGCCCAGCAGATTGCCTTCTACGACAATCTGATCGGCCGAATTCGAAACCTTCCCGGAACGCTCTCGGCCGGCGCCATCATCAATCTTCCGCTGGATGGCGGCGGGATGAACGGCGATTTTCAGATTCAGGGCCGCACCTTCCCTCCCAACCAACTTCCGTTATCCGAAAAGAGCATCGTCACGGCGGATTATTTCCGTGCCATGGGCGTTCGGCTGCTGCGCGGCCGGTGGTTCACTGAGCAGGATGGCCGCGACGCCCATACCGTGGCCATCATCGATGAATCCCTCGCTCGCCGTTTCTGGCCCAATCAGGATCCGATCGGCCAGCACCTGGATATCCAGCTTAGCGATAAACCCAACTGGCAGGAGATCGTCGGCGTGGTCGCAGATGTCAAGGGCGATGCCCTGGACGCATCGACAACTTCCGAAATCTACGTGCCGCATCCTCAAACACCAACCGGCTCAATGACGCTGGTGATCCGTTCCACTGCCGAACCCGGAACGCTAGCCGCCGCAGTGAGGCTACGAGTGGCCGAAGTGGATAAAGAACAGCCCATTTTCAATGTACGGACTATGCAAGATGTAGTTTCCAATTCGCTTTCCGGCCGCCGCATGTCTACCATCCTTCTGGCCGCGTTCGCCGGCTGCGCGATGCTGCTGGCGAGTATCGGCATTTATGGCGTGGTTTCTTATTGGGTGGCGCAGCGAACCCGCGAGATCGGCATCCGCTCGGCGCTAGGCGCCCGGCAAACCGATATTCTTCGGATGGTTCTTGGCCACGGAATGCTGCTGGCGGCTGTCGGAACAGGCATCGGGCTAGCAGCTTCGCTCGCACTGACACGCTTCCTAGCCACGTTACTGTTCGACGTCTCGAGTCACGACGAAGTGGCTATGGCTTCCGCCGCCGCGGCATTGATCGGCGTGGCCCTACTAGCCTGCTATATCCCAGCCCGGCGTGCCGCAAAAGTAGATCCGCTGACGGCCTTGCGCTTCGAGTAGCGCTGTGGGGCAGGTTGCCAACCTGCGCGCCGATTGATAATCGGCGCAAAGCTCGCGTGCTAACCACCGGCCGCACACATCCTTTCGACCACCGTCTTAAGTATCGCCACGCATTTATTCAACTCCGAGGTTGGCACGAATTCCCCGGTTTTGTGGGCCGTTTCCATGTTTCCAGGACCGAAAACAATCGTCTCAGTTGTAAGGGAGCGAAGATGCGCGGCCTCCGTGCCGAAAGCTACTGTGCTAGGGCTTCGGCGCGAGAGCGACTGGATCAGAGTCGACAGCTCATCGGTTGGCGAAGGATCGAACGCAGGGTCGACACGCTGAACATCGAGCCTGGCGTCGAAACCCGGATATCGCCGGCTCAAACGTGCTAGCTCTTCTTGGATCAGCACCGCCGGCCTGCTCGGATCGTCGCCGGGGACAGGCCGCCACTCCACTGTGATGCGGCATTCGCCCGGAACGATATTCTTCGCCGTGCCGCCGCGGATCAATCCCACGTTCAGCGTTGTGTAGGGTGGGTCGAAATCGGTATTCTTCCGTCTGGCCAGTTTCTTCGCAACCTGTTCCAACCGTGCGACCACGCGCGCGGCATCATAGATGGCCGAGCGCCCACGAGCCGGGAACGCACTGTGCGCTTCTTTCCCCTGTACTACGATTTCCGCCAACGCGTATCCCTTGCCAGCCCGGACCGGATGCAGTCCAGTTGGTTCGCCGACGATCGCGTAGCGGGAACGAATGGCATTCTTCCCGGCGATATATTTCGCGCCGACACAACCGATTTCTTCATCGGCAGTCAGCAAGATCGCCAGGGGTTTCGACAAGCGGCGCACGTCCAGCTCCGAAACCGCAGCCAGAACGCAAGCGAGGTATCCTTTCACATCGCAACTTCCACGTCCATACAGATTTCCGTTGCGGACTTGCGGATGCACAGCTTCCGGCCACGCTGGATCGAAAGGCACTGTATCGGTATGGCAGACCAGCAGCAGCTCGGCTACGCCCTCCCCCGTCGTCGCCACGAGATTCACCTTTTCAAGGCCGGCCGGGTCGCGATATCGATAAACCTTGGTGCGCCACACCCTCGGATCCAAATGGCCCAATGCGTAATCGATCACCGGCCGATTGCTCATTGCCGACACCGAGGGGATGGCCACCAAGTCGAGCAAGTAGTCGACCACGCTCTTCACGCGGCGCCCCACACATTCCGTTGCACCACGGCGAATTTGCGAACAATTTCTTCCGATAAAGGATGCCGCCCATCGCGAACCACGAACTCTCCACCTACCGCGACCTCGCGCACGGCCGTACGTTCCAGCGAAAACACCACGTGGTTCAACAATGCATCTCCCGCGCAAGCCACGGATGGATCATCAAGATCCACGGTGAAGAAATCGGCCTGGCGGCCCACCTCCAAGCGCCCCACCGGCGCGGCCAGACTTTCGGCACCCGTTTCCGTAGCGCTCGCGAACAGTCGCCGCGCCAGCGCGTCTTTCTCCGAGCCCGGAGCCAGCACCACCCGCTCCAGTTTATTCATGCGCAGATGATACTCCAATAAACGTGCGTCTTCTAGCAAGTCAATCTGCACATTGCTGTCCGAACCAAAACAGATTCCTGCGCCGGCCGCGAACAATCGATCCGCCGGGACCGCGCCATCGCCCAGGTTCCGCTCAGATGTGGGACAGGCGCAGACTCGCGCTTTCGCCTGACCCAAATAATCCGCCTCTTCCGGCGTAATGTGAATCGCGTGGATGCCTGTGAAGTGCGATTCCAGAATGCCATGTTGATGCAGCAGCTCGACGGGCCGTTTGCCATATTCGCCCAGGCACGCCTCCACCTCCGCCGGCTGCTCCGCAACGTGGATGTGAACCGGCAAGTGCTCGGACTGCGCGTAGCTCACAACATCACAGAGATAATCCAGAGGAACCGCTCGCACGCTATGCGGCGCAACACCCACCCAGGCTCGCCCAGGACGCGAGATGCGTGGCAGCGCGCCGCGTACGCCTTCGGTATCCCCGATGAAATCCTCAAAGCGTGGAGTCAGAAAGCGAGCCTGACCGGGATCCTCCGGCTTACGCCAACCCGCTCGCACGTACGCAGTACGCAACAGGCAGATCCGCAGCCCGGTTTCATCCGCGGCGCGCAGAACCTGCCAGGCCAACAAATTACGATCTTCATACGGAATCCCGCCGGGTGCACGATGCAAATAGTGAAACTCACCGACAGTGGTGATCCCCGAGAGCAGCATCTCGAGATACGCCATGCGCGCGGAATGATAGATTTCTTCGGGCGATAGCAGGTTGGCGGCGTGATACATGGCCTCGCGCCAGGTCCAGAATGTGTCGCGCTCGGCGCCGCTCCGATAGTCGGTGCGTCCCCGGATGACGCGCTGGAAGGCGTGCGAGTGAACATTCACCAGCCCCGGCAAGATGGCCCGACTTCGCAGCCGTTCAGCCTTCGCCAGATCGGCTGTGTCGCGCGAAAAGCGTGTAATCCGGCCGCTATCGTCCGCAAACATCGCGAGCCCGGTTTCAAACACGCCCCCGGTGTAAATAAGATCGGCCAGCCAGCCCGTTTCGTTCTTGGATTCAGGATTTCCGCTCAGTGTTTGCGCCCCATGGAATATGGTGGCACAAGCCAGCGCGGACTAAGTCTTGCGGCGTCGCGCGGGATTCAACTTCGCGTCCGTTTCACCCAACCGAATCCGGCAGGGTTCGCACTCAATCAGATGTTCCCTCAGCCGAATGATGTCGGCGACTGCCAACCCCTTGCCCACCAGGAAGAAACTCATTTCATCGGCCGAGATGTGGTCTCCAGGCGCGGCCTGAGCCTGAAAGACATCCAGAATCAAGACGCCGGCGTAAAAGATCATGCCGGATCGCCGACAATAGCGGACCTCGCCCAGAATAACTACCTGTCTGGGCAGGTTGATCTTTACCTGCTCGCCCCGCCCCACCGCAGCCGGGAGTTCCAGGCGCAATCCGGAGCGCGAGACATCCACCACCATGGCGGGCATGCGCAGCATCTCACCGTGCCGCACCTCGACCTCGGCGGCATCCTGAGTGGGATAGCGCGCCTCGCGCCGTCTTTCCAACAAACGAGCCCGCCGCAGCGCGAAAGCAGCAGAAATATCAGGGGTTGCGCCCCATGCGTCTTTGAATTCGGGAACCATTTTGTACTTAGGTGTCCATCGTCTGTTCACAGTACAGACTTTATGAAATAGCTGAACAACAGGCAGTACCTACGGCGCTGGAGTTCTAGCCGATCACGCTACGCCAAAATCTCTTTCACGACATTGCCCGCCACATCCGTCAACCGGTAGTCCCGGCCCCCGTGGCGAAAGGTCAGCTTGGTGTGATCGAAGCCCAGGCAGTGCAGAATAGTGGCGTGAAAATCGTGGACGTGACAACCGTTCTCTACGATGCTTGCGCCCAGGTCATCCGTTTTTCCGTAGACCATTCCGCCTTGGATGCCGCCGCCCGCCATCCACGATGAATAAGCCTTGTTGAAATGGCCGCGTCCGATTGCACCCTCGGCCCGCGGAGTGCGCCCGAATTCCGTAGTGAAAACAACTAGCGTATCTTTCAACAATCCCCGCGACTTCAGATCCGCCAGCAACCCCGCGATCGGCTGGTCGATTTTGCGCGCCAGCGGCTCATGCGAACGAACGTCCGAGTGCGCATCCCAATTCTTGCTGGATCCGGTATCGATCAGCTCCACAAATCTCACGCCTTGCTCGATCATGCGGCGCGCGACAATGCACTGCCAGCCGAATCCGGTGGTGGTTCCGCGTTCCATGCCATACAACTTCAGAGTGGCGTCGGTCTCCTTGCCTAGATCCAGCACCTGCGGCATGGTCATTTGCATTCCGAATGCCGTCTCGTAAGATTTGATCCGCGCATCCAGCATGGGATCTCCGGGATGCTCGCGCGCATGCTTGCGGTTGAATTTGTCGAGCAAACTCAACTCCAGCTTCTGCAGCTCGGCCGAAGGCGCGCGCCGGTTGAGATCCGGAATGGGCTCGGGACCGCTGGTGATGCGCGTGCCGGAATAAACGCCCGGCAAAAAATCTGACGACCAGACCTGGCTCCCGGCATAGGGCATGAGCGGTGCCAGCACCACGTAGCACGGCAGATTCTGATTCTCGGTGCCTAATCCGAATGTTACCCACGAGCCAATGCTGGGGCGCTGAAATGTAACTGACCCGGTGTGAATCCCGAGCGTGGCCTGGAAATGATCGTTATGATCGCCATGCATGGTGCGGATGATGCACAGGTCGTCCACTGAATCTCCGATATGCGGAAAAAGGTCGGTCACTTCGATGCCGGATTTCCCGCGCGGTTTCGAAGCCCACTGCGAGGGCAGGAATTTCTTGCCGTTCTCACCGTCCGAAGCTGGCTTGGTCTTGGGATCGAACGAATCGATATGCGACATGCCGCCGCTCAGGTAAATGAATATGACGCGCTTGGCCGTGCCAGGGAAATGCGGAGCTTTCGGCGCCAGCGGATTGTCGGAGCCCGGCGCAGCGTCCTTCGCCAGCAACTCGCTCAGCAGCGCGGGGAACAGGCTGGACCCTAGAAACAAGGATCGTATGCTCTGCCGCCGCGTGATGGGAGAAAAATCCATAGGCATTTTATTAATCCAAAGTTAGAAATTCATTGCTACTCAGCAGAACCCCCATCAGGCTGGCCCATGCTTCACGATACATCCGGTCCTCCAACAAAGAAGTTCCGGCGAGCGATTCCCTCGCGTGAATCAAAAATTGGCTGGCGTCGCGGATTTCGTCCGGCGCCGGTGCCCTTCCGTAGACCAGCTTGTATGCATAGCGCAGCCGCTCCAGATCGGAGCTGTATCGCATGGCAACGCGCACCGCTAAAGCATCCGCTTGCTCGTGAAAAAACGGGTCGTTCATCGTATACAGCGCCTGCAATGCCGTGGTTGTTTCAGGACGCCGCCCCGTTACCGCGTTCGGATCGGCGCCATCGAAAAGATCCAGGAACGGCTGCCGCCGGATACGCTGCTGCATCAGATACACTGAGCGCTTGTTGGTGGGATAGCTTGCAATAAACGCTTCGTGCTGCGTGTATTTCCACTGCATCTCCGGCGGAAAGGGCTGTTCCGCGCCTGGCGCCATATCCAGATTCCCACTGATCTCGAGCAGCGAATCGCGGATCTCTTCGGCATCCAGCCTGCGTGGATTGAACCTCCAAAGAAACTTGTTCGCTGCGTCTTTCGAGGCGTTCGCTGTGTTGTCGGCCGAGGCCAACTGGTACGTGCGCGACAGCACCATCAGCTTGTGCAGCTTTTTGATGGACCAACCGCCCGCGATGAATCGGCTGGTCAGATAATCCAACAGCGCGGGATGCGATGGCGCTTCACCGCGCGTTCCAAAATCGTCCGGCGTGGCCACCAGACCTTGGCCGAAATGCCATTGCCACACCCGGTTCACAATCACTCGCGCCGTCAAGGGATTCTTTGGATCGGCGATCCATTGCGCCAGTTCCAGCCGCCCGCTACCCGGTTCATCAGCCGGCACTTCTTGACCACCCAAAATCTTGGGGAATCCGCGCGGCACTTCCGGACCCAATGTCGCCGGCTCGCCCTTGATGAACACGTGCGCGTTGACCGGCGTGCCTTCCGTCATCGCGTAAGCTTTGTCGAAGTAAGGATAAAGCGCCACCAGTTTGCTCAGCTTGTCCCTGGTCTCTTTCTCGGCGGCCTTCTTTTCGGCATCACTCGCGAATTTCTCCTTGCCATTCTGGATATCGTGGAGCCGGCGGTCAATCCCCGACAGGTCTTCTTCGAACTGCTTCAACGTGGACGCCAGTTCCGGCTTCAGCGCCACGAATCCATGCGTGTGCGGGAAAGTTTCCGTCCCCGGATGCGGATAGTTGGTGCTTTGGAAGATGCCGTACAGGGCGTAATAGTCGGCATTCGGGATGGGGTCGAACTTATGATCGTGGCAGCGCGCGCAACCGACGCTCAGCCCCAAAATCCCACGGCCCAGGTTGTCGATGGTGTCGTCGATGGTGAGGTGAAACTCGCCCACCGAAGAGCCAAAACGCCGCGAGTTGGCCAAATAGCCGGTTGCAATGATTTCCTGCTGCCATTTCTCTTTGTTTCGGGAAACTAAGTTATCCTTCGACGCCAGAATGTCACCGGCAATCTGTTCGCGCACGAACTGGTCGTATGGCTCGTCCTTATTGAACGCCGCGATCACCCAATTCCGGTAGCGATACATGGCAGGCACCGGAAAATCCGCGTTGTCGCCGGCGGTGTCGGCGTAGCGCACCACATCCAGCCAATGCCGGCCCCAGCGCTCGCCATATTGCTGGGATGCGAGCAGGCGATCCACTGTTTTTTCGAATGCCCGCGGCGAGGTGTCTTTCAGGAACGCATCCACTTCGCCGGGCGTGGGCGGCAGCCCTGTAAGGTCATAGGTCACCCGCCGAATGAGAGCAAGTTTGCTCGCCCGTGGCTCGGGCACCAGCCCCTTCGCGTCCAACTTGGTTTTGATGAATTGGTCAACCGGCGATTGCCGCCATTCGGCCGCAGCCACTTGAGGAGGCTTCGAATCGCGAACCGGACGGAACGCCCAGTGGCGGCGCGCTTTATCCCAGTCGTAAGCGGGCGTTGGAAGCGAGGCGACGGGAGCCGCTTCCGTGCGAGGATCGGGCGCACCCATCTTGATCCACTCCGTCAGATTGTCGATCTCAGCCGCTTCCAGCGCTTTCCCGGGCGGCATTTGGAGATCCTTGTTCACCCGGCGGACTGCGGCAATGAGCAAGCTTTCTTCCGGCTTCCCGGCGACGATGACCGGGATTCCCGTCTTGCCGCCGCGCAGCATCCCGGCTTGGGAATCCAGCAGCAAGCCACTCATAGGTGCCTTGATCATGATGCTGTGGCAACCGTAGCAGCGCTCCGCCAACAGCGGCCTAATGTTCTTTTCGAAGAACGCGATCCCGTCGGTATTGGTTGTTACAGGAGCGATCGAGTGTGTCTGCGCGAGCGCCAACGCTCCGAGAAGGAATAGACCGGCAACGCGATTAATGGAGCCGCCCGGCATGCGCTTGTCTTCTTTAGAATAACAAGCCGGATCGTGGGGCAGGATGTCATCCTGCAGCGGGTTGTTAACCCGCTCCGGGGTTTACTCAGTGCGTTAGTGCGGGCCCAGATACATCACGTGAACGTACGTACCCAGCCGGACGTTGTAGGCCAGATACCAACCGGGATGGTCGGGGTCGTCATAGATTACAATCTGGTCGGTATCCCACAGCCAGCCATTGACGAAGCCGACATCGAAGGGGGCGACGCTGAAACCGAAACCGCCAAACCAAAACCCGCCCGGTCCGCCACCACCGAGATGCCACACGTGGCCCTTGCCTATGCCACCCGTAAAATGTCCATGCTCCCAGGGATGGTCCAAATGATAATTGGCATCGCCGCGCCCAGTATCATGGCCTACCCACTGACCATTGGTGTGGACGTGGGGTGCCTCCGGATGTCCCTCTTTGTCGTTGAATTTGCGGTTCTCCGCCGGGGCTGGTTGCGCGTGCGGCGAAGCCTTGGCGGGAGCGGGGCCCTTTTTGGGAATGTACCCTCCACCTACTTCCGGCTTACTACCATGTTGTTGGCCTTCCCGTGCACGCTCCTGCGCGATACCAGTTAGGCTTACCATCAAAAACATCGTCCCAAGTCCAATGAGTTTTTTCATAGCCACTTTCGAGGATA
>JBEKJJ010000152.1:0-17520 GCA_050011295.1 Bryobacteraceae bacterium
CAGCACAAAAATCGCGCCCAGATGATCGCCCCAATTCACCTTGAACAGGATCGTACCGGCCGCCATCGCAAACAGAATCTGGATGAATCCGAGTGTTACTCGCGCGCCCCATTTTCCCAGCACCACCCCGCCGCGCGACATCGGCGAGGATGCCAGGCGCCGCAATATGCCTTGCCGCCGTTCCACCAGCAACGATGCGCCGCCGCTGGTGAACATTATCAACAATGTGAACATTACCAGCGTGCCAGGTACGGCCTGCTCGAAACCCACCGGCGCAAACTTGCGTTTTCCGGCCGAGCTGACATCCAGTGTTATCGGGCGCGGTTGGCGGGCGAGTTCAGCGAAACTCGTGGAGTTTGGCGTGCCGCCTTTGGACGAGACAGCAACCAAGTCAGCCAACACCGTGTAGACGGCCCGCGCTGCTCGGGTTTGATCGTAGTCGGTATCGATTCCTGCGCCGTATCGTGTCAGCTGCAACTTCACTGGCTTGCCCGCCAGCACTGTCGCTGTAAAGCCCGGCGGAATGCGCAGCTCGCGGAAGAAATTCTCGGTGTGGACAACCTGAAAGTTGCGCTGTTCCAGCCGCCGGATCAGTTCGTCGGCGAGAAACCCTGCGTCCGGCGGGACTATCATTGCGATGGGATCGCGCTTCTCATGACTGCCGAAGCCGCCTGTCACGCTGCCGATAAAGTAGAAAAAGACGATCGGCATGATGAACGTCCAAAGCCACGTCTCGCGGCGCTGAAGCAGGTAGAGCAGGTCGCGGTAAGCCAAGTAGAGCGCGTCTCTCAGCATACGGTCCTCCGTACGCGCCATCCCACCACCAACCACCCCGCCACGACGAACAAAATTACCGCGCCGAACGCGGCCGGTGTCACCATGGCGCCATCCAGGATTTTCTGAAGCTCGGTGACGGACCAGCCGTTCGGCGTCAGGCGTCCGATCTGCGCGAATCCTTTCGGCATCAAATCGAAGGGAAAAAAGCTTCCGCCCAGCATGGTGAGAGGCAGCAAGACAAAGTTGCTCAGCATGCTGGCAACGCGCTCTGTCGAAGCCAGCGACTGCAACAGCATCATGAACAGATAGAGGCCGCAGCCCGAGACCGCAATCCACAAAACTGCCAGCGGGAAGTTCGCGACTCGCAAATCCGCGAGAAAATGCGCCACGGTTAGCCCGAATACGCCAACCAGCAAAAGCACCAAAAATGTAGCGATCAGCTTGCCGGCCAAAAATGCTCCGAAACTAGCGGGCGTCGTGGCCACGCGCCGCAGGGCTCCGAAAGTTCGTTCGCGCCACAAGTCGGTGGCAAGCCCACCGGCGATAAAGAAAACCGCCATATAGAGCATGCCAGGCAGCATCAACGCCGCGAATCCACCCGGCTTGTCTGTTTTTTCCTCAATCACTTTTGTCTCTAGTTGAATCAAAGGCGGCATCAGCAATTTGCGCGTACCTATAACAGCCTGGTTGAACTTCACCGAGATCCCGGCGATGCTGCTGTCCGTCGGCGCTGTCATCGCGGCGGCCTCACGAAGTTGGGGACCGGCCACCATCTGTACATAAAACGCAGCGTCCGTAAGCATGGAGAGCACTTCTTCAATGATGTCCGGTAGGATTCGCTGCGCCGGATTGCGGACCAGTTGAAGATTGGCTGCCTTTCCTTCCAGTAGCGCAATCGAAAAGTTCTTAGGGATGATCAGAAGAGCGGACGCATCTCCCTTATTGATGCGGCGCCGTCCATCTTCGCGCTCCACCTTTTCGATGCTGATCATATTGCTCAGCGCGCCCTGGCTGAAAGCGCCGGCCAGCAGCGTGGCTCCGATCCCCTGATCTTCATCCACGATCAGCAGCTTTCCGTTCGGCCGCGCGTCTCCACGTCCGAAAATAACCACCAGGATGATCGCAATAAAGGTCGGGATGCCGAGCCAGGTCAGAAGCGTCACCGGATCGCGCCGAATGCGGCGGAGGTCCTTGACGGTGCTGGTAAGAACGAAACGCATGTTTATTCCCTCAGCTCCTTGCCCGTCAGCTTGATGAACAGGCTTTCGAGACTCGGTTGCGTGAGTGTGGTGCCGCGGACTTCGCCGGCGGTATTGATGGCCGCAAAAAGCAATGGCAGGCGATGTGAAGCGTCGTTCACAGAAAGAGAAAGCTGGGTTTCGTCGGACTGAATAATCTCCACGCCCTCCAGCCGCGCCAGCGCTTCCCGGATGGCGTCAGGACGAAACACGCCTGTGAGCCGCAGCAGGTCACGTTCGGCCAGCAGAGCGCGTAGCTCTGCAAGCGTGCCTTGCGCGATGATATCGCCGTGATCGATGATCGCCAGCCGATCGCAGAGACTCTGAGCTTCCTCCATGTAGTGCGTAGTGTAGAGGACGCAGGCGCCACATTTTGCTTGTTCGTGAACCAGCTCCAGCAGGCGCACCCGGCTCTGCGGATCCACGCCCACCGTGGGTTCATCCAGCAACAGGACCTTGGGTTGATGCACAATACCGCACGCGAAATTCAGACGCCGCTTCATTCCGCCGCTAAATCGCTTGATAGGTTCCTTGGCTCGATCAAGGAGTCCCGTGAGTTCCAGCACCTCGGTGATGCGGTCGCGTAGTAGGGCGCCACGAAGACCTTGCGCACCACCCCAGTAGCTCAAGTTCTCGCACGCCGAGAGATCGTCGTAGAGTGCGATCTCTTGCGGCACCACTCCAATGCTTCGCCGCGCAGCCACTCCATCGCGGACCACATCGTGACCCATCACTCGAATGTGGCCGGCAGTAGGAGTGAGCAAACTCGAAATACATCCGATCGTGGTCGTCTTGCCCGCGCCATTCGGCCCGAGCAGCCCGAAGATCTCGCCCGGTTTTGCGGTGAACGTCACATCCTTCACCGCGATGACGTCACCGTACTGCTTTCGAAGTTGTTGGACCTCGATCATGTCCCTCTTAGAATAGATCCACTTGCTGTAGGGTGCGAAACAAATCGGACGAAAGGTCGATTGCACCGGATGAGCCGCGACCAGAAGGGAGCGATTAGGTAGCGTTCAGGATGGCGTCCACCAATCCATCCATCGTGAACTGCTTGGCTTCTACATCCACTTTGAGCCCATGCTCGCGCACAGTCTCCGACGTCACCGGACCGATGGATGCAATCCGAATCCCCTCCAATACATCCCGGCCGGCCATTGCAAGAAAGTTCTTTACAGTCGATGAGCTGGTAAACGTAATCCAATCCGGTTTCTTCGCCGCCGAAAAAATGTCATGCGCCCGGGCAGCGGCGTCCTCAGGAATCACATTACGATACGCCTCCACCACTTCTATATGCGCCCCTAGCCTTTCGAGCTCAGTAGGAATCACATCTCTCGCGACAGCCGCGCGCGGCAGCAGCACACGCTTCCCCTGCAGCCGTTCAGACCGAAAAGCTTCCACCAGGCTCTCAGCCACGTACTCCTTCGGCATCAGATCCACCTTCAAATGCAGATTCTCGATGGCTTGCCGCGTGGCCGGTCCAATGGCGCAAATCCGGGCCTTGAACGATCTCAGATCGTGATCGGACCGGTCCAGCCGATCCATGAAATATTGGACGCCATTCACGCTGGTGAAGATCAGCCAATCGTAAAGGGTGAGGTGCCCGATGGCCCGATCGAGCGGTCCGGGATCCTCTGGCGGCTGAATGGAGATGACGGGCAATTCGACGGCGTCCGCGCCGAGCGAGCGCAGGCGTTCTGAAAAGTCGCCGGCCTGATCGTGCGCGCGCGTTACAACAATCTGTTTTCCAAACAGCGGCAGCTTCTCAAACCAAGCCAGCTTCGAATGCAATCCCGCCACTTCGCCGATGATCACCGTCGCCGGCGGCTTCAGATGGACTTTCTCGATTTCGTCGGCAATAGTCGCCAGTGTACCCGTCACGGTTTCCTGATTCGGCCGCGTGCCCCATCGCACCGCGATCGCGGGAGTGTCCCCAGCGCGTCCATGCGACATGATCTCTTTCGCGATTTCCCGAATAGCAGCAATGCCCATGAACACGACCAGCGTTTCCGATTGACCGATTTTTCCCCAGTCGATAGCGGGCACATCGTGGCCAGTCACGAAGGTCACCACCTTGGTATGATCCCGATGTGTCAGCGGCACACCACTGTAGGCGGCAATGCCCAGAGGCGATGTCACGCCGGGCACCACTTCGTACGGAATACCCGCCTCCACCAGCGCTTCCAGCTCTTCACCGCCGCGGCCGAAAATAAATGGATCGCCCCCTTTGAGACGAACCACGGTGAGCCCGCGCCGAGCCCGCTCGATCATCATGGCGCAGATTTCTTCCTGCGGATAGGCGTGCACGGCTTTCTTTTTGCCGACGTAGATCCGCTCGCAATCTTTACGCGTGAGATCCAGCAGATGATCGTTAGCCAGATGATCGTAGAGCACGGCATCGGCGAGCGCCAGCAGCTTGCGCCCTTTCCACGTAATCAGGTCTGGATCCCCAGGCCCCGCCCCAACCAGATAGACCCTACTCATGTCCGCGTGGCGCAGGCACTCTTGCCTGCAGCGTTCACACTCGTGTGAACGCCTGCGGTGTTGCTATCCAAACATGTGTTCGCAGGAGTGCGAACACGGCACGCAAGAGTGCGTGCGCCACGTATTCTCATGCTGTGCCGTAAACAGCTTCTAGAATCTGCCGCCCACCCTGCGCCAGCAGCTCTTCTCCAAGCGCGCGGCCGATAACAGCGGCATCGCGCGAAGCGCCGCCGGCCCGCTTCCGAATAATTTCCGTCCCGTCCGGCGACACAATAATCGCACGCAGATGCACCACCTCGCCATCCACCGTCGCATAAGCACCGATCGGGACCTGGCACCCACCGCCCAATGCCGCGAGCAGCGCCCTCTCGGCCGTCACCGCAATTCTGCTTTCCCGATGTTCCAGCCGCTTGGCGAGCAGCTCGGCTTCACCACCATCCGCCCGAGTCTCCACAGCCAGCGCCCCTTGCCCAACAGCCGGGCACATTATTTCAGGATCTAGCAGTTCCGTGATACGATTCTCCCAGCCCAATCGCCGCAAGCCGGCCGACGCCAGAACAATGGCGTCGTATTGCCCCTCATCCAGTTTGCGGAGCCGCGTATCCAGATTGCCCCGGATATTTTCGATCTCGAGATCCGGCCGCTTAGCCCGGAGCTGCGCAGCACGCCGCAATGAGCTGGTGCCAACCTTGGCTTTGGACGCCAGCGCGTCCAGACTGCGTCCAACCATCGCGTCCCGTGGATCTTCGCGCTCCGGGATGGCCGCGAGCATAAGACCGTCCGGCAGCTCAGTCGGCATATCCTTCAAACTATGCACCGCGAGATCGATCGCCCTACTCAGCAGCGCTTCTTCGATTTCCTTGGTAAACAGCCCCTTGGTACCCACCTTCGAAAGCGCGACGTCGGTGATCTTGTCGCCTGTGGTATGGATGATTTCGAGGCGCGTTTCCACACCGAAGCTTTGAATGCGCGCCTGAATCCAACGCGCCTGCCACAACGCTAGTTGCGAACCTCGCGAGCCGATTGTCAACATGCTAGTCGCCCAGGCGGAAAACCTTTCGGATCGTAGTGATGAAGTAATGGCCATCCGGCAGCGAGGCTTGTCGCCGCAGCTCCGAAATGGGTCCGTGCGCGACTTTGTTGATGATGCTCTTGGTAAGCGCGTCCAGAGCCTGCTCCTGTTCCGGCGTCAGCGTTCCGAACTTGCCGCGCATGCGTGCCAGTTCCGAAGTGCGGACATGTTCCAGCTGCTCCTGCAGACTGACGATGGTGGGAACCACTTCGCGCGCCTTCAGCCGCGCCATCATCTTTTCCATTTCTTCGTGGATGATGGCTTCCGCCTCTTCCGCCGAATGTTGCCGTCCCTCCAGGTTGGTAGCCACTACTTTTTGAAGGTCGTCGATATCGTACAGAAAGACGTTGTCCAGCTTGTTAACGGACGGTTCGATGTTGCGCGGGACCGCGATATCGATCAAAAACATCGGCCGGTTCTTGCGCGCCTCGATGACTTTCTTCATGTCGTCCCGCACGATGATGTAGTGCGGCGCACCGCTAGACGCAATCACGATGTCCACTTCGGGTAAGAAAGCGATAAATTGCGTGTAGTCGACGATCTTGCCATCGAAGAGCTGCGCCATCTCCACCGCGCGATCGTGCGTGCGGTTGGTGACGAAAATGTGAGTGGCGCCGCTGCGCCGCAGATGGCGGGCAGCCAGTTCCGACATTTTACCTGCGCCCACAATCATGACTTTCTTGTCGCTCAGCGTCCCAAAGATTTCGCGTGCCAGCTCCACCGCCGCGTAGCTAACCGAGACGGCGTTGGCCCCGATTTCAGTCTCCGTGCGCACGCGCTTAGCAACACTGAAAGCGCGCGTGAGTAAAGTATCCAGAAATCCGTTGACTGCGCCATGCTGCTTGGCCAATGCGTAGGCGGTCTTCAGTTGACCCAGAATCTGCGGCTCGCCCACCACCATGGAGTCCAGGCTGGCGGCCACGCGAAACAGATGCAGAATCGCTTCGTTGTCTTCGTAGCGGTAGAGATAGGGCGTCACCCAGTCGCGCGCGACATGGCGGGTGTCGGCCAGGAACTGATCCACGGCCACTCCGGATGCGACGCCGTCCTCGCAGGTCAGCGCTATTTCCACTCGATTGCAAGTAGAAAGAATCATCCCTTCGCAAAAGCCCGGACGCCGTTTCAGCTCAAGCAGCGCTTCCGGAAGCGAGTTCTCATCAAAGGCCAAGCGCTCGCGCACCTCCACCGGCGCACTTTTGTGATTCACGCCTGTGATGGAAAATTTCATCTGGCTAGCATCTCTCTCAAGCCCACATGCGCGGCCCAGGTGAGCGCCGAACAGCATAGCACCGCGACCGCCATGAGCGCGGCTTTGCGGCCTCTCCATCCCGCGGTGGCACGCAGGAAGACCATGGCGAGATAGAATCCCCATGTAATGAACGCGAGCGCGATGCGCGGATCTTTTATCCACGCCGTGCCCGATTCGATGGACGCCCAGGTGCTTCCCGCAACTACGCCCAGCGTAATAAACACAAATCCGAACCCCATGGAATTGGTAATCAGATTATCCAGCGTGCCGAGCGGAGGCAAGCGCGAGAACAGCTTGACGCCCTTCTTCATTTTGAGCTGCCGTTCCTGGATCAGGTAAAAGACAGATGCCACAGCGGTCAACAAGAGCGCCGCATAACCGGAAAGAATCATCATGACGTGCAGCAGCAGCCACGCGCTTCGCACGCTGGGATTCGGCCAGGAAAGCATCGGCGTCTGGATGGCGCCCACCTGGGTCAATACAAATACCAGTGGAAAAATGCAGACGCTGAGGCTGGCGAAATCGTAGCGCCAATAGACGAACAAAAACAAAACAGCAATAAGAAATGCACAAACTGTTGCGCACTCAAAGAAATTGTCGACGGGCAGATGCCCGATTTCCATGGTCAGCTCGACAATCGCAACCAGGTGGACAACCACTCCGGCCTGGAACGCCAGGAGCGCATACTTGAGAAATCCGGACTTGCGCCGCAGCAGCACCGCCATGGCGTGCAGCAACCCCACCCCATATAGCACAGTGGCCACGCGGAGCCAAAAAATGCCCATATCATGCATTAAGCTCCAGTA
Organism: Bryobacteraceae bacterium; assembly: GCA_050011295.1. Classification (GTDB taxonomy): domain Bacteria; phylum Acidobacteriota; class Terriglobia; order Bryobacterales; family Bryobacteraceae; genus Palsa-89. Next base: position 7,627 of record JBEKJJ010000152.1, read on the forward strand.
TAGCGGGGGAGGAGAATCCAGGAGTCAGGAGCCAGAATCCAGAAGTCGGAAGGAGCTAACTTCTGGCTCCTGAATTCTGGCTTCTGGATTCACATCTTCGTCTTAATTACTTCAATCAGCTCCTTCACCGCCGCCGCACTCTTGTCTAGCGCTACTTGCTCGTCCGGCTGGAGCTTGATCTCGTAGATCTTCTCGATCCCGCGCGAACCCAGCTTCACTGGCACGCCGACAAACAAATCCTGGATGCCGTATTCGCCTGCCAGATACGCTGCGCAGGGTAGAACCTTCTTCTGATCCTTCAGAATCGACTCCACCATTTCTACCGCAGCCGCGGACGGTGCGTAGTACGCGCTGCCGGTCTTCAAATATTTCACAATCTCCGCGCCGCCGTTGCGCGCGCGATCCACCAGACGGTCGATCGCGGCTTGATCCAGCAATTCACTCAGCGGAATACCGGAAACATTGGTCAATCGCGAAATCGGGACCATCGTATCGCCATGGCCGCCCAGCACCAGCGCCGTCACATTCGATACCGAAACGCCCAGCTCCTGCGCGATGAATGTCCGAAAGCGCGCCGTGTCCAGAACCCCCGCCATCCCGATCACCCGGTTCTTCGAAAACTTGGAAATCTGGAACGCAGTCCAGCACATCGCGTCCAGCGGATTCGTCACCAATACCAGAATCGAGTTTGGCGAGTGTTTGACGGCCTGCTCCGTCGCCGTTTTGACGATTTCGTAGTTTGCCAGCAGCAGATCGTCGCGGCTCATGCCGGGTTTGCGCGGAAATCCGGCCGTGATCACCACAATGTCGGAGTTCGCCGTCGCCTCGTAATCGTTGGCGCCAATCACATTGACGTCGTAACCCTCCACGGGACCGGATTCGAGAATATCGAGTCCCTTGCCCTGGGGCACGCCTTCCACGATGTCCACCAGAACGACATCCGCCAGTTCTTTGCCGGCAATCCGAAGGGCGCAATTGGCCCCGACGTTGCCAGCTCCAACAACCGTTACCTTTTTTCGCATAGAATTCTCAAGGTAGGACAGCGAGCCGCGTCTGTCAAGATCTGGAGGCATCCAAATGGCCGATCACCCCGTCGTCTCCCATGAAGAATGGGAAGCCGCACGCAAGAAATTACTCGAAAAAGAGAAGGAGTCTTCGAAGCTCCGCGAAGAGTTGACAACGCTGCGCCAGAACCTGCCGTGGGAGAAAGTCGAGAAGGAGTACACTTTCGACGGGCCTAACGGCCAAGAGACGTTGGCCGAACTCTTCGAGGGCAAGAGCCAGCTCATCGTTTATCACTTTTTGTTCGATCCCGATTGGAAGGAAGGCTGCAAGTCGTGCTCGATTATTGCTGATCACTACAACCCCTCCATCATCCACCTAAATCATCGGGACGTCGCCATGGTCACAGTTTCACGAGCGCCACTTGAGAAGCTGGAAGCCTACAAGAAACGGATGGGTTGGAGCTTAAAATGGCTCTCGTCGTTCGGTAGCGACTTCAATTTCGACTACCACGTGTCGTTTACCCCCGAACAAGCAGAGAAGCGCGAGACGTATTATAACTACCGCATGGAAAACTCTGCCGGCGGCGAGCGTCCGGGTATCAGCGTGTTCGGTAAGAATGCCGGCGGCGAGGTGTTCCACACCTATTCGTCCTTCGGCCGCGGACTTGAGAATTTCATCGGAGCGTACAATCTGCTGGACATCGTGCCGAAAGGCCGTGACGAGAGCGCGCTCAAGAACGGCATGGACTGGGTGAGGCGTCATGACCAATACTAGGGAGGCAGCGCTTGAGCCTGCACTTTGAGGATTTTGTTATAGACCACGTCAGCACCTCACGCGGCAGAACCGTGACGGAAGCCGACATCGTGAACTTCGCCGGCCTCTCGGGCGACTTCGTCGAGCTGCACATGAACGAGGTGGTTGCCGCGCAGGGACCGTTCGGCAAGCGCATCGCGCACGGCGCGCTGATTTTCAGCATCTCCACTGGCCTGAGCGTCCAGATGAATCAGATTCAGGACACAGTGGTAGCTTTCTATGGCGTCGATAAGCTGCGTTTCACGCGCCCCGTATTTATTGGAGACACCATCCACGTAGTAAAGAAAGTCACTGGCCGGGATCAGAAAGGCCCCGGCCGCGGAGTGGTGACATTCGAAACCACCGTCCTCAATCAAAATGGCGAGCCGGTCTTAGTTTACAGCGACAAAGTTCTGGTAAAGGCGCGGGCGTGAGCGTTCTCCAAGGCATTGTGGTTCTGGATCTCACACGCCTTCTCCCTGGCGCCGTTGCCACACAGCAACTGGCCGACTGGGGAGCAGAAGTAGTCAAGATCGAGGAACCGCGTGCCGGCGATTATGCGCGGGATATGAACCCAGCCGTCTTCGCTCGCACCAACAGCGGCAAGAAGAGCGTGTCCATCGATCTGAAACATCCCCGCGGCCGCGAGATATTTTTCTCGCTCGCTCGCAAAGCTGACGTGCTGATCGAAGGCAACCGGCCTAGAGCAATGGCGCGCCTCGGGCTGGGCTACGACGAGCTGCGCGCAGTGAATCCCCGATTGATTTACCTGAGCCTCACCGGTTATGGACAACAAGGCCCTTACGCGCAGCTAGCCGGGCACGATGTAAATTACATGGCGCTGGGCGGCGTCCTCAGCCTAAATCTTCCGGTGATCCCGGGCGTTCAAATCGCCGACCTGGTGGGCGGCTCCATGCAAGCCGTCAACGGGATTCTGCTGGCTCTCCTCGCCCGCCATCAAACCGGCCAAGGCCGGCATGTCGACATCTCCATGTACGCGGGTGTGACATCACTGCTCACCATTCCACTCGCAGCCTGGCGAGATACCGGCCGCGAGCCGATGCCCGGAAACGAAGTGCTCAGTGGACGCTTCGCGTGCTACAACCTGTACCAAGCATCTGACGCGCGATGGCTCGCCGTAGGCGCCTTGGAGCCGAAATTCTGGGCTGAACTTTGCCGCCGTCTGGGCGTGGACGATCTGATCGCGCGGCAGTTCGAAGAGCCCAACGATCGCGTGAAGGAACGCGTGGCATCCACTTTCCGTTCTAAATCCGCCCGCGTTTGGTTTGAGGAACTACGCGACAGCGACTGCTGCGTCACGCTAGTTCGCACCGTCAGCGAAGTGGCCACCGAGTTGCCCGATCGTGCCGGCCCTCCGCCTCCAGCGTTGGGCCAAGATACACGGGAAGTGCTCGGCCGCTGCGGTTTCAAGGTCGCCGAGATCGAAGATCTCGAACGTCAGGGAGTGATTCGATGAATGTCAACTATTGCCTTCGAACCGCGAAGCGCTATCATGGCCGCTCCATCGCCATCCAGCATGAAGATCAGGAAATCAGCTACGCGCAATTTTACGAACAAGTCGAGGACTCGGCGCGCAAGCTAATAGCGTTAGGCGCGTCCAAGGGCGATCGTGTCGCCGTGTTGATGCAGAACTCGCCCGAGTACTTGGATCTGTACTATTCAACCGCCCGCGCCGGAGTCCTGATAGTGCCGCTGAACACACGCTGGCATATCAACGAAATCATTTACACGCTGAATGATTCGGGCAGCAAGATCCTGTTTGTGGATGAACGATTCGCTGCGCTGGTTCCACAAATTTGCGCAGGTGCAACCACTCTGGAACACATCGTGTTTGCTGGGGCAGGGAACTGTCCGGATGGTTTGGTGGATTGGAAAACAACGGACAAGACGGGAGTCTTGCCCCACGATGATCCGGACGAGAACGATCTGGTGGGATTGTTCTACACCAGCGGTACCACGGGAGGCCCGAAGGGAGCCATGCTCACCCATCGCAACGTGTATTCGAACGCGACCCACTCCCTAATGCCGCCCGCGCGTTTTCTATCGGAAGGCAAGTGGCTGCACGCCGCGCCTATGTTTCATCTAGCCGACGCCGGGGCCATTCACGCGCTCACGCTCTGCGGCGTCACGCATTGCTTCCTAGCTAGTTTCGATCCGGAAGCGACCCTTCGCGCCATCGAACGCTACCGCATCACCTCGGTGGTCCTGGTTCCAACCATGCTCAACATGGTTCTGAATCACCCCAACTTCCATCGCTACGATCTTTCCACACTGAAGAGAATCACCTACGGCGCGTCACCCATGCCGCTTCCTCTACTCAAGCAAGCCATGGAAAAACTCGACTGCGAATTCTTCCAGGGATATGGAATGACGGAAGTGAGCCCGGTGCTGACCATGCTCTGCCATGAAGACCATCGGTTCGAAAACACGGACCGTCGATTTGCGCCGGTGAAATCGGCCGGTAAACCGATCACCGGCGTTGAAGTGCGGGTTGTAGACGATCACGACAACGAGGTTCCCACCGGCCAACCGGGCGAAGTGATTGCGCGCGGGCCGAACATCATGAAAGGCTATTGGAACCGGCCGGACGTGAACGCCGAAGTACTACGCGGCGGCTGGATGCACACAGGCGACCTAGGTGCCATGGATGAAGACGGTTTCCTCTACATTCTCGATCGCAAAAAGGACATGATCAAAACCGGCAGCGAAAACGTCTATTCGCCCGAAGTGGAATCGGTGCTATGCGCGCATCCCGCGATCCTGGAAGCATCCGTCATCGGAGTGCCTCACGAGACTTGGGGCGAAACCATCCGCGCCGTAGCCGTCACACGCCCCGGTGCAACCCTCACCGAACTGGAGTTGATCGAATGGTGCCGCCAGCGCCTCACGCACTTCAAATGCCCGACCTCCGCCGTCTTCACCGATGTTCTGCCCAAAGGTGGAACCGGTAAAGTGCAAAAGAACGCGTTGCGCGAACGCTTCGGCAATGTGGGGCAGGTTGCCAACCTGCGCGCCGATTGATAATCGGCGCAAATCAAACTTGATGCGCCTTGATCGGCACCACGCTAGCCTGCAGCCGCCGCATCCCGCGCAACCACCGGTCATAATCGCCGGCCTTCCGTCGTATGTACTCCAACACCTCCGGATGAGGAAGAATCAGGAAATGCTCCTCCTCCAGCCCCTTCACCACGGCTTCTGCAACTTGCTCGGGCTCCAACGCGCCTTCGAGCAAAAATGTTCCTCCGCCGAACTCCGCATTCTCCAGCATCCGCGTTTTCACTCCCTGCGGGCACAGCGCTGAGACCTTGATGCCCTGATCGCCGTAAGTGATCGAGAGCCACTCGGCCAGTGCCAGCGCGCCATGCTTCGAGACTGCATAAGGCGCCGAGCCAATCTGACTCAGCAATCCCGCCGCCGAAACGGTTTGCAGCAGATATCCGTCCTTGCGCGCCAGCATCCCAGGCAACACGTGGCGCGCCGCGTAAACGTGCGACATCACATTGATTTCCCAAATGCGCTGCCAATCGCGGTTGGTGACGTCGCAATCGCCCTCCACGCCAATGCCGGCATTGGAGCAAAACAGGTCAATCTGTCCGTGCTTCTTCAATACATCGTCCACCAGCAACTGGATGTCGGATTCGCTGGCCACATCCACAGAATATTCGTAACCATGGATTTCGGACGCGACTTTTTGCGCCGCTTCCACCTCGACGTCCGCCACTACTACGGCCTTCGCGCCCTCCACTGCGAACCGCCGGCACAAGGCGCGGCCGATTCCATTTCCACCGCCGGTTACGACGACAACCTTGCCTTCGAGTTTCATTCTTCGATGATACAGCTACTTGCTACTCTTTCGGCTTCCACTTCAATCCGCCACTGAATTCCAAACCCACCACATGCTTCGGCCCTTGCTTTACACAGCTTCGAACCGAGGCCCTTCCCTGCAGCCCTACTTGATCCGCGCGCAATGCGACGTATGTCTGCTTAGTGAGCGGCTCCCTCATCTCGACCCGCATTCCTGACTCCGAGATATCTACAATCCGGCCGGTGATGAATTTTTCAGTCCCGCGGACATCAGTCCAGCTTAACTGCACCGGCGCAGTGACCGGCGTCCGCGGATGGCGGCGTAAGTCGCCCTTATTGTTCACAAAGTGTAGTCCACAAAGTGAGATGCACGGTGCCCGCTTAGTGTGTCAACGTAAAGTCAGTGACCATTGAAGACCTTCGACGCGTAGCGGAAAACATGCCGTTCAACAAACTGATCGGCCTTCGAGTGGCGCGCCTACATTCAGATGGTATTACTCTTGAATGTGCGATGCGCGACGAGCTAAAAAACATTGCCGGGATGATGCATGGCGGCGTGGCGGCGACACTGGCCGATGCAGCGGTGGGTATCGCGCTGGCCCGCCATTTTGGCGGACGCCGGCCTTGCACCACTACCGACCTGAAGATCAACTATCTGCGCCCCATCGCCCATGGCAAGATCGTCGCGCGTTCTCACCTGGTGCGCATCGGCAAAAATCTCTGCGTCGGCCGCGTGGACATGAAAGATGCCCAGCGTAAGTTGGCCGCGGTAGCCATCGTTACCTACATGCTTCTCTGATCCCATCTAAACTTGAAGAGGGGATTTACGCGCGCATGACCGGCTATCCGGAAAATATCGGTCCATATCACATCACCGGCAAGCTGGGAGAAGGCGGCATGGGCGTTGTGTACAGTGCGCATGATTCGCGGCTCGACCGGCCGGTCGCTCTCAAAATGATTCTGGGTTCGGGCGACGACGATAGCGGCCGCAAGCGTTTCCTGCGCGAGGCCCAATCGGCCGCGCGCGTCACCCATCCCAACATATGCCGGATTTACGATATCGGCGAGGAAAACGGGCGTCCGTTTCTCGTGATGGAGCTGCTCGAGGGCGAGCCGCTCGCAAGCCGCCTCGCGCGCGGCCCCATGCTGGTACCGGAAGCCGTCCAGATTGTCTTGAGTGTTCTATCCGCGCTGTCGGCAATACACCGTTGCTCCTTGGTGCATCGCGATCTTAAACCTTCCAACGTGTTTCTCTCCACGCAAGGCGTCAAGGTGCTGGACTTCGGACTGGCGAAAGCGGTGGCGTCTCATCAAACCAGTGACTCCGCGACAGCAATCGATCTGACGCAGCCCGGCGCCATCGCCGCTACGCCGCGCTATGCGTCTCCCGAACAGCTCACCGGCAAACCGGTAGACGCCCGCTCAGATCTGTTCTCCATTGCCAGCATGCTCTTTGAAATGCTCTCCGGCAAGCAAGCTTTTCAGGGCAATTCTCAAATGGAGATCTTTCACGCGATTCTTTACGAATCCCCGCAGGCGCTGAGCGGATCTCCGGCTGCATCGGCTGTCAATCGCATTTTGCATCGAGCTCTTGCGAAGGATCCGGAGAGCCGCTTCCAGGATGCCGACGCCATGGCCGCGGACTTGCGTGCCGTCATGCGCCTCGAGGACACTGCCGCGCGCGTGGAAGCGCAATCCGTCAAGCGCCTGATCGTTCTTCCGTTTCGCACGCTGCGGCCCGATCCCGACACGGACTTCCTGGCCTTCAGCCTTCCCGAAGCCATCGCCGCATCGCTCACTGGCCTGAGTTCTCTGGTGGTGCGCTCCAGCCTCGCGGCCGCACGCTACGCCGGTGCCGCGCCCAACTTGAAAGAGATTGCGCAGGAAGCTGACATCGACGTTGTTCTTACGGGTACGTTGTTGCGCGCGGGCACCGAGTTGCGTCTCACCACTCAATTGGTGGAAGCGCCGGCCGGTACTTTGGTCTGGTCGCGCGCGTCACAAGTGGAGCTGCGCGATATTTTTCAATTGCAGGACACGCTGGTAAAAGGCGTGGTGGAATCGCTGGCTTTGCCGTTGACTGTCGGCGAGCGCCGCATGCTCGCTCACGATGCTCCCGCCAATCCGTCCGCATACGATCTGTATCTCCGCGCCAATGAGCTCGATCGCGACCGCAAGAACGCTCTTGCTGCCCTTGAGCTGCATGAGCAGTGTGTCGCCAAGGATCCGACCTATGCTCCCGCCTGGGCGCGACTCGGCCGCGCGCGCTGGCTGGTGGACAAATATACTAATGGCTCGGCCGAGAGACTCGCGGCCGCCGACACCGCACTCCGCCGCGCGTTGGAGCTGAATCCGGATCTGGCGCTGGCGCACCAATTGTATACGCCGATTCAGGTGGATCAAGGCCACGCCATGGATGCCCTGACGCGGCTCCTGCGCCGCTTACATATCTCCCGCAACGAAGCCGAGCTCTTCGCTGGACTAACGCACGTGTTTCGCTACTGCGGACTGCTGCAAGCTTCAGTGGCCGCGCATTCGGAAGCGCGCCGCCTGGATCCGAAAATCGCCACTAGTGTCGTCCACACCTACATCATGCTGGGCGACTATCAAGCCGCACTCAACGTCGGCCGGGATAATTATGGATTCGACATGCCCGTGTGTCTCGCGATGCTGGGCCGCGTGGATGAAGCTCTTCAACTTTTGAAAGAGAACATACCGCCTCCCGAATTTCGAATCGCCTATCTCTACACAAACGCATTTCGCGCGTTGCTCGAAGGGAATAGGGAGGAAAGCATCCGCTGTAGCGACGAATTGATGGGAGATAATCTCCGCGATCCGGAGGGCTGGTATCATCAGGCCCGCCAGCTCGCGTACTTGAGTGATGCCGACCGCGCACTGAGGGCGCTGTCGCGCGCCGTCGACTTGGGCTTCTGCTGTTATCCACCCATGCTGCGCGATCCGTGGTTCGATCCAATGCGCGGTTATCCCGAGTTCACCCAAATCCTGAACCGAACCCGCGCGATGCATCAGGAAGCCTTGAGCGCCTTCACAGCCGAAGGAGGAGAATCCCTCTTAGGTGTCCGGGAAATCTCCTCCGTGCGCTAACTGAACAACCGAACAACTGAATAACCGAACAACTCGATCACGCCGTGGCGTGATCGACTCACGCGGCGTGATCGATCCGATGCGTCTTCGCCGACTCCATCCGCTCACCCAACTGTGGAACCGCCGCCCTCAGCACGTCTTCCACCCGCTCGGCGAACAGGAACTTCATCTCATTGCGAACATGCTCCGGCAGATCGCGCAGATCCTTCTGATTTCCCTTAGGCAGAATCACAGTAAGGATACCCGCGCGCCGCGCCGCCAGCACCTTCTCCTTCACGCCGCCGATCGGTAACACCAATCCGGTCAGCGTAATCTCGCCGGTCATCGCGATATCGCTGCGCGCCGGCAATTTGGTATAAAGCGAGGCCAGCGCAGTGGCCATGGTCACGCCTGCCGATGGACCGTCCTTAGGGATCGCGCCCGCGGGCACGTGCACGTGAACGCCGGAAGTCTTGAACAAGGCCGGATCGATCTCGAAATCGCCCGCGTGCGACCAGATGTAGCTCTGCGCCGCCTTGGCCGATTCCTGCATCACTTCGCCGAGCTGTCCCGTCAAGGTCAAGCCTTTACCGTCCGGCAGCAGCGTCCCTTCGATGTACAGCACGTCGCCGCCGGTTTCGGTCCAAGCCAAGCCGGTCGAGACTCCGGGAGGCAGCTCGCGCCGGGCTTGTTCCTGGCTGAACGGCTCCGGTCCGAACATCTCAATCAAATCATCCGGCCGCACCACGCAGGATTCCGCGTGACCCTCCGCAAAGCGCAACGCGATTTTACGCGCCACGCGTCCGATGGCCCGCTCCAACTGCCGGACCCCGGCTTCTCTGGTGTAGCGCGAAGTGATCCACCGAATAGTGTCATCCGGAATGGAGCACTGCTCCGCGCTCAGCCCAGTTTCCTTAAGCTGCTTCGGAAGCAGGTAGCGTTTGGCAATCTCCAGCTTCTCTTCTTCGCTGTATCCCGCCAAGCGCAACAATTCCATGCGGTCCAGCAGCGGACGCGGAATAGTATCCAGCGCATTCGCCGTGGTGACGAACAAGACTTTCGACAGATCGAACGGCAGATCCAGGTAATTATCCCGGAACGTTTTGTTCTGCTCCGGATCCAGGATCTCGAGCAACGCGGCCGCGGGATCACCGCGGAAGTCGCGCCCCAGCTTGTCCACTTCGTCCA
>JBEKJJ010000153.1:0-17431 GCA_050011295.1 Bryobacteraceae bacterium
CTGCGATCTGTGCGCCCGGACTCACCTCAATGGGGGAAGCATTGTTCGAATTCATCGTGCTCGGGTAGTATGTGGTGACGTATTTCTCTTTGGCAGCCTGAACAGCCCCTGCGGCGTGAGCGAGACGCTCCTGCGTGGGAATTTCATCGAAGTGGGTGGCTCTGATTATGTACTTGCCTGCTGCCAGGCGCGGCAGGCGAAACTCCCCGAGCTCATTTACATTTGTGCGGTGACTGGCGACGAGGTGCGGCTTCCCGCGTTCATACTTTATGCTCATGCACTCGATGTTCACACCTTCCAGGGGATCTCCGTCTGCATCCAAAATGCGGCCGCTGATCACACCTTCGGGCGCGAGCTTGAGCTCGATCTCCTTCATCTTCTGGCCCTTTTCAAGCGTGAACGCAAGGCTAGGCTTGGGGCCCCCATGAGGCGAGATGGGTTGTGTGTATCCACTGTGGGAAGCCATCAGGGTGAAGCGTCCGGCGTCCACTTCATCGATCAGAAAGTGGCCGGCTGCATCGGCGGTGGTTGCGTATGGATTTGCGCGAGGGGTGACTGGCTCTAGAGTCACCCACGCCTTTTTTACTGGTTCCCCGGTAGCCGAGTCGATCACAGTACCCTCGACAGAACACTTGTCATCCGGCTTCACGTCAGGCGCTTGCGCAAATGCGAAAATGCTCCAGAGAATTGAGGCAATGAGGTAGCGCACACGGCCTCCTTTAAATACATAGTAGACGGAATCCGCGCCAAAACTGTTAATCTTGGAATTTGGAACTCGAAAAACTACTCTTGCGCAAGGTCGGCGAAGCGGTCGGCCGATTCAAGATGATCCGCGATGGCGATCGCGTGGCGGTGGCCCTCTCCGGCGGCAAGGATTCTCTCACACTATTGGAAGCCCTTCTGCTGCTCGCAAAAAGAGCGCCCGTCGAATTCTCCGTCTGCGCCTTCACCGTGGAACAAGGCAAGTTCCTGCGTCCCATCGAACCGCTGGGCGAATACCTGAAGCAGCGCGGCGTAGACTGGACCTATCACACCGACCGGCCATCCCTTCGATTGCTCAAAGAACAGCCCGATCATGGCTGCGACCTGTGCAGCCGCTATCGCCGGCGCGCCGTCTACGAAATTGTGCGAGGGTTGGGCGCCAATGTGATCGCGTTCGGCCACACCGCGGACGATTTTTGCGAATCGTTCCTGCGTAATGCCATGTTCACCGGCCGCGTGAGCGCGCTTCCGCCCATCACCTACTCGCGCGACAAGGAATTCCGGCTCATCCGTCCGCTAGCCTTCGTCACCGAAGACATCACCACCAAATTTGCGGAAGCCTTAGGCGCGCCCATTGTCCCCTGCGGCTGCTCCCAACGAACCGGAACAGTCCGCAAATCCATTCGCAGCCTCTTTAGCGAAATTGAAAAAGATTATCCCCACCTGAAAGAAACGTTGCTCTCCGCCATGGGAAACCTGGAACCCACGCGCCTACTAGACCCCCGCTATCTAGATCTGGATGGCCACAAACCCACCACCGCGGAAGAACCCCTACTGCCGATCCTGACCGAGTAAGCCCCCAACGAGAAACGAGAAACGAGAAACGGTTTCCTACCGCGCCCCTTGCGATAACAACATAACCTTGGCCGTATGAAACATGATGAACAGATCCAACGCCGGCGCCAGATTCTTTATGTAGTAAAGGTCGTACTCCAGTTTCGTGATTGTGTCTTCAATGCTGTCTCCGTATTTGTGGTTGATCTGGGCCCATCCGGTGATTCCTGGCTTCACGCAATGGCGTTGCCGGTAGTACGGAATTTGTTGCGCCAATTCGGTAACGAATTCGGGACGCTCCGGCCGCGGGCCCACTATCGACATGTCTCCTTTGAGGACATTGAACAACTGCGGCAGTTCGTCCAAACGCAACCGGCGCAGCCATCTTCCGACCCGCGTTATGCGCGGATCGTCCTGCTTAGCCCAAACCGCGCCGCTGGTGGCTTCCGCATCGCGATACATGGAGCGGAACTTATAGAGCGTGAAAATCACGTCGTTCTTGCCCACTCGCCGCTGCCGAAACAGCACCGGACCGGGCGACGACAATCTCACCACCACCGCTACCAGCAGCATGACCGGAGCTGTAATCGCAGCGCCCACAATCGCGATGGCCATCGAATAGATGGATTGCAACATCACACGGCCGTGATTCGGCCCCAGCTCTGAGGAAAATATGAGTTGCGATGGACGCAGCTCGCGCGTGGATATCCGCCCGAAGGTAGCTTCATAAGTAGTGAGCGAGTCTTCAATCGGGATCCCCGAAAGACGTAGATCCAGGAGTTGGTTCACGGGCAGGCGCTCGCGGCGCTCCGACATACCTACCACGATTCGATCGGGCTTCACGCTTTCCACAATCTCGCGCAGCTCCGAAATCGGACCCAGAATCTTGCCGCCTTCGAGCTCCACGCAGGTGTCCATGTTGTCCACGTAACCGGCCACCATAAATCCAGCCTCCGGATGCTCGGCCAGATGCCGGCCGATTTCCTGCACCGCCGCCGACGTCCCCAGGAACAGCACCCGCTCCAGGCCCATGGCTTTGAAAACCACGCCGCTATAGAAAATGCGCCACGTGGGCAGCAGGACAAGCACCATTGAGCTGCCGATAATCATGAGCCAAGTCGGCAGCAGAAGATCGCGCAGCCGCAGATATCCCAACAAGGCCTGCACCAGAAACGCAACTCCCACCACCACTCCCATCTGTTGGAAAAGCACGATGCGCGATCTGATGCGGAACTGCGCATACAGGTCGTGGAAGTAAATGCCTACGATAATGCAGGTAACCACCACCGCGATCCGGAGCAGGCCGTTGTCGTCTAACAGGAACACTTGCGGATCTTCGTAGAGCACAATGAAGGCCGCAACCACGTAGCAGGTGTAAATGAGAATGACTTCGGAGAGCAGTAGCGCGAGGACACTGGACGGAACAAAGACTCGGAATAACCGGATCATGGGGCGTACTTACCGCGGAAGCGCCTGCCCAACATTGAGCTACGGCGCGACCGAGTGCAGGGCTCCTTTTTGCTCCAGAAACCAGCGATAGGTATCCGCAATACCCTCTTTAAGACCAATGCGCGCGCGCCAGCCCAAACCAGCCAGCCGCGAGACATCCAGCAGTTTTTGTGGCATGCCATCGGGCTTGGAAGCGTCGAACTCGAGACGCCCCTCAAAACCAGTCACGCGGCAAATCATCTCAGCCAGCTCGCGGATGGTAACATCGCTACCCACTCCGACGTTGATTATGCCGGGGTCGTCATAGTGCCGCATCAAAAACACCGCCGCATCCGCCAAATCGTCCACGTGCATGAACTCCCGGCGCGGATTGCCGCTGCCCCACACCACCATCTCCGGCGAGTTGCTGGTGCGCGCCTCGTGGGCCTTGCGCAATAACGCCGGCAGTACATGCGACGCTTTCAGATCGAAGTGATCGCCGGGTCCGTAGAGATTAGTCGGCATCAGGCTGATGGCGCGCAAGCCGTATTGTTGCCAGTACGCCTGTGCCAGCTTGATGCCCGCGATCTTGGCGATGGCGTACCATTCATTGGTGGGTTCGAGCGGCCCCGTGAGAAGATACTCCTCCTTGATCGGCTGCGGCGCCAGCTTCGGATAAATGCAGGAAGATCCCAGCATCTCTATTTTTTGGACGCCGTGCCGGTGCGCGGCCTCCATCACATTGATCTCGATGGCCAGGTTGTCGCGCAGAAATTCCACCGGATAGGTGCTGTTGGCCAGGATTCCACCCACTTTGGCAGCCGCCAGAAAAACATATTCGGGTTTCTCTGCCGCAAAAAAAGCGTCCACGGCCGGCTGCTCGAAAAGATCCAACTCGTCGCGCCCGCGCAGAATGAGATTCGAATACCCCTCCGCGCGCAAGCGCCTGCAGATGGCCGATCCCACCAATCCGCGATGCCCCGCCACATAAATGCGGCTCAACTTATGCATGCCTGTTTCACCCCTGCCTGATTCACCCATGGGAGGAACCCCGCACTACTACCTTGTGACCCGCCTTCGCCAGCGTTTGTTCCTGCCGCGCCAGTTCCATGTCGTGATCCACCATCAAGTGCACCAGTTCCTGAAAGGTTACCTTGGGACGCCAGCCCAGTTCTTTCCTGATTTTCGAAGAATCGCCCATCAGATAATCCACTTCCGTCGGCCGCAAATACCGTGGATCGGTTTCAACCACACTCTTCCAGTCCAGCTCGCATCGATCCGCCGCAGCCTCCAGAAACTCGCGCACCGAATGCGATTCGCCGGTGGCCACCACATAATCACCGGCTGCGGGCGCATTGAGCATCATCCACATGGCTTCCACGTAATCTGCCGCGTAGCCCCAGTCGCGCCGCGCGTCCAAATTGCCCAGAAAGAGTTTCTCTTGCAGCCCTAACTTGATGCGCGCCAGCGCCCGCGTTATCTTGCGCGTGACGAATGTTTCGCCGCGCCGTTCGGATTCGTGATTGAACAAAATTCCGTTCGAGATGAACAGCCCGTAGGCTTCGCGATAATTGACTGCGTACCAATGCGCGGCAACCTTGCTGACCGCATAGGGACTGCGCGGATAGAAGGGAGTAACTTCATTTTGCGGCGGTTTGGTGGCGCCGAACATTTCCGACGACCCGGCTTGATAGAAACGTATCTGCTGTCCCGTGTTGTGGACGTAGTCACGCACCGCGTCGAGCAAACGCAACGTCCCGGTTGCCACCACGTCGCCTGTATACTCTGGTTGATCGAAGCTTACGCGCACGTGGGATTGTGCCGCGAGATTGTAAATTTCCTGTGGCTGCACCTTTTCGATTACGTGGCGCAGCCCGGACCCATCCGTAACATCGCCGTAATGCAGATATAAGCGCGCGCTTTGCTCATGCGGATCGGCGTAGATCGAGTCCAACCGCTCTGTATTGAAGGTGGAGGCACGCCGCACGATGCCGTGCACCTGGTAACCCTTGGCCAATAAAAACTCCGCCAAGAAAGATCCGTCCTGTCCGGTGATCCCTGAGATGAGAGCCTTTTTCACCATTAGGAAAACTTTGCCCCTCCGGCCGCTGAGTTTCCGAGAGTTCCATTCACCAACGCCATCAACGGAATCCCGCTCGTGTGAATACGCTGCATTGTTTCTGCGCTCTGTTTCTGAGCCAACACCAGATGATCCGCCCAGCCCAACACCTGCTCCAGGTCCGCGCCCAGCAAACGGCTAATATGCGGGATGCTTTCCAGAATGAAGTTGCGATTGCTTCCATAAATAGTGTCCATCCGGATATGCGGATCGAATACTCGCACTTCGCGCCCTTTGCCGATCAGTTGTTCCAGCAAGCTCACCACCGGGCTCTCGCGCAGATCGTCGGTATTTTCTTTGAAGGCCAATCCGATCACGCCGATCCTTTTCGCCTCCAGATCCAGCACGGCGTCAATGGCGCGCTTCAGGTGTTGCTCATTGCTGGGCAGCGCGGATTCGAGCAGCGGCAGCTTCAAATCCAGCGCGTGCACACGATAGATCAAAGCGCGCAGGTCCTTCGGCAGGCACGACCCTCCAAACGCGAACCCCGGTTTCAGGTAGGCCGGCGAAACATTCAGCTTCACATCCTGGCACAGCGTGTTCATTACTTCCTGGGAATCAATGCCCAGCCTTTCACTCAGCGCCCCAACCTCATTCGCGAAGGAAATCTTGACCGCGTGGAAGGCGTTACAGGCATACTTAATCATCTCAGCCGTGCGTAGCGAAACCAAACAAGCGCTCACACCGAGCGGTGCGTAAAGATTCGCCACCTCGCGCACAGCGGCCTCTTCAGAACCTCCCACAACCAACAATGACGGCTCCATAAAATCCTTCACCGCCGAGCCTTCGCGCAGAAACTCCGGGTTGGACACCACACTCACTTGTTTGTGGCCGCTCAAGGCTGGTAGTACAACTTCTTCTGTAGTCCCTGGAAAAACCGTACTGCGTATCGCGATGGTCAGTCGCTGGGAGCTTGCGGAAAGCTGTGTGGCAATCTCCTCCATAGCGCGGCGCAACTGCGTAAGCCCGAGATTTCCGTTCTTTTCTGATGGAGTGCCGACGCAGACCATGATGACCGAGGCGTTCGCGATTCCGTCAGCGCCGATCGAAGCGGACAATCGTCCTTGCTCGACGTTCTCGCGAACCAGGTCCTGAAGTCCTGGTTCATAAAAAGGAGCACGCCCGGCCAGCACGTTGTCCACCTTGTGCTGGTCGCGGTCGATACCCATCACGCGATGTCCCAAGCTGGCGAAACAGGCCGCCGTCACGCACCCGACATAACCCAGACCGAGCACGGCAATTTGGGTTGGATCCCCAGTTCTCAACGACAATTCCCTAGAATCCTAAGTATGACACGTGGGGCGGGCGCTTCCGCCTGCCAACCCAATAACGATAGACTAAGTGGATCGAATGCCCAGCGCCACCGCCACCATCGCGGAAGTTCTCGAAGAGAAAATCAATCTCCGCACCGCCCGCGTCGGAATCATTGGGCTCGGATACGTAGGCCTTCCGCTCGCGGTGGAATTCGCGAAAGCCGGCTTTTCCGTCACTGGCATCGACGTACAAGAATCCAAAGTTACCCAACTGCGCCGCGGCGAATCCTATATTCAGGACGTTTCCTCCGATGTCCTGCGGCCTCTAGTCGAAGCCGGAAAATTTCACGCCACCACGGATTTCTCCGCAGTCCGTGAACTCGATACCATCAACATCGCCGTCCCGACACCTTTGCGCAAGACCAAAGATCCGGACATGAGCTTCATCGTGTCCGCCTGCCAGGAGACCGCGAAATATTTCGGCCCAGGCAAACTGGTGATTCTCGAATCCACCACCTATCCGGGAACCACCGACGAACTGGTGCTGCCCATGCTGGAAGGGCCCAATCTCAAAGTGGGCGAGCATTTTTTCCTGTGCTTCTCGCCCGAGCGCGTGGATCCGGGAAACCCGAACTATCAGACCGCGAACATTCCGAAAGTTGTGGGAGGCATCACGCCGGCTTGCACCCGCCTGGGCGCGTTGTTGTATTCGCAGGCGCTGCAGAAAGTGGTTCCAGTCAGCTCCACCAGCGTGGCCGAGATGGTAAAGCTGCTCGAAAACACTTTCCGCATGATCAACATCGGGCTGGTAAACGAAATGGCGCTGATGTGCGACCGCATGGGGATCAACGTTTGGGAAGTGATCGATGCGGCAGCCACCAAGCCATTTGGCTTCATGCCCTTTTATCCCGGCCCCGGCTTGGGCGGCCATTGCATTCCGATCGACCCCTTTTACTTGTCCTGGAAAACCAAACAGGCCGGCATTGAAGCCCGCTTCATCGATCTAGCGGGATATATCAACGGACAGATGCCGCACTTCGTAGTGGACAAAATTCAAAACGCGCTGAACGATCACTCGAAGCCCGTCAAAGGCTCGCACGTTCATATTTTGGGCGTGGCCTACAAGCGCGACATCGACGATGTGCGTGAGTCGCCCGCGCTCGACATCATCTTGTTGCTGGAGCGCCGCGGCGCCCGCGTAACCTACAGCGATCCTTGGGTGCCTTCCATCAAGCTGGACGGCCGCGAGCTCCGCGCCGAAGATCCCAATCGAATGGCCACCGAAGCCGATTGCGTGGTGGTAGTAACCGACCACGCCGCTTTCGATTACGCCGCCATCGAAAAAAACGCCGCACTGATAGTGGACACGCGTAACGCTATGAAGAACCATCCGTCGGCAAAAGTAGTCAGGCTGTAAGCCAGGCGGCAGGAAGCAGGAAGCAGGCGGCAGGCGGCAGCAACCAGAAACCAGCAACCAGAAACCAGCAACCGCAACTTCTGACAAACCGGCCCATCGTGGTAGCATCATCTAAATGAGGGAGCCGGTTTGCTCGATTTCCTGAAGCCATCCGTTTCTGCCCTCCAAGATTTCTGCATACTGGCTGGGCGTGCCATACGCAATGTCGTCCGGCCCCCTCACTACGAGAGCGACATCCTGCTTCAGATGGACATCATCGGGGTCGGTAGTCTGCCTATCGTGATCCTGATCGGATTTTTCACCGGAGTTGTCATCACCATGCAGATGGCCCGCGCGCTGGCCCAATATGGCGCGGTGGATCAAGTGGGTCCCATCGTGGCCATTACACTGGTGCGCGAATTGGGCCCGGTGCTCACCGCTATCCTGGTGGCCGGCCGCAACGCCTCCGGCATCGCCAGCGAGCTCGGCTCCATGAAAGTCACCGAGCAGATCGATGCCATGCGCGCCCTTGGAACCGACCCCATCCAAAAACTCGTAACTCCGCGCATGATCGCCACCGCCGTGATGTTGCCCATGCTCACCATCGTGGCCGATTTCGTCGGCCTCATCGGCGGCTGGTCGATCGCCCGGCTTTCCATCGGCCTCCCATCCAGCCAGTATTGGACCAGCGCGTACCAGGCCCTCGAGTACAACGACATCACGCAGGGTCTGCTCAAGCCATTCGTTTTTGCCTTCATGGTTTCTCTCGTCGGTTGTTTCTATGGCCTCAGAACCACCGGCGGGACACAAGGCGTTGGCCACGCTACCACGCAGGCCGTGGTGGTGTCATCGGTCTGGATTTTCGTCATCACCTCTCTGCTTACGCGGATCTTTGTGAACTTACACTGATGCCCGACACTACGCAGAACCAAACATCCACGGGGAGCTTGCTTCGCTTCGAGAACGTGACGATTCGTTTCGACGACCTGGTTGCTGTGAACAATGTGTCCTTCGAAATGAGCGCCGGTGAGACGCGTGTGGTGCTGGGCTCAGCCGGCAGCGGCAAGACTACGCTTCTCAAAGCCGCCATCGGACTCATCCGCGTGGATTCCGGCCGCGTCTTTCTGCTGGGCCGCGACATCACCGATCTCGACGAACGCCAACTCTTCGAGATTCGCAGCCAGGTGGGCGTGCTCTTCCAGGAAGGCGGCTTGTTCGATTCCATTAACATTGCCGAAAACGTCGCCTACCCGCTGGTCAATCGCAAGACGAACCCGCTTCCTCCGGACGTGGTGGAAACCAAGGTGGAAGACGCGCTGCGCTTCGTGGAACTCGCGCACACCCTCGAAAAATATCCCAACGAGCTTTCCGGCGGCATGCGTCGAAGAGTGGGTATTGCGCGCGCCGTCATCACCGAGCCGCCGCTGGTTCTCTACGATTCACCCACCGCCGGCCTCGATCCCATCACTGCCACCACCATCATGGCGCTCATCGCGAAAGAACGGGATTCCCTCAATGCCGCCAACCTGATCGTCACCCAGCGTTATCAGGACGGGCAACTGATGGCTAATTTTCGCTACAATCGCATGGATGGACACCTGGAGCCGGTTCCCAAAAACGGCCACGGTGACTCGGAGGGCTCAAATCCAACTCGCACCATCTTTATGGTCATGAAAGAGGGGCATCTCATTTTTGAGGGCGCCCAGGCGCGGCTTGAAGCGTCCACCGACGCTTACATTTCCAAGTTCGTGCCGCAACACCACAACTAATGGCGATTCAGACCAAAGTCAAATGGGCAAAATTGAGGGTAGGGATACTGGCGCTCGCCGCCATGGTGATTCTCACCGTCCTTATTTTCCTGATCACCGGCAAGGTCAACTTCTTCGAGTCGAAAGTGACTTTGTATACCTACTTGAGCGACGCCGCCGCGCTCACCGAGGCGGCCCCAGTGAATTTGGATGGTATTCAGATCGGCAAAGTGAAAGCCATCGGTCTGTCCGGCATCAAAGATCCGAAGCGCCTGGTCCGTATCGCCATGGAAGTCCCCGAGAACAGCTTGAAGGATATTCCAGTAGATTCGGTTTCTTCTATCAGTTCCGCGAACCTCCTGGGCGCCAAGTACATCAATATCAAGTCCGGCAAGAGCGAGAAGACGGTCCGGCCAGGCGAAGAAATCCCCAGCCTCAACGCCGAAGGATTCGACAGTCTGATGATGGAAGGCAACACCGTGATGACTTCCCTGCAAGGCACTGTTGATCGCATCGATAAACTGATTGACGATATTACATCCGGCAAAGGCAGCATCGGGAAACTGCTTGAGGACGCCACGCTCTACAATCACGTCCTGGCCGTCGTGGATCAAGTGAGCAAGCTCGCAGAAGCGTTGAACAGCAAGGAAAGCACCATCGGAAAACTGGTCTACGATCACGAGCTCTATGACGATTTCCGCAAGACCCTGAGCCGCGTCGACAAAATGGTGGACGATCTGCAGCAAGGCCAAGGCACCGCCGGCAAGCTCCTGAAAGATCCCGCGCTTTACGACGAAACCCAGAAGACCGTCGCCGGCATCCACAAACTGGTCGACGATTTGAACGCAGGCCAAGGGACCGCAGGCAAACTGCTCAAGAGCGATGAGCTGCATAAGCAATTGTCAGATACCATCGCCAAGCTCGACCTCATGTTGGACAAGATCAATTCCGGGCAGGGCACCCTCGGACAATTGCTGGTCAATCAGCAGTTGTACGACAATCTGAGCGGCGCCACGCGCGAGATGCATCTGCTGATGAAGGATTTCCGCGCCAATCCCAAAAAGTTCCTCCGCATCAAGCTCGGCCTGTTTTGAAATATCTGATTACGAACGCCGATGACTTCGGCTTCACTCGTGACGTCAACTCAGGCATTATCGAAGCGCACCGGCACGGAATTCTAACGGCCACCACCCTGATGGCAACCGGCGCCGCCTTCGATCACGCCGTAGAATTAGCGCGCCAGAATCCGGAGCTGGATGTAGGCGTTCACCTGGTGCTGGTGGACACCCCAGGATTTCCGCCCACCATACCGGGCCTGCTATTTTCACTCGGCCGAATCAATATCTACGAAGAGTTGGTCCGCCAGGTGCAAAAAGTCCTGGATGCGGGCCTAAAGCCCACGCACCTCGACACGCACAAGCATACCCACCTGTTGCCGCCGGTATTCAATGCGGTAACGCGGATCGCCCAGGAATTCAAAATCCCCTGGGTGCGCCGCCGCTTCGGCCCATTTCGCCTGCTTCCAACCCACGGCTGCCGGACCACCGATCACTTCACCGGATTCCGCTTGACCGGCCGCTACGGCGCCGGTGAATTGGCCGAGGTAATCCGCCGGCTTCCGGAAGGCTCCACCGAATTCATGTGCCATCCCGGATTATGCACCGATGAGCTGCGCGCCGCGCGAACGCGCCTCAAGGAAAGCCGCCGCCGCGAATTGGATGCCCTGGTGAGCCCAGAAGTCCGCGCCGCGCTCGAAGAGTCAGGCGTAAAGCTGGTCCGCTACAAGGATCTGTAAGCCCCTTCCCCCTTAGTACTTTCGGGTGCCTGTCTAGCCCCCGGGCATACGCACAAATCGTTCTAACAGGAGCAATTCCAACGTCGATGAGCCCAAGTAATGAAACATTTCTACTGGCTTGTAATATTCGTTCTATTTCTCTCTGGAATCATTTCAATTCCGCAACATCTGAACGCTCAAACGCAGCCCGCCGACCGCATCACCGCGCCGGTGGACTCCAATATTCTCGTGGCGCGCCCCGGCGATCATTATCCTGCCGCCCGCGCCGAATTTGACTCAGGCGTCGCAGCGCCCGATCATCGCATGGACCGCATGATTTTGGTCCTTCAACCGGACCCCAGCCGCGAGCTCGCGCTGGAAGCTCTGCTCCAAGCTCAGCAGGATCCGCGATCGCCTCAATATCACCGCTGGCTCACGCCGGAAGACTTTGGCAAATTGTTCGGTGTTTCCGATCGTGATCTCGGCCAAGTGACCAGCTGGCTCGAAAGCTACGGCTTCCAAGTGGAACCGGTGTCCAATGGACGCCGTGAGCTGGTTTTCAGCGGCACGGCCGCGCAAGTGGAAGCGGCTTTTCATACGCCCATCCACACTTACGTCGTGAATGGCGAAACTCATTATGCGAATTCGGCCGATCCCGAAATCCCCCTCGCCTTGGCTCCCGTAGTCGAAGGCGTGGCGTCGTTGCATGATTTCCGATCCATGCCGCTGCATTACGGATTGCAGCCGATGCCTCGGTCGGCCCCCGAATACTCGAGCGGCACCACTCACTATATGTCGCCCGCCGATTTCGCCACCATTTACGACGTGGCGGCCTCCTATAGCAGCTCCATCGATGGCACCGGACAATCCATCGCTATTGTGGGCCGCAGTAACTTCCCGCCCGCCGACGTCACCAATTTCCGCTCCACCTTCGGATTGCCCGCCAATGCTCCCACCGTGGTCCTCAATGGGCCCAACCCGGGCATTGTTTCTTCCAGCGAGCAGACCGAGGCCGAACTGGATGTCGAGTGGTCCGGCGCAGTAGCGCGCGGCGCCTCCATCCAGTTCGTGCTTTCAGCCTCCACCAGCTCCACCGACGGCGCCCTGCTTTCAGCTCAGTACATCGTGAATCAGAATCTGGCGCCCGTTCTCAGTTCCAGCTTCGGCTTGTGCGAGGCGGCGATGGGAACCTCCGGAAATCAGTTTTGGAATAGCCTCTGGCAACAGGCTGCGGCACAAGGCATCAGCGTCTTCATAGCTGCTGGAGACAGCGGCGCCGCGGGGTGCGACAGTCCCTCAGCCAGCCAGGCGGTGAGTGGCCGGGCAGTGAACGGCATCTGTTCTTCACAATACAGCACCTGCGTGGGCGGTACCCAATTCAACGACACTGCCAGCCCCAGTCTCTACTGGTCCCCCACCAACAACACCTCCAACTACAGTTCCGCACTGAGCTATATTCCGGAACTGGTTTGGAACGCGAGCGCCGAAGCGTCCGGCGGTTCAGGTCTCTGGGCCAGCGGAGGCGGCGCCAGCAGCATCTACTCCAAGCCCTCATGGCAGGCTGGGCTCGGCGTACCATCCGATGGCCAGCGCGACGTGCCCGACGTGTCGCTCAATGCCTCCGTCCACGATGCCTATCTGTTCATGATGAACGGCAGCATCTACCTGGTGGGAGGAACCTCGGCGGCCACTCCCTCTTTCGCCGGTTTAATGGCCATGACAGTGCAGCGCGCCGCAGCGCGCCAAGGAAATGCGAATCCCAAGCTGTACGGCCTGGCAGCCAATCAGTGGAATGGCGGAGCCTCAGTCTTCCACGACACCACATCGGGGAACAACTCCGTTCCTGGAGTAACCGGATTCAACGCCGGCCCCGGCTACGATCAAGCTACCGGGCTTGGGTCGGTGGACGCGTTCTTAATGATCAACAACTGGTCCAGTCCCACTTCGCCTACCGGCCCCACCACTCCCAGCAATCCTTCGCTTCAGTTCACCTCGTCCACGCCCTCGGTTACTCTTGCGCCGGGAGGCAGCTCCACGGTACAAGTGAGCGTGACCGTCAAGGGAGGGTTCAGTTCCGCGGTCGCCCTGGCATGGAATACTCTTCCGGCCGGCCTCTCCGCTAATTTCTTGCCACCCAGTTTCCCAGCGCCTGGATCAGGCTCCAGCACCTTCACGTTGAGCGCGACTTCGGGAGCGGCTTCGGGCTCCTACACCGTTTATCTGACGGCGAGCGGCGGCGGAATCACCCAAACTCTACCGCTGCCTGTAACCATCCAGTCCAAGTGCAGTTACTCGATCAACCCCACCAGCGCAACGGCAGCCGCGGCAGGTGGAAATTTCACGGCTACCATTACGGCAACCACCGGATGTGCGTGGTCGGCCTCGAGCCCGGTCTCTTGGATCGGCATCGCATCCGCGGCATCGGGCACCGGAAACGGCACGCTGCTGTACTCGGTTCAGCCCAACAGCTCTACCGCTTCCCGCTCGGGTTCGCTTTCCATAGCCGGCCTCGCGCTGTCAGTAACGCAATCCGGCGCAGCGCCGACCACACCACCCTTAAACCCATCGTCGGCCACATTTACTTCAGCCGGCGGACGCGGAAGTGTCCTGGTCACGCTGCCACAAGCCAATGCGGCGTGGAGCGCTTCCAGCGGTTTCTCCTGGATCACCATCCTCAGCGGCGGATCTAGCGCCGGCGGAAATAACACCGTGAACTATTCGGTAGCCGCCAACTCCGGCGCCGCCCGCAGCGGATATCTCACCATCGCGGGACTCGAGTTCGTAGTCAGCCAGGCCGGAACATCTTGTACGTACCAGATCGGCCTGGGAAATATGGTCGCCACCACCGGAGGATTCAACGGGACGGCCAACATCTACACGTCCGCAGGCTGCAGCTGGTCGGCGGCAAGCAACGTCACCTGGATCTCAGTGACCTCCGGCAGCACCTATACCGGCACAGGAACAGCAAACTTCTTCGTGGCCAACAACACCAACACCACCACCCGCGTGGGTGACCTCACCGTAGCTGGATTCACCATTCAGGTGACGGAAGGCCCCAAGGGCGCAATCAAGCTCGAAAAACCGGTTAGATAAAAACCGTTCTTCGGTTCATCGGTTCTTTAGTTCTTCGGTTCCTGTTACCGGACATCCGGTACTCTGCGAACCGAAGAGCCGAAGAACCGATGAACCGTCTTCCGACGTAAAAATCTCACCGCACATGATCCTCCCTAGAGTCTCCCTCTGCAGGCTGGTTCCGAGACTCACACCGTCTTCGGTGTGCTATTTACAAGGGCCCCTCTGGCGCTGGTAGCAGACCATCACTCGATCGATTCTGTCATCCTGCCAGAAAATGGCGAGCGCGGCATTGGTCATCTTGTTAAACACCACCGTAGTCGTGGACACTGACCTTCCCAAAGAGCCCGTCCAGGCACGGGTCGTGCCCGAGGTAATCGGCCCAAGCTGCTCGCCTACCAAAATCCCGATTGAACGATTCTGCACAAAACCTCCCTCGTTTCACGGTGCCCCCTACTCTGCGAACCGAACAACCGAATAACCGAACAACCGAACAACGGAACAACCGAACAACCGAGCAACTTGAATCATCGCCTCCTATCGAAGAATCCTTTGACAATCGACAAACACTCCGCCCCACACACCCCTTCGACGACGTCGAGACGATGATTCAATATCTCAGAATCCGCCAGCCGGAACTTGCTCCTCACCCCACCGAACCGCAGATCCCGTGCTCCGAATACCAACCGTCCCACCCGCGCCGCCACCAGCGCACCTGCGCACATTACGCATGGCTCTAGCGTGGAGTACAGCGTCGAGGTCTCCAGCCGATAGTTGCCGATACTCGCCGCCGCCTCCCGCAATGCCAGCATTTCCGCGTGTGCTGTAGGATCCATCAGCCGGATCGGTGAATTGAACCCCCTCCCGCGCACTTGCCCATCCACGACAACAATCGCGCCCACCGGTACTTCGCCGTTCGATTCCGCCTGACGGGCCAATTCCAGTGCCTCGGCCATGAACAATTCCTCGCTAGACATCGTACCTGTAGAATAGTAGGCAAGCCCTATGTTCCGCTATCTGTCCCTCATCGTGAAGAATAGTCTGCGGAATCGCCGCCGCAGCATCCTGACCATCGGCAGCATCGCGGTATCACTGTGCATCCTGGTCGTGCTCATTGCCATGTACCGCGCGATGTTCCAAGGAGCGCCCACTGAGGCCCAGGCCCTGCGCCTGGTCTGCCGGAATCGCGTTTCTCTAACCCAGCCGATTCCCATCTACTTCCGCGACAAGATCCAGCGCATTCCCGGAGTCCATGACGTCATGGCCTGGCAATGGTTCGGAGGCGTCTACAAAGACAGCCGCAATCCCGACAACAATTTCCCGCGCTTCGGCGTCGAGCCGGACCACCTGTTCAACGTGAACACTGAATTCCAGCTTCCCGAGGACCAGAAGCTTGCATTTAAGAATCTACGAACCGGGTGCGTCATCTCCCGCGCCCTGGCAGACAAGCTGCACTTTAATCTGGGCGACCGGATCACGCTGGTGGGTGACATTTTCCCCGTCACGTTGGAGCTGAAAGTGGTGGGTATATTCGATGAACCTTCCCACGTGATGATCCTCTATTTCAACCGCGAGTACCTGCGGGAGGCGCTTCCCGTCGACAGTTCGCAGCGGGATGAGGTTGGCGCTTTTCTGATTCAGGCTGACAGCCCCGCCGACGTCCCGCGCGTCGCCGAAGCAGTGGATCGCGAGTTTGAGCCCACGCCCTTCCAGACCAAGAGCGAATCGGAGAAAGCCTTCACGCTCAGCTTCCTGGCTTTCCTCGGGAACTTGAAACTGTTCATCATGGCCATTTTTGGAGCAGTGACATTCACCATCTTGCTAGTCTCAGGCAACACCATTTCCATGTCCGTTCGTGAGCGCATCAGGGAAGTAGGCATCTTGAAGACCCTCGGATTCACTCCCGGTGCCATTCTAGGGATAGTTCTCGGCGAATCGGCCATCATCTCCGTCATCGGAGGCGCCATCGGCTGTCTGCTGGCAGCCGGGATGTGCTTCATGATCGCCCACAGTCCGGGCAGCATGTTCATGCCGGCGCTGAAAACTCTCGGCGTAACGCCGCTGGTTGGATTGCTAAGTTTGGGAGTCGCGCTCGCCATCGGCGTTTTGAGTTCTTTTGTTCCGGCCTGGGGCGCGTCCCGCACCAGCATCCTGGAGGCTCTGCGTTTTAGCGGTTAATATGGCCATTCCTGTTTCCTACAATCTGCGTAACCTGGTAGTCCGGAAGACCACCACGGTCATTACCGCCCTCGGAATCGCGCTCACAGTCGCGGTCCTGCTGGCGGTTCTCGCGCTGGTGAATGGTCTCAAAACGGCCTTCCAGTCATCGGGAAATCCTCTACAGGTTCTGGTGATGCGCAAAGGCGCCACCGCTGAGCTGAGCAGCGCCGTCACGCGAGAGGTCTTTCAGGATTTGAAATCCATGGCCGGCATCGCGCGCAATGGCGACGAGCCCAGGGCCTCGCTCGAAATGGTAACAGTCATCAATTTGCCGAGCGTCGACAGCCCCACGGGAATGAACGTCACCCTGCGCGGTATTTTGCCGGTCGGCATCCAGATGCGCGACGATCTCAAGCTGCAGGACGGCCGTTGGTTTCAAGCCGGCCAGCGAGAAGTTGTGGTTGGAAAGTCCATCGCCAAACGTTATCCGGGCGCCCACATGGGAAACAAGCTTCGATTTGGCCGCGGTGAATGGGAAGTGGTAGGGGTAATGGATGGCGGCCAATCGGCCGTTAACAGCGAGATCTTTGGCGACCTGAATCAGATCAGCTCTGACTTCAACCGCGCCGACGGCCTCAGCTCAGTCTTGCTGCGCGCAACAGACATGGCCACCGTTCCGGCATTAGTTAATTCGCTCAATGACGACCGGCGCCTGGGCGTGCTGGCACAAACCGAAAAAGAATATTACGAGTCTCAGACCAACTCCGGTGCGCTCCTGCAATATCTGGGAGTGTTCATCGCAATCATCATGGCGGTAGGCAGCAGCTTCGCCGCTATGAACACCATGTACGCGGCCGTTGCGCGGCGCTCCACCGAGATCGGCACACTCCGCGTTTTGGGATTTTCGAAATCCAGCATTATGCTGAGCTTTCTCCTGGAATCGCT
>JBEKJJ010000154.1:0-19212 GCA_050011295.1 Bryobacteraceae bacterium
TACTGGGTGGAAGCGCTGCGGGACCCGGCGGCCGATACCGACAAGAACGAGACAGTCTCGGCGCTAGAAGCATTCATCTACGCGGAACAGAAAACCTCGCAATTCTACGACACGCAAAAGCGCCTGGCTACCGAGCATCCCATGCTTGAAGACACAGGCCAATCGGACGGCACACGCAAACCGTCGCCCGAAAACGGCGAAGGCCGGGTAGCATCCCAGATCGCAATGCTGCACATTGGTGCAACCCAAGCCGCCGCAAACACACCCGAAAAGAAAGCGCTGCTAGCCCATCGCGAAGAGCTGGAACAGCAAATCGACGCGTTGAAATACCAAAAGGCCGCCACGCCCCCGGATGAATACAAGAAGCAGCTCGAAGCCCTGCTACTGGAGCTAGCCAAAACCCAAGCGGAGCTAGACAAATGAAGCATTCGCGTTCATTCGCGTTCATTTGCGGCCTAATAGTTCTTCCCCTCTCGGCCCAGAAACTCGACGACTGCCGCACCCTCCGCCACCACGGCAAGCTGCCCGAGGCCCGTACCTGTTTCGCACGCCTGGCCTCCAGCGCCGATCCATACCTGCGCGCCGAAGGCCTGTGGGCATTGGAACAAATTCAAGAAGCCAACGAGCAATTTCGCGAGGCGCTGAAGCAACATCCCAAGAGCGTGGAGATCCGCGACCGCTGGGGCCGCTTCTTCCTGGAGCGCTTCAAGAAGGAGGAAGCCAAAGGCCTGTTCGAAGAGGCTCTGGAAATTAAGGAAAACGACGCTGGCGCGAGCCTCGGCCTGGCACTGGTAGCAGCGGAAGGCTTCGGGAGCGCAGCGGTCCATTTCGCTACGCGCGCTGCTGAGCTGGATCCAAAAATGGCGGAAGCGCATGAGCTGCTGGCCTACTATTGATCCGGAATCGCTGGACGCCATGGCAATTCACGCCAGTATGGATTGGCTGGACGACAAAAAAGATTCGCCATGGATGGATCGCATTCTGAAAATCAATCCAGTTTACGGCGAAGGATATTCCACAGCTGGACATTTTTTTGTGCTGAATCGGCGTTACCGGGAAGGCATCACGTTCTATCGCAAGGCGCTGGAGTTGAATCCGCAGCTGTGGGAAGCTCGCGCGCAATTGGGAATCCAACTCATGCGGCTCGGCGAGGAGCAGGAGGCCAGGCAACAACTCGAGCAATGCTATGAGGCCGGCTACAAGAACGCGGAAACCGTAAACACGCTCCGATTGATGGATAGCTACAAGAACTTCGCAACCTTCGAAACCAGCAACACTATTCTCAAGCTCAACAAGAAGGAAGCGGAACTGCTGCGTCCCTATATTGAAACTGAGCTAAGGCGGGCCATCGCTACTTACGAGAAGAAATATCAATTGAAGTTGAAAGGGCCCGTGCAACTCGAGGTTTATCCGGATCACGAAGATTTTGCCGTACGCACGATGGGCATGCCGGGCCTCGGAGCCCTGGGCGTAACATTCGGGTCTGTGGTCGCCATGGACAGCCCTTCCGGACGTCCGCCTGGGACTTTTCATTGGGCCAGCACCATGTGGCACGAGCTGAGCCACGTGTTCGTGCTGCAAGCTACCAATCATCGCGTCCCGCGCTGGTTCACCGAGGGCTTGGCCGTCTATGAAGAAACCGCGGCCTCGCCGGACTGGGGCGATCGCCTGGATCCGGAAGTGATCACTGCGATCCATTCGAAGAAATTGCTGCCTATCGCCGAGCTCGACCGCGGCTTTATTCGCCCCAGCTATCCAGCCCAAGTTGTCGTTTCGTATTATCAAGCAGGCAAGATCTGCAACTTCATCGCTGAGAAGTGGGGCTACGGGAAACTTCTCGACATGATCCATTCGTACGCCAAACTGGAATCTACGCCGGAAGCGATCCACAACAATCTCGCGATGTCCACACCGAGGAGTTCGACAAACAATTCCTCGCGTGGATCGAGGCGCAGACCAAAAACACGGTCGACCACTTCGACGAATGGAAAAAACAATTGAAGACCACCGTGGAGGATCTGCGCGCCAAGAAGTATGACGACGTGATCCGCGAAGGCGCGGTCATTCGCGATTTTTATCCTGACTATGTCGAGCCGGGTAGCGTCTATGAATTAATGGCGGACGCATACGAAGCCAAGGGCGACAAACCGGCGGCCCGCAAGGAACTGGAGAAGTACAGCCAGGAGGGTGGCCGGAGCCCGCTTCTGATCAAGCGCCTGGCTACGTATCAAGAGGAAGCCGGCGATCCGAAAAAGGCGGCCGCCACGCTGGATCGTCTAAACTACATTTATCCCGAGGATCCGGAATTGCACAAGCGATTGGGCGACTTGTGGCTCGCGCAGAATAATCTGCCAGGTGCGATTCGCGAGTACCAGGCCGTACTCGCCACCAAGCCGCTGGATCAAGCCGGGGCGCATTTCGAATTGGCCAACGCGTTGCGCAAGGCCAATCGGATGGATGATGCGCGCGATCAGGTGCTGCAGGCTCTTGAAGCCGCTCCGGGCTACAAACCGGCGCAAAGACTACTTTTAGAAATCTCAAAATAAAATGTCCACTCCAAGCACAACCATTGCCGGCTCGGCGGAACTCAAGGAACGGATTGACCGTTTCCAGGAGGTCCGCAACAGCATCGTGCGGGAAGTCCACAAAGCGATTGTTGGGCAAGAAGAAGTGATCGAGCAGGTGCTGATTTCGCTCTTCGTGGGCGGCCACTGTCTGATCACCGGCTTGCCCGGGACAGCCAAAACGCTGCTGGTTCGCACGCTGGCTCAGACGCTCGGCCTGGTCTTCAAGCGCATCCAGTTTACGCCGGACCTGATGCCTTCCGACATCACTGGGACCGACATCATCGAAGAGGACACCACCACCGGACATCGTACCTGGACGTTTGTTCCCGGCCCGATATTTTCGAATGTCCTGCTGGCGGACGAGATCAACCGCACGCCTCCGAAGACTCAATCGGCGCTGCTCGAAGCTATGCAGGA
Source organism: Bryobacteraceae bacterium (assembly GCA_050011295.1). Classification (GTDB taxonomy): domain Bacteria; phylum Acidobacteriota; class Terriglobia; order Bryobacterales; family Bryobacteraceae; genus Palsa-89. Next base: position 2,985 of record JBEKJJ010000154.1, read on the forward strand.
ATTGTCCTGCACAGTGCGCGGCCATCAATACAAAATCAACGCGCCGTTCTTTGTTCTCGCCACGCAGAATCCCATCGAGCTGGAGGGAACCTATCCGCTGCCCGAAGCACAACTGGACCGGTTTTTGTTCAACACGATTCTCGATTATTTGTCGGCTGAAGACGAAGTGAAGGTGGTGGATCTCACCACTACAACCGCAGTCGCGCAGGTGGATACCGTGACCAATCCGGAAGAGATTCTGGATTTCCAGCAGTTGGTACGCATGGTTCCGATCGCGGATTCAGTCGCCCGCTACGCCGTAGAACTGGTTCGCGCCACGCGCCCCAACGACGCGAGCGCTCCGGATTTTGTCAAAAATTACGTCAACTTCGGCGCCAGCGTCCGCGCCGCGCAATTCGTAGTTCTGGCCGCAAAAGCGCGGTCCTTGATGCGCAACCGGTATCACGTGACCTACGAAGATATCCGCGCGCTAGCCGCCCCGATCCTGCGCCACCGCATTCTCCTGAATTTCCACGCCGAATCGGAGCGGCTGGATTCGGACGCGATCCTGAAGCGGCTGTTGGAGTCGAAACCGGAGCCGAAGTGAAATCCGTTTCTCGTTTCTCGTTTCTGGTTTCTGGTTGTTCGTTCAACCAGCGCACAACCGTGGGAACCAGAAACCAGAAACCAGGAACCAGAAACAATTAGATGCATCCCCGCACTCCAACCCGCTTCATCAACCCAGCGCTCCTGGCCGAAATATCGAGCCTGGATCTCGTGGCGAAAACGGTTGTGGATGGATTTGTGGCCGGGCTGCATCGCTCTCCCGATTTTGGATTCAGCCAGGAGTTTGCCGAATACCGCGCCTATTCGCCCGGTGACGATCTGCGGCACGTGGATTGGAATGTCTACGCGCGCACCGAACGTGCGTATCTGAAACGCTATCGCGGAGAAACCAACAGCCAGCTCACTTTGATGGTGGATTCGAGCGCTTCCATGGGATATTCCTCGCACGGCATCACGAAGCTGGATTACGCGCGTTTCCTGGCAGTCTCGCTGGCGTATCTCGCAAATCAGCAGCGCGACGCCGCGGGCGTGATTGTTTTTGACGACGACGTCCGCAACTACGTGCAGCCCTCCACGCGCCAAGGCCAGTTCATGCGCGTGGCGCATGCGGTGGAAAAAGCCGAGCTCGGAACGCGGACGGATTTTGCCAAGCCGTTCATTCATTTTCAGCAGTTCCACCGGCGCCGCGGCATTGTTGTGGTGCTGTCGGATTTCTATCAGGAGCCACAGGTGGTGATCGACACCATTGCCCCGCTGCGCTTCCACGGCAACGATCTGGTTCTGTTCCACGTCCTCGATCCCGAAGAGATTCGCCCGACCCTGAAGGAGCCGGTTCTGCTGGTGGATATGGAAACCAAAGACGCGCTGGATGTCTCGCCCGAATACGCGCGCGAAGAATATGGGCCGAAGATAGACGCGCACGTGGACGCATTGAAGAAAAAAGCGCGCGCCCACAATATCGATTATTTCCTGCTCCGTACGGACCGGCCGCTGGACGACGCTATGCGCGAGTATTTCCTGATTCGCAAGGGGAGGTTGTAGGTGGGGTTTCTCGCGCCATGGTTTCTGGCTGGATTGGCGGCGATCGGGCTGCCCTTGTGGATTCACCTGCTGCGCCAATACCGCAGCACTCCACATCCCTTCAGCTCGCTGATGTTCTTCGAGCGCCGAACCCAGAGCTCGATTAAGCACCGCCGGCTCCGCTATCTCTTGCTGCTTTCTCTACGCGTGGCTCTGCTGCTATTGCTCGCGCTGGCGTTCGCCAATCCGTTCGTTACACGATCCGCGGCTAGTTCCAGTTCTCACAAAATGCTGCTGATCGCCGTGGACAACTCCTTCAGCATGCGTTACGGCGATCATCTAGCCCGGGCGAAACGAGAGGCTCTGAACGCTGTTTCGAATCTCAACGCTGGAGAACGCGGCCAGGTGCTGGAAGTCGGCTCGCACATTCGCATGCTCACCCAGCCGGTGGAAGAGGTGGACCAGCTCAAGGCTGCTATTCAATCGATTCAGCCCTCCGACGAGCGCAGCTCCTATGGCGAATTGGCGCGAACGTTGCGGACCATCGCGCAATCCTCGCGCTTGCCGCTTGAGGTTCACTTCGTTAGCGACATGCAAAAGTCGTCGCTGCCTCCGTCTTTCGCCGATTTGCGGCTGGGCGGCGATACGAACCTGATTTTCCATTCGGTCGCCGACACTCACGAACCCAATTGGCTGCTAGAGAGCGTGACGGCGCCCGGCAAGATCTACGATCCGAAAAAAGTGCGGGTACAAGCTGTCATTCGAGGCATTGGAACCGAGCCGGCGAAGCGAACGGTGTCGCTGGTCTTGGATGGCCGTGTGCTCGAAAGCAAATCAGTGGACGTTCCAGCCGGGGGCCGGGCCAGCGTAGAATTTCTGTCGCTCGAATCGCCCTATGGATTCCACAAAGCCGAGATCCGGATCGAGCCAGGCGATTCTCTGCATGAGGATGATCGTTTTCCATTCGCCGTGGAGCGCGCCGACCCGCACCCCGTGCTGTTTCTACACGCAGCCGGACAGCAACAAGGAGAGCTTTATTACCGCTCGGCACTCGAATCCGTAACTGAGGCCGGTTTTGTGTTGGAACCGCTCGCGGTGGACCAGGCCACCAACCAGTCGCTTTCGAAATACGCGTTTGTGGTACTTTCCGACGTCAGCTCGCTGCCGTCTGGTCTTGAAAACAGCTTGCGCGCCTACGTGAATGGAGGCGGCTCATTATTGATTGCTCTGGGTCCTTTGTCCGCAGCTCTTCCGCACGTGCCGGTTTCGGGCGAGGCCATCCAGGGAACCAGCTACGCCGGGCGCGAAGGCGATAGATTCCAGATCGTCGCCAACGCCGATGCCGAACATCCCTCGCTAAGACGAGCCAACAAGCTGGACGGCGTGCAGTTCTATCAAGTAGTGCGCGTAGACCCCGGCCAGTCGCGCGTAATCGCCCGCTTGACCAATCAAGTGCCTCTGCTGCTCGAAAAACAAGTGGGCGAAGGCCGGGTGTTCGTGTTTGCATCGACGTTCGACAACATTGCGAACGATTTCCCGCTGCACGCATCGTTTGTTCCGTTTGTCGAGGAAACGGCACAATATCTCGGAGGCCAGCAGGGCCGTTCCACCAGCGTGCCAGTGGACTCGTTCATCGAGCTGCGCTCGGCCAAGGATCAAGGCGCATCCGTGGACGTGATTGATCCTAACGGAAAGCATCCGCTCTCGCTGAAGGAAGCCGCAACCACGCAATCGTTCCAAGTGAATCGAGAAGGCTTTTACGAAATCCACCGCGCCAACGGACGCGTCGAGATGGTCGCGGTCCACGCAGACCGCTTGGAATCGGATTTGACACCCGTGCCGCAAGATACGCTGGAATTGTGGCGCAACACAGGCCGTGGCCCGGAAACCGCGAATACGAACAGCGAAGCCGCGGCTCAGCCGCGCCCCCAAAGCCTGTGGCGCTACGCTTTGCTATTGGTTTTAATAGTCGCCATAATCGAATCAGTGATCGCCAGCCGATATTTGTCGGTAGAGAAAGAGGCCGCATGAGCATTTTTGATTTGCGTTCATTCGCCTTCATTCGCGGCCAAAAAAAGGAGCGCCCATGAGCCCCCTCGATCAACTCAACACATATCTCCAGCGCCTGGAAAGCCGCTTGCGGCTCTCGGCGCTGTCGAAAGGCACATCGCTGGTCACGGTGTCAGCGCTAGTGATAACGGTGCTCCTGGTCTGGATCATCAACCGCTACGCGTTCTCACCCACCAGCCTGCTCTGGGCGCGCATTCTTCTATTTATTTCCGTCGCCACGGCCATTGCGTTTGGCCTGGTGATTCCGCTACTTCGTATGAACCGGCGCAACGCCGCCCGCAGCGCCGAATGCGAATTCCCTGATTTCCAGGAGCGTCTACTGACGCTAGCCGAAAAGCCGAACGCATCCAACCCATTTGTCGAGCTGCTCGCTGGCGACGCCATGAAAGTTGCCGCAGCCAATCAACCGGAGCGCCTGGCGCCCACCGGCCCCATTCTTGGATTCCTGACGTCCGCAGGCGTCGCCGTTGCCGTTCTGCTGTGGCTGATCCTGGCTGGCCCCGGATATCTCGGCTACGGAACATCGCTTCTGTGGGCGGGCGCGCCGCGATCCGGCAATCATGCTTTTTATGACATCGCCGTCAACCCCGGCGACCGCACCGTTCGCCGCAAATCTGATCAATTGGTTACGGCCCAGCTTCTTGGCTTCGAAGCTCCAAAGGTACGGCTGTTCGCACAATCAAAGAGCGCTTCCAAATGGGAACCTGTCGAGATGCGTCCATCGCCGGGCGCCTCAACCTATGAGTTTCTGTTCAGCGGTCTGGCCGAAAATGTCGAGTATTACGTGGAAGCCGGCGCTGTCCAATCCAAGCATTACAACCTGAAGGTCATTGATCTGCCTTCTATCCAGAAGATTCGCGTGACGTATCATTACCCGGCATGGTCCGGCATGAAGGACGTCGTGGAAGATCCCGGCGGAGATGTGCGCGCGGTGGAAGGCACCGATGCCGAGATCGCCGTTCTCACCGACCGGCCGCTCAACAAAGGCATTCTGATGTTGAGCGATGACTCACAAATTCCGCTCCAATCCGGGACAGGGAACTGGCTCACCGCCCATCTGCCGGTGCAGAAAGACGGTATGTATCACATTGCGGCTATTGAGCAGGGCGAGAACGTCCGCATGAGCGAGGATTTCTTTATCGAGGCTCGCAAGGATTCTCCGCCCAGCGTCAAAATCACTCGCCCCGGCCGGGATGCCAAAGTGAATCCAATTGAAGAGGTCACCGTGGAAGTGAGCGCCGAAGACGATTTCGGATTGAACGAAGTTAGCGTGCATTATTCTGTGAATGGCGGAGCGGAGAAAACCGTTTCGATGCTCGGCCAGAAGGGAACCAAGAACGCCGACGGCAAGTACGTGATCGCTCTTGAGGATTACAAGCTGTCTCCGGGTGACATCGTTAGCATCTACGCCTCCGCTCGCGATGCCCGCACCACCACCAAGACCGATATGTACTTTATCCAGGCTGAGCCGTTCGAGCGGAATTATTCGCAATCGCAAGCGCAGGGTGGCGCCGGTGGTGGCGACAATCCCGCGCAGGAAATTTCGGAACACCAGAAGGAAATTATCGCGGCCACGTGGAACGAAGCCAAGAACGGACCCAAGGATCCATCCGCGGCGGCTGACGACGCCAAGTTCCTGGGGCAGATCCAGGAAAAGCTTGCCGCTCAAGCCAAGTCCCTGGTGGATCGCGCGAAGGCGCGCCAATTGGACGGCAGTCCGGAGATGCAGAACTTCGTCAAAAACATGGAAGATGCCGTCGGAAACATGACTGAGTCCGCGAAGAAGATTCGCGCTCAGAAATGGAACGAAGCGCTGGTACCGGAACAGCAGGGCCTGCAGCATGCGCTCCGGGCCGAAGACACCTTCCGGGATATCCAGGTGGCGTTCGGAAGCGCAGGCGGCGCGGGGCAGGGCGGTAATCAGGCCCGCGATCTTTCAAATCTCGCCGACCTGGAGCTGGACCGCGAAAAGAATCAGTACGAAACCGGCCAGCAATCGGCTTCCGATAGCCGCGCCAAGGAAATCGACGCGGCGATGCAGAAACTTGCGGAGCTGGCTCGCCGGCAGCAGGAATTGGCCGCGAAGAAAGATCAGCAGCAGCCGTTCCGGCAACGTTGGGAGCAGGAGATGCTTCGCCGTGAAGCGGAAAAGCTGCAGCGGCAAATGGAGCAGCTCACGCGCGGAGATTCGTCGCAGCAATCCCCTTCCAATCAGCCAGGACAACAAGGACAGCAGGGACAAACCGGGCAGCAAGGACAGCAGAGCCAGCAATCGGCGAATTCTCAGCAGCAGCGTACAGGATCCACTGCCGATCCGCGGCTGCAACAGGCGCTGGACCGCCTGGCTCGCGCCACCGACGACATGCGGCAGGCCGAGAATCAGCAGGGCGGCAATTCGGATCAGGCGAGTGCTGGACAAAAGCGTGCGGGAGAGCGGCTGCAGGAAGCGCATGACATCTTGAATGGCATACAACGCCAGAACGCTTCCCAACAGCTCGATGACATGGCGCAAAAGGCCAATCAGCTTTCGCAACATCAGACCGATTTTCAAAATCGCCTGCGCCAGATGTTTTCGGGCGGAACGCAACCAGGTCAATCGCAGCAGCAGAATTCGCAGTTGGCCGGCGAAAAAGAACAGATGGCTAATCAGCTTAAGGATCTCCAAAAGCAGATGGGCGATACCGCGCAGAGCTTGGCGGGCGCGAAGAATCCGATCTCGTCCAAACTGCGCGATGCGCTTTCCGAGGCTCAGCAGAACGAAATCGAGTTGCGCATGCGTAAGGCCGCCGAATGGATCCGGCAAGGCCAAGGGAGGGAAACGTGGCTGCGCGAGCCCACTGTGACCATGGGGCTCGACCGGTTGCGCGATCAGCTCCAACAGGTCCAAGCCGGGTTGCAGCAACAAGGCGAGCCGGGCAAAGGCGCGGGCGACAAGGGCGATATCGAAAAGGCGCTGGCGCAATTGGAAAACATGCGGAATCGGATGCAGCAGCTTACCGAGGGCCAGGGCCAGAGAGGTAATGAGTCGCGCAATGGCACCCGGCCGCAACCTGGTCAAGATCAATCGCGTCAGGGGCAACGCCCGGGTCAATCTCAACCGGGGCAATCGCAGTCCGGCCAATCGCAGCAGGGTCAGGGCCAACAGTCGGGTCAGGGCCAGCCCGGCCAAGGTCAGGAGGGTCAAGGCCAGCAGGGTCAAGGCCAGCAAGGCCAAGCCCAGAACGGCTCCGAGCCGGGCGCTGGACAAGCTTCGCCCGGGCAGCCGGGCGCCTCACCGTATGGAGGAGTCGGGAATCGCGGTGGCTCCGGTGAAGTATATCCGCATAACGGGCTGGAGCAAGGCTATCGCGAATCGTTGCGCGATATGAGCCAGCTCCGTGATTTCATCCGGACACATCCGGAATACTCGAATGAAGTTCTGCAATTGCTACACGCCATGAGCCCGGCCTACGCCAACGACGCTGAGCTCTCCCAGCGCATCGGCCGCGAAGTGATCCCGCAGATGGAGCGGTTGGAGCTGGAACTACGCCGCCAGCTCGACGACAAGAACTCGGACCAAGTGCGCAGCGCCGGTTCCGAGCACGTCCCGGCCGGATATTCGGACGCCATCGCGGAATACTTCCGGAAACTGAGCAAGGGAAAATAGAGGCCGTAGTTGGTGAGGGCGGATGACGGGTCACTATTACAGTGGGCCGTATAGTTCTTTTCTCTGCATCACGGCGAGTATTTGCCCTCGGCTGCAGGGTCAACTGAAGATCCAAGCGGTTGTGAATTCCGCTTCCTTTCAACCTGGAATGCCTCGTGGAGGCGCATTGGCGTCGATCTTTGTGTCGGGCCTCACGGGAAAACCCGGCATAACTGTCGCCCCACCGTTATCGCTATTGCCGTCGGAGCTCGCCGGGATCACGGTAACCGTCAACGGCGCAATGGCTCCGCTTCTTGCTGTTGCGATTCCTTCCCAAGGTCAAAACGGGCAGATCAACATTCAGGTTCCTCTTAGAGAAACGCGACTTTGCAGTCCGATGGCTCGGATTCCAGAGGAACTCTCCAGGTGAGGCAGCAATCTGAAGTTGATGCCGTGTCGCCCCTGACCCCGCCGACGTGGGGCGGGTTCTTGATGGACGAAAACGGATACGCGATTGCGCAGCACGCTTCCCATTACAGCCTCGTGACGATTCAGAATCCAGCCCACGCAGGCGAAACCATCATCGCGTACGCCGACGGCTTCTTTACGGTTTGGCCTCCACCCCCGATCGGGTTCGCTGTCCCGCTGCCCCCTTCGTTTGAACCAAGTGTGTCGCCGCCTGCAGCGTACGGCCTGTATTTGCAAAGATTATCCAACACCCATTGTGCGCGGTGGGTGCCTCCCGCGCGGGTCCTTTACCGACAGTCCCGCTTTACAGATCTTGTTCCAAGGGCTAGCACCCACGCTAATCGGAATCGAGCAGATCAACTTGGTTGTACCGGTACACCAGGCGGCGGGAGATTGGGCCTTGTTCTATAATTCCGGATCGTGCACCGACGGTAGCGGTGCAAGATGTGGGCCTGGGGGAGCCATAGGCGCGTCAAGTCCTTACGTCAAACTTCCGGTGCGATAACGGGATTATTGCTTCGGATTTGCAGTGGTTATCTGGTTGCCCAAGGCCTGCGAAATAACTTCGAGGCCCGTAGTGACGTTGATCCCGGAGGTCGCCACCGTCACGTTGGGCGTTACCTGCACACTCAGGTGATTGGAACTCAGCACGGTCACTTGATTCACCACGACATCGCTGGTGCCGAATCCGACCAGAGTTTGGCCGGCGATGAAGAAAGTGTTCACGCCTACGATGTCTACTGTAGTGGGGCTGCCCGCTACCAGCAACTCGGGTGTTACGGTGAGCGATGGCAGTGCAGTGGCGCTGGGAGTCGCACTCACGCCGCCGCCGTAAGAAAAGGTGGGTGGTATTGGATCGAGGAATAAGGAGCTCTGGCCATCCGAGTTCAGCGCCTCTACCGTTGCCGTGTACCCATTTTGGCCGGGCGGAGGTGTGACGATCAACTGACCGCTTTTGGTGGTTCCCCCGATGACGCCCGGAAGCCCATCAAACAGAATTGTCGTAGCGATTGCGGTAGGCGTACCAGGGTTCGGGAAGAAATTGGATCCGGCTATCAGCACGATTCGATTTCCATTGGCATCCAAACTCGGAGTGACTGAGGTAATGGATGGCGGCCCACTGACAACTACCGAAAACGCCGCCGGTAGGACGTATATATCGTCGGGAGTGGCGAACAGCAAATGTTTGGGACCTTCGCCTGCAGTCGCATTCACCTGCACGTCCACGGCGATGTAAGGCGTGGGTGGAGCGTATGCCCTCAGATTGCTCGCGGTTGCGGCTGTCCCGAGTACGGAGATGCTGAGCCCTGGCGTGATGACATTGTTCGGATTGTTCGCTTCGAGCAACCCTCCGCCCGTGGCGGCTACGGGCGATGGCGTGGCCAAACCTTTGGTAAGAGGCGGCGACGTTACCGGTACGTTGGTTGGTGAAAAGCCATAAGTCCGAACGGCGTAAACCGCTTGGAACGGCCGGCTGTTCACATGGAACTCGACACCCGACGTCAACAGGCCCGGCAGCACGTTAATGGGGTAATTCTCCGCTACCGCAGGGTCGCTCGTTCCAGCATAAGTTGGCGTGAAGAACTCCGTGGCAAACGCATTGTAATTCAGGCCCAGGGGATTTCCGTTCACGTCGGTCGGGTAGATTATGTTGTCCGGTGTACTTTCGCCATAAAGCGCGGGAGGCAGGGGATGGGCGTACACTATGTACTGCCCAGGCGGGACTCCGTCCATCCGATAACTTCCATCGGGATTCGTAAGAGTGCTGATCGCAGGACTGGTTATCGAAAAGGCAACTACCGACGCGAGACCAAGACCCGTCGAACCCAGCATCACGTGCCCGCTGATGCTACCCACCGTCCCGAGGTATTTGGCGGCTGGATAGAGCACCGAGACGCCGGCGATGTCGTCCGCCCCGAGCGGCGCCGCTTTGCTTGCCGCGCTGGTATACAGTGTCGCCATCACGCTGGACGTGAGCGTGTGCTGCAGTCCAAGCGAATGTCCGAATTCGTGCACCAGGGTTACGAAGAATGGCTCGCTGTAGCTCGGAAAGTCTCCATAGGTGGCAACCTGGGTCAGGTCGTTCGGCAGGTAAATCCTGGAGCGGACAATCGGAACAATGAGGCCACCGGATCCCAAGGACATGTTCCCAGTGACTTCATGTACCGTATAAGCAATCAAACCCGGCGGAATGTCATCGGAGAATTCAATATCGATTCCGGGCGACGTTTCGGAAGCCGCACCCACAGTAAACAGCCCTCCATATGCAAATCGAAGCTGGGACGTGCTCACGCTGTCCCAAACTGCGGCCGCGCCTCGAATCTCGCCTATGATTGCCGGAAAGCTGTCACCGGGCGCTAAGACCGCCGGGCCAGCATCCGAAATGAAGAATGGAACCGTATTGTTTACCAATGAGTTCAGATCGAATTTCTCAACCACCGGTTGATTGAATGGACCATTGCTCGCGTTATACAGAACGTAGAAATAGTAACCCCATCCGTTAGTGTTCAATGCGAGGCATGCAAACACCAACACCGCCCAGCGAACTATCCAAGATCTCTTCATTCGGTGCTCTGCCCGCTGAGTACGTTTGCAATTTCAGCCTTGAGGGCGCTCAACGGCATCCGGATGTCGTTATCGGATACCGGCTGTCCGGCTGAGTTCAACGTTCTTTCGAGCGCGGCCGCGCGCACCACCAGAGGAGCAGCGCCTGGCGCTGAAATCACCGAGAATAAACCCTGCGATAGCCCGATGATCTGCGTGAGCCCGGTTTTGCTGGTCCACAGAAACAGCACATAATCCTGACCGGCGGACAGCACCGGAGCGCCTGCGACTCTTTGAATGGCGCCGTTGAGGTTCCCGCCGGGAACTCCGAAATCGATTTGGCCTGAACCTGGGCCTTTGTAGGTCTCGGTAACCTGAATGGTGTAGTGGCTGAAGATCACCGAACCGTGATACACGATATTGGCTGGCAGCACGGTGCCGCGCACAATCATAGTGGACTGCCGAATCATGTCATCCAGGCTGAGTTGCCGCAGCGTGGATCCGGGGAGTGTCCCAAGCGCTGCAAGCAATCCGGTGATGAGCAGTCGACGCATTCGGTTCAATGTCCCATCAGCAAACGGGGTTCCAATGCATGTCCATGAAAATATTAGCCTTGCCATGATCAAGCAGGCGGTTTGTGTATCCGATGGACACAATCGTAGTACAACTTTCAACCGCCGCGGACGACCAGCAACGGCATTTTCAATTTGTGACGGACTGCATTAATTGTAGTCCCGAATACAATGTCTTTCAAGCCCTTATGCCCGTGAGCGCCCATTACAACCAGGTCCGGCTTGAGTTCCTCGGCGTAGGCCACGATGGCGTCTTTGGGACTCCGAGCATGCCTTACTACCATTTCGACGGCCACCTGCTGCTTTTCTAACTCGGCGGCAATCTCACGCAGGTACTCCGTGCCCGCTTCGACTTCCGCAGTCGATGCCAGCGAACCATACATCTGGCTGGTGACACCCTCTTCCACGTGCAGCAGGTACAGTTTGGCATGGTGCTGCTTAGCCATGGCCGCAGCATGCGCGATAGCCTCCCGATCCCGGCTGGTGTGATCCAAGGGGACCAGGATCTTCTCATAAAGCGGGCTGGGGAGATTGATCGCCACGGACTGCGGAAGTTCGATAGGCGCGCGCCCCAGGTGCCGAATCCAGTGGGGAAGCACCGGCTGCAAGATCACCCAAGCCAACAGCATTGTAAGCAGGATGAGGACGGGCGCCAGGCCTAACTCGATCCACAGTCGCTGGCCGCCCGACCCGCTGAGCCAGTCCCGCAGCGTGATGGCAACCAGCCAAATATCCAGCGATAGAATCACCGCAGCCGCGCTCCACGCCAGCACGCGTACCCAGGCTCGATTGGCGAAAGTTCCCATGCGCTCTTTGCTGTTGGTGAACTGGATCAGAGGAATCACGGCAAACGGCAGTTGCAGATTGAGGATCACCTGGCTCAGGATCAGCAATTTGTAGGTGCCCTGCTCGCCCGCAAAATACACCGTGAACGCCGCCGGGATAATCGCGATGGTGCGCGTCACCAAACGCCGCAGCCACGGACGCATGCGGAAGTTCAGGAAACCCTCCATCACGATTTGCCCGGCCATGGTCCCGGTCAGCGTCGACGATTGGCCGGAGCACAAAAGCGCCACCGCGAACAGCACACTGGCCATGGTGGTGCCGAGCAGTGGAGAGAGCAATTGGTTGGCCTGTTGAATCTCGGTAACCACGATTCCACGCTTGAAGAATACGGCCACGGCCAGTATAAGAATCCCAGCATTCACGAACAGCGCGCCATTCAGCGCGATGGCGGAATCGATCAGGTTGAACCGGCATGCCGTACGCTTTTCGGCTTCTGTTTTTCCGATGCGGCGCGTCTGCACCAAGGCCGAGTGCAGATACAGGTTGTGCGGCATCACTGTGGCGCCCAGGATTCCGATAGCGACGTAGAGATTGCGGTTGGTTATATGCGGCACCAGGCCCGGGAGCATGTCCTTCACTACAGGCCAACCCGCCCAGCAGATCTCGATGAAGAAGCATCCACCGATCACCGCGATCAAAGCCAGCACGAAGCTCTCGATCACGCGTATCCCGAGACCCGTGAACCACAGCAGCAATAACGTGTCGGCCGCGGTGAGCAGCACGCCATAAAGAAGCGGAATATGGAACAGCAGGTTCAGCGCGATAGCCGCGCCCAAGACCTCTGCCAAGTCGCAGGCTGCGATGGCGATCTCACATAGAAACCAGAGTGAATAGGAAATGCTCCGGGGGTAAGTCTCGCGGCAGGCTTGTGCCAAATCCCGCTGGGTGACGATGCCGAGCCGGGCGCTCAACGTCTGCAGCAGGATGGCCATCAAGTTCGAAAGCACCAACACCCACAGCAATTGATAGCCGAATCGCGCGCCGCCTTCGAGATCGGTAGCCCAATTGCCTGGATCCATGTAGCCGACGCTGACAAGATAAGCGGGTCCGGCAAAGGCGAACAATTTCCGCCAAACCGAAAGTTGGGCCGTCGGAACGCTCGAGTGCACCTCGGGAAGCGAGGTATTGACTGTGGTTGTGGAAGACAACTTAACTGTAGTTTACTTCAATTCCCGGAACAAAACAAGATTTGGTCGTTTCCAAGCACCGCTGGTGGTTTTCGGCCACGACCAGGATCCGATGTGAGCTGGTAAGCCATTACAAACACAATCATTACTCAATGGCCAACAGAATGCCCATTAAGGCGCGAAGTTGGGAAGGGTATGAAACGCATTCTCCTATCGCTCATAGCAGTGCTGGCCACGGCAGTGGGTCCGATGCTGGCGCAGGAGCAGCAAGGTCCGGGGCCGAACGATCCGCAGCAACAGCAGCAGCAGGAACCGGACGGCCAATATGAGCAAGGCCGCGGTGTGGCTCGCATTAGCGTGATGAATGGCGAGGTTTCGGTTCGCCGAGGTGATTCTGGCGATGTGGTCGCGGCTGCCGTCAACGGCCCCCTGATGGCAAACGACAGTATTCTTACCGGATCGTCCGCCCGTGCGGAAGTGCAGCTGGACTGGGCCAATCTGATTCGCGTGGGCCCGAATTCCGAAGTTCGATTTTCCGGCTTGGACGTAAGAGGTTTCCAGATCCAGGTTGCCGCTGGAACGGTGACGTACCGCGTTCTACGTCCCAGCCAGGCGCAAGCGGAAGTGGATACGCCGAGTGTCGCAGTTCATCCGCTGGGGCAGGGAATTTATCGAGTCAGCGTTCGGGACGACGGAACATCGGAAATAACGGTGCGCACTGGCGAGGCGGAGATTTTCAGCCCACACGGTAGCGAACGGTTGCCCGTTGGCCGCACCATGTACGCGCGCGGCCCTGCGTCAGATCCCGAGTTTCAAGTGGTGGACGCCATCGCACCCGATAGCTGGGACCGCTGGAATGGCGAGCGCGATCAATATCTGCTGCGTTCGCGCAGCTATGAGCATGTCAGCCGCGACGTTCCCGGCGTCGAGGATCTGGATCAGAACGGCCGCTGGACCAATGATCCGAACTATGGGTACGTCTGGCAACCCACGGTAGATCCCGGCTGGGCGCCCTATCAAAATGGCCAATGGGTTTGGGAAGACTACTATGGATGGACCTGGGTCAGCTACGATCCATGGGGCTGGGCGCCGTACCATTACGGCCGCTGGTTCTTGGGCGCCGGCGGATGGGCGTGGTATCCGGGTCCTGTGTTTGGACATCCTTATTGGGCGCCGGCTTATGTGGGCTTCTTCGGTTGGGGAGGTGGATTGGGAGTGGGAATCGGCTTCGGGTTCGGCGGTCTGGGATGGGTACCGTTGGCGCCCTTTGAAGTGTTTCACCCCTGGTATGGACGCGGTTTCTACGCAGGCTTCCGGGGCGGAGGCTTCGCGCGCGGCACTACCATCGTCAACAACACGAACATCACCGGCATGTATCGCAATGCCCGCGTGAACGGCGGCGTGAGCGGCGTGGCCGCGAATCAGTTTGGCCGCAGCGGGGCGCAAGTTCAATCGCTGAATCACGCGCAGATCCAACAGGCGGGTTTGGTGCGCGGCGCCGTTCCAGTAGCGCCGGGACGCTCCAGCTTGCAGATGTCAAACCGGATTGCGAGCGGGAACGTCGCGCAAAGCCGCTCCCAGAGCTTCGCCAGCCATACGCAGGCTCCGCAAGTGAGCCATGTTTCGTTCGCGCAGCAGCAGCGGGGCATGCAGCAGCTCTCGCATTCCGATTTCAGCGCGCCTAGCCGCGGTGCGGCCGGCAGTTCCGCAGCGCCATCCTCGCGCGGCGCAGGCACAGCTGGCGCCATTTCGGCTGGTTCTAGCGCGGCTGGTGCCAGCCATGGATGGAACCGCTTCGGCGAGCCGATTCACGGGGCGAGTAGCGGAACATCACAGCCGACTCAGAGTGGCGGCTGGCAAAGATCGGAGACTACGCGTCCCAGTGGTGGATCGACGAGCGCAACCGGGACGCGGAGCTTCGGAAGCTATTCGGGCGGCAGCGGACAAGCGATTCGCATCAGCCCGCCGATCGTGCAACAACGTTCGCCCAGTTATCAGGCGCCGCGTAGTAGCGGTTCAAGCAATGGAAGCAGCACGCGCAGCAGCGGCACCGGCACGACCACGCGGAGTAGCAGCAGCGGAAGCAGCGGAACCACCCACGCGACCGGCGGCACTGGCGGCCATGCGAGTGGGGGCGGGCACGGAGGCGGCGGACACCGCTAAAGCTTTCAACAACAAATTTCTTCCCTCGGGCTCGAAGAGCACCTCCCAGCGATTCGAGCCCTTCTTTTTGAGCACTCAAAAGAGTTTACATAATATGTGTTATCGGTAATTACGATTATGCTCGATAACGTGGCCAAACAACGCCAGGCTCCCCAAAAATTGCATACAATGCAGGAGTCGGGCCACCATTGCACTATGGACGTCTTCATCAGCTGGTCCGGTCCCCAGAGCAAGCAGGTCGCGGAAACACTCCACCACTACCTGCCCCTCATGATCAACGCAATCCAGCCCTGGCTTTCCAGCGCCGACATCGACGCCGGTGCACGCTGGGCATCCGACATCGCAGGCAAACTCCAGCAGTCGAAAGTTGGAATCATCTGCCTCACGCCAACCCGTTGTCCAACTCCACATCTCGCGAGTTACCTCCTTTACACGCCGCACATTTCCGAAATCGCGATGCGCTGCCTGCCGAGCATCGACAGGTCCTTGGCCACGCTCCACGAGCAGGTTTTGTTCCTGCTGAAGATGAAACCGGATCTCTTCGTCCAGCTCGCGCTCCTCGCGCCTGCGCCGCAGGATCCAGGGCAGATATCGTTCGACGATCTGGTTCCAGCGCGGCATAGGATTAGCTGGATGAGGCTGGTTTCATGACCCGCGCGATGGCCTCAACCATGCGGTTCCACCGGGACTCTTCGGTGGAAAGCTGCTTGCGGCCGCGCTCAGTCAGGCGGTAGTATCTGGCACGCTGCTTGTTTTCGGTAATCTTCCATTCAGCCTCGATCCACCCCTGTTTGCGCAACCGATGCAGAGCCGGATAGAGTGATCCGTGTTCGATCTGCAGCGCATCGAGCGAACTGGCGCGGATGGCTTGGCCGATGCCGTGGCCGTGCTGCGGGCCCCACTGGAGGGTTCGCAGGATCATCATGTCGAGCGTGCCTTGCAGCAGTTCGATGCGGTCCGGCTTGGATTCCTTGGAAGCCATCCAGGTAGAAGACATTCTACCACATAGGTAGTCGATCGTCTACCGCCTGGTCAAGAAATATGTGCGGCCTCGATCAGCCGTTAGAACCGCCGATGATCCCGGCGCTGGTCAGAGTTTGAGCGATGATATTCAACGGATTCAGAGAGTCGCTCTGGGACCCGCTGCTGGAGCTGCTGCTGGAAGACGAGTCGTCTTCGGAATGATGATGGTGATGGTGGTGATGACCACTTACCCCGTTGCTCCCATTGGTCCCGTTCTGCCCAGT
>JBEKJJ010000155.1:0-18765 GCA_050011295.1 Bryobacteraceae bacterium
CTCCTGTCCTCCGCCTTCGTTGCGAAGTCCTTCACCGGCGCTAAGGTCGTGAAAGGTTTTAACCACCTGGTTGCGGCCATCCTGGCGACCGATCCGATCGTCGAGGGGGGCCATCGGGTCGTCTTTCTGTCGAGCGACGACGAGGACGCCGTCGCTCCCGTGGCGGATTTGGCCAAAGAACTTGGGTTCGCACCCGTCAAGCTGGGAAAGCTCAACGAGGATGGCGCGCTGGTGCACGCACGCGGCCGCACTTGGGGTCGGCTCATCTTCCAGGATTTGTTCAAGAAAGAGCAGTAATCGATCTACGACGGTGTGATTTGGCCCGAGAAAGATGGTTCCGAACGTCCGATTAGATCGGACACACTTGATGTAAGGGAAAAGGAGAGATTTCGATGAGCATCGAAAAGAATGTCCAGATTGTGAAGAATTTTCTTGCGGCACTCGGCCGCCGCGATAAGCAAGGTTTGCTGGCGTTGTCTGCCGAAGATATTGAGTGGATCATTCCGGGCGAGGACTGGCCGCTGGCCGGCACGCACCGCGGGCACGTGGGGTTGGAGAATTTACTTCAGCAGGCTAATGAAACAGTGGAAACTTCATACCCAAAGCCCCCCGAGTTCATAGCGCAGGGAGACCGGGTTCTGGTCGTCGGCTTCGCTACGGGGAGAATCAAAGCCACGAATAAGACGTTTGAGGACCATTGGGTCTTCGCCATTACCGTTCGAAATGGCAAATTGACGAACGTCCGGGAGTATGTCGACACGCAAGCACTGGCGCGGGCCTCCGGGACGGCCGCGAGCCCCAGGCTCTGACGCAGGGACACCGACACCACACGATACGATTTGTAAGGTCAGCGAATACGTTGAACAGCGGCAACGCTTCTGAACCGTAAACAGTGCCGCACGTGTTCAGGCATCGGAAGTGGACCCATCCAGCAGGCGCATGGCGACCTTCATTTGGCAGTCGAAGACCCCACCGAAATCAGCGCATGACCTACTTCGCCTGACGAGTCAGTGTTCGTCGATACGGGGATCAACTTGGATCTCCCGGCTGGGCCATCTCAAAAGCCGCGCCTTCCCAAGCGCTCTCAGATCCTAGCGCTAATTCGCACGCACGTGGCTCAACGAACTGAAGGGCAGGAATATCCGGGTGAACGTGCTGAGCCCGGGGCAGACCCACACTTCGGATTCCCAGCGACTCGACAAGGAGACGAGGCAGATGTTCGAATCCCTGATCCCGCGGGGAAAGATGGGCCGTCCTGAGGAAATTGCGACGGTCGCGCTGTTTCTTGCTTCAGACGATTCGAGCTTCGTGAATGGGGTGGAGTTGGCTGTCGACGGCGGCTTGTCGGCCATCTGAATCGGCGGATCTCGGTGAGTGCATGATCGCCAAGGCACTCACCGAGATCCGATAGGTAACCAAAAGTCGGCTAGCGCCAGGCGATCCTGGGAGCACACTATCCGAGGAGAATATGGCACGAAGCGGCGCGTAGGTCTTGAAAGGCAGGTGATTTCCAATTTATCTTAAATTAGCGGTCATGGGGCCACGCCCTGCCATCCGCAGGGCAGGGCACGGCCCTGCCCCACTCGTCCTTAGCTACTCTTTCGTTGTAGGCCAGGTACCACCCCGACTGATCGGATCTTCATCGTTGATGGAAATCTGGACGGGAAATCTGAGCGATTACCTAGGGCTGAATAACAGCCACGCGGCCAGTCCAATGGCGGCCGGCAGCAGGATTTCAGCCCAGTCCTGGAGCAGGAGCGTCCACCGGTCCACGGCTCGTGATTCCTGACGTGCTTCCTTGCGCAGTGAAGTGGTGAGACGCGATCGGAGACCAGAGGGCAGCCCACGGATGGCGCGTACGATCTCCTCTTTGCCTTTGCGGTCGGCGATCAGAATGGTGGCAGAGTTGATGCCGTTGGTGGATTGCTCGAGGCGCTTGCGCAGGGTGGGCGGAACATCGTCCACCGAGCGGTACACTTCAGTCTTGTTGCCCACTGAGATGAAGATGGTCGAACTCTTTAAAGTGACCCGCGACATGGCGACGTTCAACCTCCGGCTCGGATCGAGGCGGCTTCGGGCAGCTTCGACGGCTTTAGCGCGGAACCTTCGTTCCCCGCATGTTCTAATATTACCTGAATGAAAGCCAGCGCGGCTTTTGACAGCGCCTTGTCCTTACGGTAGATCAACGCCACTTTGCGATACATCGGCTCGGGACCCAACGCTACGGCTGACAGCTTACCACTAGCCACTTCCTCCCGGCAATGGGATGCGGCCAGAAAAGAGAAGCCGAGCCCGGCCATTACGAAGCGCTTGATCATCTCGGTGGAATCCAGTTCCATGGAGATTTGGATTTCGCCCTCCACCGGTTCGAGCCACGCATTGAGGCGCGCGCGCGTGGTCCCCGACATTGGAAGCAGCAACGGATGGCCAGCCACATCGTCCGGCAGAACAAATTTCTTGTTGGCCAGCGGATGCTTGCCGGGGAGCAGCAGAATTATTTCGTCGGAATGGATCTTGGCTACTTGCAGCTTCTTTTCCTGAATGGGCAGCTGGGTGATTCCGAAATCCGCGAGGTTATCGAGCACGGCATCCACCACGCGGGAACCGTAGGAGCGGTCCACCGACAATTGCACGTTGGGGAATTTCTTCTTGTACTCGGAAAAGACAACTGGGAGCACGTAGATGCACGTGGCTTCGTTGGCCGCTATTACCAACTCGCCGCGCGGAACGCGTTCCAGCTCGTTGATGGTGTCCTGCGCGCGCCGGCGCAGGTCCAGGATCTGCTCGGCGTACCCGGCGAAGATTTTGCCAGCCGCGGTCAAGGCGATTTTGGTTCCCAGCCGCTCGAACAGCGTAGTGTTCAGTTCCTGCTCGAGCTGCCGCACCTGTGCACTGATGGCCGGTTGCGTACGATAACACGTCTGCGCCGCTTTGGAAAAGCTTTTCAAGCGGACAATTTCAAGGAACGTATGCAGCTGATCGAGATCCATTGGAAACCCGGAACGAACGCTCGCCTCGATCGGGAGGTTGCGCATCAATTGTAACAGGGCGGGGAGGACATCGCTGGCCCAGTTGACTTTGGAGTTGGCCACTTGGTAGGTTACCGTCTTCGGAACTTGTCGCACGCTTGCTCCCGCGCGCGGCTCGGTAAGAGGCTATGTCTCGTAACAGTCCAAGCTCACGAATTCGCTCGATTGACGTGGCCCGCGGCGCCGTGATGGTGCTGATGGCCATCGATCACGTCCGCGTATTTTCCGGCGTTCCCGCCGGCGGACCTACGGCCGGCATCTTTCTCACGCGCTGGGTGACCAATTTCTGCGCGCCGGCGTTCGTTTTCTTTGCGGGCGTCTCCATCTTTCTGCATGGACAGAAGCTCAGGGACGCGAACGCGCAATCGCGCTGGCTGTTCTTGCGCGGAGCCTGGCTGGTGCTGCTGGAACTCACCTTTCTGCGGCTGGCCTGGACTTTCAATATCGATTTCGCACATTACATGCTGGCCGGTGTGATCTGGATGCTGGGCTGGTGCATGATCCTGATGGGACTGCTGGTACGTCTCCCGGTGTGGGTGAACGCGGTCTTTGGCATGATCATCGTGGCTGGCCACAATATCATTCCGCTGGTGATCGGCGGGTCCGCTCAATCCATCACGAACGGGTCGCTTGGGTGGTTGTGGCGAATCCTTTATTTCGGTGGTGGAATCGCGATCGGAGGAGGGGCTGAGCCGAACTTCTTCGTGCTTTACTCCCTCATTCCGTGGATCGGGGTGATGAGCGCCGGCTATGCGTTCGGGGCAATTTTACGGATGCCGCCGGAACGTCGCGACCGGATCTGCTATGCGATCGGCGTCACCGCGATTGTTGCGTTTGGGGTGTTGCGGTATTTCAATATCTACGGCGACCGTCCGTGGGTTCCAGGTCCTCGAGTGCCAGCCTGGATTTCGTTCCTGAACACGTCGAAGTACCCAGCCTCGTTTCAATTCTTATTGATGACCCTCGGGCCCACCATCGCGGTTCTTCCGTTGCTTGAAAAGGCGCAAGGGAAGATTGCACAGTGGCTGACGATCTTTGGCAGGACACCGCTCTTTTACTATCTGCTGCACATACCGCTGATTCACGCTGTGGCTGTGGGAATCTCGCTGGTGCGCACGCCATCGGCTACAGGGTGGTTGTTCACCAATCATCCGGTGAGGCCGGACGATGTGCCGCAGGGCTACACCTGGAGTCTGGGCTTGTTGTATCTCGTAACTGCGATCGTAGTTATCGT
The DNA here is from genome assembly GCA_050011295.1 of Bryobacteraceae bacterium. Classification (GTDB taxonomy): domain Bacteria; phylum Acidobacteriota; class Terriglobia; order Bryobacterales; family Bryobacteraceae; genus Palsa-89. The sequence goes on from JBEKJJ010000155.1 coordinate 4,264, forward strand.
TCTCTATTTCGCCTGTCGACGATTTGCGGAATTCAAGGCGCGGCGGAAGGACGCGTGGCTTTCGTACTTATAGGTTTCGCGTGCGTCACGTTACTGCGGAGCCAGGGGACAATCTTTTCGAACCTGAATTGGTGGGCCTCGTAGAGCGCGGCGATGAAAGCGAAGGTTTCCTCGGCATCGGGCGCGAGCCGTGCTCCGTTGATGGCGAGAAAGGTGTACGTCGCGGCAAATGCCGCGCGCTTGTTGCCGTCGATGAACGCATGGTTTTGCGCGAGGCTTTCCCATAGCGCGGCGGCTTCTTCGATCAGGTCGGCGTAGTAGCCGGTTTGCGGACGGTAGAGGGCGGCTTCCAGCAATCCTTGGTCGCGGATTCCATGGGAGCCGCCGTAGCGGTCGATCTGGTCCGCATGCATGGCCAAAACTTCAGCCACGGTGAGGTAGTCGGTCACTCAGCGAGCTTCTTGTAAAGCGGACCATACTTTTCGTGGCTCGCGAGGTACGCGCCCATGACGTGCGGGCGCGGCGTGCTTTTCTTGCGCTTCTCGATCAGGTCGGCCAACGCCTCATCGACGAGAGCCTGGAGCTGGCGACCCTCCTTTTCGGCGAGCATGCGAACCTCAACCAGGATCTCGGAATTCACCTGGGTTGCGAATTTTGCGCGAGCCATTGTGGTGGGCATGATTTACGTTATCATGATGGATCATGATATGTCAATATTTATGCGTAAATATCAGATATGCTGGAGGTTATTGGCGGTCATCGCGTCCCGTACATTGCCGGTGTTGAGCGTACCGGCAGGTTCGAACAGCATCACGTGAACTTCTTCGGTGGCCACCGGACGGTGCCGGGTGCCTCGCGGTACGATCACGAATTCGCCCTCGCTGAGCTCCATGCATTGTTCCGCGCCGGCTGCATCCTTAAATTCCATGCGAAAGCTACCGTGCAATACCAGGAACAATTCGTCCTCCGACTCATGATGATGCCAAACAAATTCGCCCTGGAACTTTACCAGCTTGACGTCCTGCCCGTTCAACTCGCCCACGATCTTGGGCGACCAATGATCCTGGAATGTGGAGAGCTTCTGCGCCACGTTGATCTTGTGCATGTACCCAAAGTAGCGCAGAAGCTCGACCGCTTAGCGGTGCCAGTAGCCGCGGTAGTAGCGATGGCCGTAGTAGCGCGGTCCGACCCAATACGCACGGGGATAGGGCGCACGGAAATAGCCGTAACGTGGACCTACGTACGCAACCACAGGCGGGGGTGGCGGCGCGGCGTAGTATCCGTAACCGTAGCCCGGGACACCGACCCCAACCACCACGCGGGTTCCCGCGAACATCGAACTTCCTGCCAAAAGAACAAGTGCCAGTAATTTTGTTTTCATTTTTTTGTCTCCTCACGCTGGGAAGGAGGCAAGTGTATCTCCAAATCCTAATTGGCTGGAGAATCAGTGGATTGGGTAAATGCAACTTGGCCGCGCCTCACCACTGCTGGTGGTTTTTGGCCAGTTGCTTCAGAACTCCACAGGTTCTGCGGAAATGCCGCCGCGGAGAACGATCTTCGCGGCGGCTTCGATTCACTATTTACTTTTGGAGTCGGATGAGATGGGCGTCAGCAGATAGAGCGTATCAGGATCACCGGGTACATATGCTCCCGGAGGCCCCGGTAGGGAACTACTTCCGCTAGCCCACACCAGGCCATTCGTCTGGTTGGCAAAATTCGCGGCGAGCAGTATTGTGCCGCTGGGCAAGTCCTCGGTGACGGAAGTGAGATCCTCCGGCATCTTCAAGTTGGGATTGTAGTAGAAGGGCAAGAAGCCGGCGGTAGCGGGTTGATTAGGCGGAATCCAGACGCCCATGATGTCATCGGTATCGGCGAGAAGGACAGAGCAATACTTATGCGACGCGCCGGTGGGTGCGAGCGGGATGGTGATGCTTTTCTCGCCGTTGGAAAAGACGCACTGATTGTCGGTATTAGGATAGTTGCCCAAGACCTCAACCGAATGCCCCTTGGCATTGACGTAATAGTAACTCAACGTTGGCTGCTTAATGTTCAGGTCCTTGACTCCGCCGTTGGCTGGCCATTCGACAAAATCGCACTGCGTCCCGTTGGCCGCCTGCGAACAGCCGAAAGCGTCACCTGCGTTATCGTTGTAAAAACTGGTATTGAGGTTGCCTGGCGCCGTCCCGGGCAATTCGACGAGAGCGCCGTCCGGCTTCAACTTGAACACCATAGCCGCCAGCGTAGAGGTGTCACCATCGATGGGCCCGCTGTAACCGCCAAAGATGTCGCCCGCGTCCGTCATGCCCGTGAATTTCGCCGGTGGATAGGGCGGCGTAACGGTGGTGTAATTGGGCAGGGTTGGAATCGGGTCAAAAGTTCCCTTGGCTTTCGAATAGTGGAAATATTGATAACTGGGCGAGGTAGCATTCTGGTTCCCCAGGGCGGCAAGTTGATTCAGGTCGATCAGGTAGCCTACGAAATCGCCTGAGCTGTTCCCAGCTTCCGCGGCACAAGAAAACCCGGGCGTGGCAAGAACCTTGAACGTGCCTTTCTCATAAGCGAAACAAACTGTAGGAATCATGTATGGCAGAACGTTATTGTTGGGCACAGCCGTTCCGGTGCCCCACGTGCCGTCCGGGCTCATGTAGACAAACCCGATGGCGTAATAGCCGGGCCAGGTGATTGCTTTGGCATGGTATTTGGGCTCGGCGAAGCCGTTGCCGGCTAGAACCAAGCCCAAAAAAATTGAGTAAACTGCGAGTTTCTTCATTACTAGTTCTCCTTGTATGAAAGTAGTTATTACTCTGCTGACTGGTATTCAACGTTCAAAACTGAACGCGCAATGACACTTGGAAGGACCGTGGTCCACCAAGCTCGAACGCCGGCGATGGGCCGCTCCCCGGGCTGCCGCTGCCGAGCATCAGAGCCAGAGGCGATTGCGCGTATCCGAACAACGGATTACTAAGATATCGAAGCGGGTCGGCAAATAAGTCGTGATTGAAGACGTTGTAACTTTCCACGCGCAAGCTCAACCGCATTGATTCTGTGATTGCGATCGGCCGCTCGATGGACATGTCGGCCTGCCACATGCCGAATCCCCGCACGGCGTTGCGTCCCAGGGTTTCCGCCTGCGACACTCCGGGCAAGGCAAAAGCCGAGCGATTCAACACCAAGCCACCCGGAGCGCTCAGCACATTACCGGCCGGGGTGGGAGGAGCGTCCGCTCCGGAAATCCAAAGGGGCTGTCCCAGAGTGAATGCCGGACGATCGTTTTCGATGGCGAGCCCATCGACGGTTTCCGTGAGTTGAATATCGATGGGAAATCCGGTGCGGGCGCTCACAAAAGAGCCAAGAGTCCAGCGGGAAGCTAGACGCCCCAGCAGCCCAATTCGGTTCCATGACGGCAGCGAGTAGGAGAGTTGACCGCTCACGGTCTGGCGAACGTCAAAGTCGGAGTTTCCGCGATCGGAAGTAGCCGGTACTCCCGGCGTGAGAGCGAATAGCGCCGTATCGGATGAGCCGAGGTCGATCGAGTGAGACCACGAGTACGAGAAACTGCCTTGGAGGCCGCTGCCCAGGGAACGCCGGTAGATGAAATTAAGACCGTTATAAATAGACTTACCGTCGTTCGAGGCGAAGGACAGCGCCGCCAAGTTAGGAACCACCAGGCTGGTCTCGGGACGAAGCTCATTGACGCCGGCAATGCCCGAGTATGAAATCGAGATGGAATCGTGCCGGTTGAAAGCGTGTTGCACGGCTACGTTCCAGCGCTGGTACACAGGAAGACGAAAGGTAGAAAGGAATCCGTAGCCAAGGTCTGCTTCCAGCAGATTCAGGTTCCCCAACGGCGTGCTGACGGAGCGGTAGGGGACGCCGTTGAGCGGCACCGTGGCGGTGTCCGACCAATTGTCATGAAACGTCGTCCAGGAGGCGCGCAGAATGGTTTCGCCCTGCTGGCGGAGACGCCAGGCAGCCGCGAGGACAGGGTCGAGCCTTACGGGCCGGCCGTGCCACAACGGCACCGCGGAAGTAAGTGGTGCCGCGTTGACGGCGCCATCCATTTCCGACAGCGCATACAGACCCGGCTGCGGCGCGATAGATGGCGTCCGGCTCCAGAGAGCCCGTACTCCATAGGTGAGGCTCAAGCGCGAGTTGATTCGCCAGTTGTCCTGTGCGAACAGGGAAAGCTGCGGCAGCAAAACCGATGTGGCCAAGGTGTGAATCTGAGTGGCCCAGACTGGCGCGGGTGGCCCAGAGAATTCGCTGATTGGGCTGCCGAAAGCTACCGTAATATCGGAGGCTGGTCCGTTGCGGGAAGGGCGCAATTCCAGGAAGTCCGTTCCCAGGCTTAGCGTGTGCGCGGAGGCTTGCCGCGTTGCCGTCCACGATGCTTCGATTTGGTCTTCCTGATTGCGGCCGTCTTGCCCGGAGGTGACCGACCCCGCGCCACCAACCGTGATGGTCGAAAAATCCGCGGCGAAACTGGGGAACTGAGAATAGAAGCTGGGCGCCGGGGTCTGGCCCCCAGCGGCCCAAGTGGAAGAGACCCGATTTCTGCTGAAGCCGAGGCGGATGTCCTCAATCCAGGCACTGCCGGTCCGCGTCACGCCGAGAGTAGCAACGGCATCTTGGTACTGGGTCCGATCCAACTCCGTCAAGCCGCCTTCGGTGGACGAGGGCGTGTATGTCAGGCGCAGAAACGTGTGAGTCTTAGTGGTGAGCGCGTGATCGATTCGTGCATTCACAGCGACCAGACTGGAGGGTTGGCTACTTTGCCCAACCAATTCCCCGATGCCAAACGCGAGGGTGGGACCATTCGGAAGAGGAAATTCATCCAAAAGCGCCTGGAGCGGCGCCGACACAGAGGAGAAATAGCGAGCTGTCAGCGAGGGAACGGTGGTGATCCAGGCATAGCGTTGCCGCAGATCGAGCCGCTCGGCGGCGAGAAAAAAGAAGGTGCGATCGCGCCGCACGGGACCGCCCAATGAGCCGCCGAAGTCGTTCAAGGTGGATACGTTGCGACCCAGGTTGTAGGTATTAGAGAACCAGTCGGTAGAGGCCAGCGCGGAAGGCCTGCCGCTCGAAAAACTGGAACCGTGGAATTCGTTGGAGCCGGAACGGGTCCGGATGAGGACCGCGGCCCCCGCGACGTGACCTGGTTCGGCCGAGAAGTTTTGAGTTTCTACGCGAACGTCATCGATCGAATCCAGGAGGGCCAGATTGTGCGTGGTCCCAAGAGCGGTCATGGCAGGGAGATTGCCGCTTGCGAGCAGGCTGGGCCAACCGGCGCCACTGACTGCGTTGTTGGCGCTGACTCCGTCCACCAGGAAGATGTTGCTGCTGGGACGCGCGCCCAGACTGGAGAACTGTCCCGGGTCACCTCCGTTGGCGGGTGTGATCAGAATGCCGGGAGAGAAGCGCAGAACGCCCAAAACCGTACGGTCGTTCAAGGGCGCACCGGCCAGTTCGTCGAGCGGCAGTGTAGTGCTGCCTGCCCGATTCACGCCGGTTGGATCGGCGGTGTCGCGAACGGTAATGGTTTCGAAGGTGCTGCCCGGCTCGAGCGTGAAATCCACGTGCCGCACCTTGCCGGCCACCGCGAGGATGTCGAGGCGCGCGGTGGTCCGGAAGCCGGCATGCCGCGCGACGATTTTGTAGTGGCCTTCGGGAACAGCGAATCGGTATTCGCCGCTTCCGTTGGAAATAGCAGAGAAGCGAAATCCAGTCTCTTCCTGAAGACAGGTGACTACGGTTTGCGGCGCTACCGCGCCCGAAACATCGCGCACCGTTCCCTCCAAGCGAGCATCATCCGCGGCCCACAGCAACGAGCACACACCGAATGCCGCGATCCACAGCGAGAGGCATTTCACTCGAAATCCTCCAGTCGACGCTCGGCGAGCTTCTGGTATGACTGCGAGAATTGCCGAAGCCGGTTGAGGTCGGCGGTCAGTTGCGGCCAACCGGAGACCGGATCCACACCAGCATCGCCCGCGGCATAGAGAGCGGTCACCAAATGATCGACGTTGCTGGCCGCTTCGGCCATGGCCGGAACCGAGAAATCTGCGTCCGGCGTGCGAATTTCGTGAGCGAGTTTGCCGGCTCCCTCCGGGCGAGTACTCCCGAGCAACCGGCCAAGAGTTTCGATGTCCCGGCTCATCTGCTGCACGTGCCGTGCGCGCATTTCCCATAACGTCTTCCGTTCTCGGAGGCTTAACTCCGCTTCTTTGTCCAGTGGGAAACGATCCGCAAGCTGGCTCAGCAAGCGCGCGCGAGAAAGAATCGATTCGCTCACATTGAGAATGGAGTCGGTAGGAACCGGCGGCTGAGGCGCTATCGGCGCCGTTTGTGCATCGGCATCTTGACCGGCTCGGCGAATGGTGACACCGGGTATACCGGCGAGGCTCGCTTCCAGGTTGCGTTGCTGTTCCACCGGCAAATGATATGCGGTCACAAGAATTTCACCGCCGGGTTCGACATCCACGCGGACGGGTGTGCCTGCCGGAGCTTGTAATTGATCAATGGCGGCGCGTACACGAAACTCCCGCTCGGTAACAGGCAGCTCAGCCGCGGCTGTCTCTGGTGCGCTAACCAAAGGAACCGCGGATGTAACCGGCGAAACAGGCGCTACCTCTTCGGGCGTATCGGGCTCGGGCGCATCGGGGATGCGGGTCACTTCCACCCACTCCCGGTCGGCGAACACGAATCGGGCGCTTGAAGGCGACAACGTGGGGGCCTCCAACGTGAGTGCGGCTTGGCGAAGGGTGCTGTCGTCGGCGACGGTTTGAACTGCGTATCGCTCAGGCTGTCCGGTTGCCTGGTTGCGCTCAACAATGACAGTGTCGTTGTGCTTGGTGCGGCTACGCCAATCGGCGTAGGAGGAAGCGTTCAGCGGATCGGTCCAATCGTAGTGTGCCGAGGCGAATTCCGACTCCACGCCAAACTCGCCCGGCACGCCGTGCCACACGGCTGGGCGCAAAAACGAGCCTTTGCTCGTGGTGATCCGCAACCTGGCTCGGGCGGACCGTATTGCCGAAGCCTGGCGCGCTCTTTCGAGCAGAACTTCCGCACGCAGTTCGGAATGGAACCAGCGCGGCCAAATCAGCAAGGCGCAAATCAATACCCCGGCCGCAAGCGCGCCGAACCATGCTGGACGCGTGAATACGCGGGCCGGACGCGTGAAAACCTGGGCCGGACGCGTGAAAACCCGGGCAACCTGTTTTTTAGCGCGAAATTCCACTACGGGCGCCGATTGGCTGTCGAAGCGCTGCATGGCGGCTTGAATGTCAGGCCAAACGCGCGCTTCCAGGCGCTTTTCGATAGCCGAGCAGTGGATGCGATACTGCCGTAACTCGGGATTGAGTTCGTCCAGTCGCTGATCGCAAAGCGGACAAACGTCCAAATGCGCCAGAATCCGCTCCAATTCCGGCTGCCTCAGTTGCCGGTTCAGCACGGAGCTCAAGAGTTCGTCGTCTGGATGTGCATCGGGATGTGCATCGGGATATTCTATGGCCGGCATTGATTCCACTTTCTCAGTCGCTCGAACCCGCGCCGCAGAAGCTCCGCGACCGTCGAGTTTTTGATGTTGAGCAGCTTGGCGATTTCCTCATACCGCAAGCCCTGGGCCCGCAGCTCCAGGCAAAGACGCTGCCGTTTTGAAAGCGACTGGATCTCGCATTGAAAGCTCTCGTTCCATTCCTTCTGCAACAGCTCCTTCTCGGCGCCCACACCGTTTTCGACAAGCGCGGCAGCGATCGTGTCGGACCACTCGGCCTCCGGCCGCCTGTGCTTGATCGAATCCATTGCCAGGTTGTGCGCCACTCGAAACAACCATCCCCTCGCGTTGGTCAGTTCCTCACCACTTTGCAGTGCGGAATAGAGGCGCAGGAAAGCTTCCTGCATCACTTCCTCTGCCCGCCCCTGGTCCAGGCCACTACTCAACAGGTAGCGGAGTACGCCCGCACGCGATGCTTCATAGAGCTCCGTGACCTGTTGCCGCGCGGTCTGGGAGCCGTTAACCCGATCGATCACAGACTCCATGTCCGCCGGCCCTGCTTACCCGCCCTCGAACTTTCTGTTATGACGACGATTGTGATTTCCCGCCGGGGGACATGGTGGAGAGGTTTTATGGTCTCCGGCCACCCGCGCTTGAAGACGTCTATTCGCGGATTATGTGCCACTCGAGACAAGCATCCTTCCAGAATGTCCTACGTTCGGGCCGGTGTTCAGTGGAACGCGAATTGCCATTGGTCTGTTATGAGGACGATTGGGATTGCCAGCTGGGGGACATACGCCCAAGGATTAGTAAAACGCGCTTACTGTCCGAGGAATGGCATACCGCGCGGATCGGCGATGAAAGCTCTGCGGGTACTCCAAACAATTCAATTGTAGAGGGTTAGGTGGTGCGCCCGGCATGATTCGAACATGCGACCTTCTGGTTCGTAGCCAGTACTTCGCCCGAAATCTGCACCGTGGGAATCCGCGACAGCCAGTTCGAAACGAGAATCCCGTGGATCAGGAAAATAAGGGAGACGGAGATACGAGCCCGTCGCAACTCAGCTGAGGAACGATCGTGACCCGCATGAAGACCCTTCAACCGAACATCCATCTCGAAAATGGCGCGATTGGCACACCTGACTCCGACAACACTTGGCTGGAGAACGAAACCCGCTTTGGGACCGTCAGGGAGTGACGAGCGGCGTCGGTTGCACGTAGACGGTGACACTGCCGCACAGTTATCGATGGCCGACTTGGTCCCTGTCTCCGTTTCAGCGAGTACCGCCTTATTTGAAGAAGATGCCGCTGACAACAGCGTTGGCTCCAGCAGTCCGTGTTACCTGAATGATTACATTACCTTGAACATTCCAGACAGCGTAATCGCCGTTGTGGAAGCTAGAAAATGTCTCTGTGTTAAGAACCGTGTTGCTAGCGGCGTCGAGGATTGAGATAGTCTCACTCCGTGTCGTAGAATCCCAATCGAGCAGATACAGCGCTATCCGATGCGTGTTTCCATCGGTGAGATTCACGTTGATGTTAAAGCTGGTGGTGGAATAATAGCAGGAAGCAATCCGGAACGAAGAACCGCTGGAATCCTGCAAGGCAATAGCGCTCGACGTCGAGGCAGCCCAAGCATACAGAGCGTCCCCCGTCAGGCTTACTGTGGCGTAGGCCGGAGGATTGGTTGCGTCATCCGCGATGAGGTAACCGTCGGCTCCATACTTGCCGGTCCATGTTCCCTGTGTCGTTGTGTCCAGACCGACATAGGTCGCTGAGGCCTCGCCGGCCGGACCCGTTGACACGACCAAGTTTACCGCTGATCCTGCAGTCACCATCGTTCCCGCAACTGGGCTCTCGCTTATAACGTCGCCCGATGCAACTGTGCTGCTGGACTGGTTCGTCACCGTCCCGACCGCCAGGTCGGCGACGGTAATGGCGGTCGTCGCTGCGGCTTGCGAGTCGCCCACTACGTTCGGCACCGATGTCGCCGAGATCGGATCAAAGAAGATGCCGCTGACGACGGCGTTTGCTCCAGCAGTTCGTGTTACCTGAATGATTACATTACCTTGAACATTCCAAACAGCGTATTCGCCGTTGTGGAAGCTGGAAAATGTCTCTGTGTTAAGAACCGTGTTGCTAGCGGCGTCGAGGATTGAGATAGTCTCACTCCGTGTCGTAGAATCCCAATCGAGCAAATACAGCGCTATCCGATGCGTGTTTCCATCGGTGAGATTCACGTTGATGTTAAAGCTGGTGGTGGAATGATAACAGGAAGCAATCCGGAACGAAGAACCGCTGGAATCCTGCAAGGCAATAGCGCTCAACGTCGAGGCAGCCCAAGAAGTCAGAGCGTCCCCCGTCAGGCTTACTGTGGCGTAGGCCGGAGGATTGGTTGCGTCATTCGCGATTAGGTAACCGTCGGCTCCATACTTGCCGGTCCATGTTCCCTGCGTCGTTGTGTCCAGACCAGTGTATGTCGCCGAGGATACGGGATTCACCATGAGCGCAGCGGTTTGAGCGATGCCGGCGTAGGAAGCGGTTAAAGTGATCGAGGTCGCGGTGGTTACGCTGCCGGTGGTTACCGAGAACGTAGCGGAGGTTGAGCCTTGCGGAATCGCGACGGAGGCTGGGACCGTGGCATCGGAATTCGAGCTGGAAATCGATACAACGGCGCCACCGGATCCGGCTGCTGCAGTGAGACTGACGGTTCCTGTGCCAGACTGGCCGCCGATGATCGTGGCGGGGTTTACCGAGACGCTGCTGAGCGCCGCTGGAGGCGGATTGACAGTCAGGCCGAAGGTCTCGTTCACACCGGAATAGGAAGCAGTCAAGGTGACCGGAGTTGTGGTACCGACGGTTTTCGCGGTCACCGAGAATGTTGTCGATGTTGCACCTTGTGGAACCGTGACCGTCGAGGCGATGTTGACGTCCGCGGGAGACGAGTTCAGGGTGATCGTCGCCCCCCCGCTGCCAGCAGCAGAAGTGAGGTCCACCGTACAGGTAGACACAATTGGCGGAGAAATTAATATCGGGCTACAAGAGAAGCCGTTTAGTCCAGGGGGTTGGACGATAATTACAGTACCCCCGCTCGCGGATGCCGAGATTGCCGCAGCTGACGGATTCGCTGCGGTAGGACTCAAGATCTGCACCGTGGAGGAGGTGTTCGAAGTCGAAGGCGAAACGTTCAGCGAAACCGTGGCGACGACTCCATCGGAGACGATTCCAGAACTAAGCCCCCACAACATGCACGTCAAACTCCCAGTCTGGTTCTGGCAAGAGACCGATTTGCTGGCTTGAGCCGCTGCGGGCCCGACCTCAACGCCGGCCGATGAGAAATCGGTCGCCGAATAGTTCAAGGTCCACTCAAGCGATGCTGGCTGCCCGCTGCCGGCAGCGCTTAAAGAAAGATTCAATGTCGTTGACCCTCCTCGGTTTGCGGACCCGGATGAGAGGGAAAGGGTCAGGCTCTGTGCGCAGCAGAGGGTTGAAATGAGGCCATAGACGAAGAAGAGACGCGTCCCTTCTCTGAAATTGTATGAGTGCATGAGTTTAATGGGGAAGGGTTGGACGCTGATGTTGTGAGTATCCTAACTTTTTTTCTCTGTTGTTACCGTTACAAAGGCTGCGGGCAGGCTATGTAGGCTGCCTATTTACAATGACTTCGTCTCGGTTGTTACAAGTACGATCGAATGGCAAGTCGGCTAGGGATGTACGGCCCGAGTCGGGCCTCGCGATTAACTCGTCTCGCCGGCCACGAACATTCCCCCTGTGTTATGTTCGTAACGGCCACCTAGCAGGGCCTCATGAACCCAGTGAAAGGTCTCCGCCCACCGGCGGTCGCTCTTCAAAATGGCGGAAGGTGAAGGGCTGACATGAGTCACAAGCACGCGTCACTCGCAACGGGTCGGCGACTTCCGAACCGGACGAAGATATGGAGTGATCCGCGCGAGACGTCTCTGAGCAGGTCTGCAACCGTACGATAGGCCGCAACAGTGAATCAATCGGCTGTCAGGCGTTCACCCGCAAGAGCAAACGATTCGTGCCGCTATGGATCGGGCAGAATTGGCAAGCAGTGGGCATACTTCTAGGCATACCGTACAGACAGCTGCCCGTGAAGCTATGCCGGTAGTGACTCCAAACATCTGAGTTTTAGAGAGTTAGGTGGTGCGCCCGGCATGACTCGAACATGCGACCTTCTGGTTCGTAGCCAAGCGGCTTATCCTAACACCTTGATTACAGGCTGAATATTTTTGCAACAAAGATGAATTTAGGTACCAAAAACACGTCTGTGGGTGGGCAATTGGGTGGGTTGTTTTTAAAGCGGGATCCACACGATTCGGTTGACCCATTCTTCAGCTTCGCTAGCGTTCCAGATTAGAGCGAGTTCTTCAATCGCCGTCGAGATGGGAATCGCTTCGCGTAGCAGAATAACACCGGCACTTGGAGCGCCAGACGTGAAGCGAGCGAAATGTGCAGGCATCGTCCGCCGATCCTGGCTGACGAGAACTCGTCCTGAGTCCGCAGCGATCCCCAGAACTTCTGGATCTCCCAAACCCGCAAGATTGGCATCGCCAGAAGTGCGAATGTCGATCCCGGGAGCTGCCCGTCGCAATCCGCGTATGATGCGCCCGTCCAAGTCGGCGTCAGCTTGGAATCTGACTCGCATGCCGCGCCCGCTTCAGCTTGGCAATCAATTCGGCGTTCGTTCGCCTCGATTGCCGATGTTGCGACTCCGCGGCGCGTTGCCCATCAGCAAGGTACGCGTCGATTTCTTTTTGGTTCGCGAGGTAAAATGCGAGAGCTCCGTGCACTTGCTCGAGCGTCAATGCCGGATAGCTCTCGACCATGCTTTCCGCCGACATGCCCTCGCGGAAGAGATACACGAGCGAGTCGAGGGATACGCGAGTGTTCGCGATACGGTATGCACCTTCGCTGAGGTCTACGTATTCCTTCGGCATCAAACCCATAGTCACACGCCTACAACTAGAAGAGCAACTCCACTGGGCTTGGTTGGGCCACAAAACGTAAAGACGGTCGAGAGTTGCTTTTCCCGCGATCGAATCCTAAAGGCCCATCTGATCGAGCTTCCTGTACAGCGTCTTCCGTTCGATGCCAAGGAGCTTTGCCGCCCGGCTCCTGTTGCCGGACGCCGCGACAAGCGCTCGCGTGATCTGGTCGGATTCGGTCGAGTTTGTGAACTTTCCTTCCCTCAACCAATCCGACCCAGACAGATCTACGATACAGCCAGCACTTTCGAGCTTGGTTGCAAGCTCCTGCCTGCTCTCTGGGGAGTCGGAGAGATGTACGACGTGTCGACCGGCAATGTCGCTGAAGGGCCTCATGTGGCCAACCTGGACCAGCACCGTCTTGTCCGGTTTGCTTCCAAAAGCCATCCCTGCCTCAAACAAAACGTTGGGTCGAGGTTGTCCCGTGAGAGATCTTTCGTGCTGATCGTCGCTCGCCTTCAAGAGCTCTGATCGTAGTTTCGCTTCGTCGTCTGGCGAAAATAAAACGACGACGGCGACAGCTTTGCTGAATGCGGCGTCCAGGATCTCGCCGACGTATGGGCTTGGCCGGCCCGTCATTTGGATCGCTTTGCGCCACTCGATTGGATTCAACCCGATCGCACGGAGGAACGCGAATAACGAGCGACGCAGGTCATCGTCCCGCCCGTGGACGACGAAGACGGACCTGCCGCGCCTTTGGACGCGCTGAAGTGCGCGTCTTTCTCCAGCATTTCGACGAGGTGGTCTGATCGCGGTTGGGGGAGCCAAAGGAGCAGCTGTCGCAGTACTAGCCGAGGAGGCCTGCCTAATTTGAGCGAGTTCCACAGCAGACGCGTATCGAGTAATACCGATACCCTTTTCGGCAGCGAGCACAATGGCGGCGAGTTCTGCGGGGAGGTGAGTCTGAAGTCCCTTGCGCTGGATCAGTGCATAGACTTGTTTGCGCCCGACCTTCAACTTCGATTCGAGACGCTCCAAGAGGCTCTGGTTGATTCTAGCCATCAGCGGTCACTTCTTCTTGCCTCCAGCTTTGGGCCGGCTGGATCCTTTTGGCTTGAACTTGTAGTCGTGAAGCGCCACGCCGACATGGTTGGAGGTGATGCCTAGGATGTCGGCGTTCTCGACGTTGGCAAAGCCGATGGCTCGAAGTCTACCTACCTGCTCGATCTGAGGCAGCTCTTTCGTGGCGATCAATCCCAGCAGCCGGGCGATCCGTCCTAGTTCGAAGTCCGCACGCGGCTGGGATTCCTCCGGCACTTCAACGGCTTTTCGCCTTGCGGCCATTCGGATTCTTCCTTACATGTCTCTTCTTGTTTCGGGCGACCCTCATCAGCTCGGTTAGCGAATTGTAGCTCGTTCCGAGCATTCGAGCAGACTCGGCGCGGCTCAGGCCCAGAGCCTCCAGCAGCCCTGCCTTGTCTGCTAGCGAACGTTCTGTCATGTTCGCGGAGTGCAGGCAGATGTAAGCGAGCGACCGTCCGATAACTTCCAACCAGCGATCGTCCTCAGGCTCACCAGCGAGTTTCTGGGGCATAAAGTACCACCTCAAACAAAGTATAAGCGAAATGTTTGAATTTTGCTCGCACGGGGCGGAAACACGCACCGTCGCGCACGACTTATTCCTGGGCAACTTCGTCTGAATCGACGAGGTTAGACCCAGAATTGTTCATTGAATGGGTTTCTGCTAAAAGCGTTGGCGGTCCGTGTGGAGACCGGAAGATCGAGCGGCCACGCTCAAGCTGGCAGAGGATCTCCGTAAATGTCTGCTTCTTTTGATTCTATGGTGCGCCCGGCATGACTCGAACATGCGACCTTCTGGTTCGTAGCCAGACGCTCTATCCAACTGAGCTACGGGCGCGCGACGACTATTATAGCAGGGGCTGGTTATTTCTCTCGCGCCGGCGCTGCCGCTTCTGCAGTTTTTCTGAGCGCGCGCAGCTTGATTCTGCGATTGATCTTGCGCTTCCGCTGCCGTCCGTAGCGCGACTTATCTCCGTTGTTT
>JBEKJJ010000156.1:0-22929 GCA_050011295.1 Bryobacteraceae bacterium
GTGACGCGGCCTTCCGGGTTAAATCGAACGATCATGTCCGACCCTTTATCCACCGCCCAGATGTTATCCTCCGCGTCGATCCGGACGGCATGCGCGTAGGACCATGCATAGAGATTCTTGCCGATTTCGCGAAGGTATTTGCCGTCAGGCCCGAATTCCAGCAACTGCGAGGCAGTGGCGCCATAGGCCGGGCCGGTGGTGTTTCCGCGCGAGAAGACGAAGATGTGCTTTTTCGAGTTGACGGCGACGCCAGAAACCTCACCGAGGTAAAGATCCGGCGGCAGCTTGAGAAGATTGGGCGCCGAATCATAAGGGATCTCCGGAATCTGCGCGACTGCCGAACAGGCCAACGCAAACAAGAGGCAGGCTTTCAATGTATTTCCCACGGTCATCAAAAGTACCATAACACTTTCTGGCGCATGTACGACACATTGAGTCGTATATGTTCTATCTACTTGAAATACTGCCACTTGACTCTGAATGTGGAATTGTTCATAATGAACTAGGACCATTCCGGTCGGGTATCGATGCTAAAGCTGACCAAGAAAGCGGATTACGCACTCATCGCCCTCAAGCACTTGGAGGTGCATGGGCCGGAAAGCTCGAGCGCCAAGGAGATTGCCGATCTATATGGCATTCCGCAGCCGCTGCTCTCCAAGATCCTTCAAAAGCTGGCTAAGAACGGATTCTTAAGATCCGAGCACGGCACCAACGGCGGCTACAAACTGGCCCGCGATTCGCGGCAGATCACCGCGCTTGAAGTGATCCGGCTGATTGACGGTCCGGTGTTTTTGACCACCTGTTTCACCGAGCACGGCTACTGCTGCCACACCGGGAAATGCATTGTGCGGGACCCGCTGCAAAAGGTCCACGAAGGAATCTTGCGGTTGCTTGCGAGCATCTCAATTTGGGATATGTCGCAAGACGCACCCAAGGCTGCCGAAGAAGATTTGCCCGATTCCGGAGGCCGGCTGTATGGCCTGGAATCGGCCACGCCCAAATATGAGCAATGAAGAAGATGAGGGACCACGCGAAATGAAACTGCCGATCTACATGGACTATCACGCAACCACGCCGATGGATCCGCGCGTGTTTGAAGCGATGAAGCCGTATTTTATGGAAACCTTCGGGAACGCCGCCAGCCGCAATCACAGCTTTGGCTGGCAGGCGGAAGAGGCCGTTGAAAAATCCCGCAAGCAGATCGCGGATTTGGTGGGCGCCACCACGAAAGAGATTGTCTTCACCAGCGGCGCCACCGAATCGAACAATCTTGCGCTCAAAGGCATCGCCGAGATGTATGCGGAAAAGGGCAACCACATCATCACCGCCGCTACCGAGCACAAAGCTATTCTCGATACGTGCAAACGGTTGGAGAAGTCGGGTATTCGCGTTACCTATTTGCCGTTGCAGACGAATGGCCTGGTGGATCTCGAGATGCTGAAGGAAGCCATCACCGACAAGACCATCCTGATCAGCATCATGTACGCCAATAACGAAATCGGCGTGATCCAGCCTATGGCCGAGATAGGCAAGATCGCGAAGGCGAAGGGCGTGCTGGTGCACAGCGATGCGACGCAAGCTGTCGGCAAAGTTCCGGTGAACGTAATCAAGGACAACATCGACCTGATGTCCATGAGCGGCCACAAAATTTATGGACCCAAGGGCGTGGGCGCGTTGTACGTGCGGCGCAAGAGCCCGCGCGTGCAGCTCACAGCGCAGATGGATGGCGGAGGCCATGAGCGCGGGATGCGTTCCGGTACGCTCAATGTTCCAGGCATCGTCGGTCTGGGCGAAGCCTGTGCCATCTGCAATGCCGATATGCCTGCAGAATCCAAACGCATGGCGTTTCTGCGCGACAAGCTGCGCGGGAAACTGGAATCGGAACTGGACGAAGTTTATATCAACGGCACCATGGAGCATCGGCTGCCGAACAATCTGAACATCAGCTTTGCCTACGTAGAAGGGGAATCGCTGTTGATGGGCATCAATGATATCGCGGTATCCAGTGGTTCGGCTTGCACATCGGCCACGCTCGAACCCAGCTACGTCTTGAAGGCGCTGGGTGCCGGGGACGATCTGGCGCATTCGTCGATCCGATTCGGCCTCGGCCGCTTCAACACCGAAGAAGAAGTGGATTACGTGGCTGCGAAAGTGATCGACGTGGTGAAGAAACTCCGCGAATTGTCGCCGCTCTATGAGATGGCGAAAGAAGGAATCGATTTAACCAAGGTCCAATGGACCGCTCATTAAGGGGGAGACGACTATGGCTTATTCAAACAAGGTTCTAGACCACTACAACAATCCGAGAAACGTCGGTTCCATGGATCGGAATGATCCGAACGTGGGCACCGGCATGGTGGGCGCGCCCGAATGCGGCGACGTGATGAAGCTGCAGGTGAAGGTGAATCCGGAAACCGGCGTGATTGAAGACGCCAAGTTCAAAACCTTCGGCTGCGGCAGCGCCATTGCCAGCTCATCGCTGGCTACGGAATGGCTACGCGGGAAGACCGTCGACGAAGCGCTCGAGATCAAGAACACCGACATCGTGAATGAGCTCAGCCTGCCGCCGGTGAAGATCCATTGCTCGGTGCTGGCGGAAGATGCCATCAAGGCGGCCATCACGGACTACAAGAATAAAACCGTGACCAAGACCGAAGCCGTGGCATCTGCTAAGTAGGTGTTCGCGCGTACATGATTACCGTAACTCCCAAAGCAGTAGCGAAGATCCGCGAGCAGTTCACCAAACATGGCGTTCAGGGCGGACTGCGTCTGGGCGTCCTGGGCGGCGGTTGTTCCGGACTGAGCTATCTTTTCAAATTCGACGTCAAGCCGCGGCCCACCGATGAAGTGTACGAGTTCGAAGACGTAAAGGTATTCGTTGATCCGAAGAGCAAGATCTACCTGGACGGCATGACGCTGGACTGGAAGGATTCGCTGATTCAGTCGGGGTTCGAATTCGATAACCCGAACGCCACCAAGAGCTGCGGCTGCGGAACGTCGTTTTCGGCGTGACCGATTACTTCGAACTCCTCGGTATTCCGAGGAGCTTGCACCTCTCGTTGGACTTGCTTCAACAACGTTACTACGAGTTGAGCCGTCAGCTTCACCCCGATCGTTTTATGCGAAGCCCGGAGGCTGAGCAGCAGAAGGCTCTAGATATGTCTTCCACGCTGAACGATGCCTATCGGACGCTCAAGAATCCTTTAAAGCGCGCAATGTACGTCTTGAGCCAGGAGGGTTTCGACATTGGAGAGCAGCGCTCCAAGGACGTTCCCCCGGAGTTGCTGGAAGAAGTATTCGAGCTGAACATGGCGCTAGAGGAAATGCGCTCGGGCGACGATTCAGCGCGTCCGCAGTTGGAATCAGCCGAAAAGAATTTCACTCGCATGTTGAACGACGTGGACCGGCAACTCGAAGACCAGTTCGAACAATATGACCGCGCGCAGTCCCGCGAGAAGCTCTCGGAAATCCGCGGCGTCCTCAATCGCCGCAAGTATATTCAAAACCTCCTGGACGAAGTCCACAAGTCCCTAGTCCCCAGCCCCTAGCCCCTCTCTTATGGAAATTGATTTCGGAACCACGAACCGCGTAATCGGCATTGACCTCGGAACCACCAACAGCCTGGCTGCATACATGGACCTCACCGGTCCTAAGATCATCCCCGGCGCGGACGGGGACAAGCTGGTTCCGAGCGTGGTGTCCATCAATCCCGGCGGTGAAATTGTGGTTGGCAACACCGCGCGCGAGCTGCTTCTTACGCAACCGGAGCGCACGGTCTATTCCGTGAAGCGGCTGATGGGCCGGGGGCTCGAAGACATCCAGGAAGAACTCAAGCTGTTTCCGTTCCACATCGCTCCAGGTAGCGAAGCGGTATTACAACTTCAATTGGGCGATCGCACCTACACGCCGCCCGAAATATCGGCATTCGTCCTGCGCCAGTTGAAGCAAAACGCGGAAGCGTACTTCGGCGAACCGGTGATGCAGGCGGTGATCACGGTTCCGGCGTATTTCAACGACGCGCAACGCCAGGCCACCAAGGATGCGGGGCGCATTGCCGGCCTTGAAGTTTTGCGCCTGGTGAACGAACCCACGGCTGCTTCGCTAGCGTACGGCTTGGACAAGCGCGAGAACGGAATTGTCGCCGTGTACGACTTTGGCGGCGGCACTTTTGACATCTCGATTTTGAAGCTGCATGACGGAATCTTCGAAGTGCTGGCTACCAACGGCGATACCCACCTGGGCGGCGACGACATCGACAACCTGCTGCTGCGCATTGCGCTGGAAGATGTTCGGAGCGAATGGGGCATGGATTTGGCGGCCGACAGCGAAGGAGTGCAGCGTCTCCGCCGCGCCGTCATCCATGCGAAGGAGCAGCTTTCCTTTGTTCCGTTCACTTCTATCGAGCTTGAATATCGAGGTAAGAAATATCAGCGCGAAATCAACCGCGAGTTGTTCGACAAGCTGATTACCCCCATCGTCAATCGCACGCTGGGACCTTGCCGCGATTGCATCAAAGATGCCGGCGTTACCGTGGATCAAATCGACGAAGTGGTGATGGTGGGTGGGTCCACACGAATTCCGCTTGTTCTCTCGGCCGTCGAAGCCTTGTTTCTGAGCAAGCCACACACCGAGCTGAATCCGGACGAAGTGGTCGCACTCGGTGCCGCGGTCCAGGCGGGCATTCTGTCCGGCGAAGTGCAAGACAAGCTGCTGCTGGACGTCACGCCGCTGTCGCTCGGAATCGAGATCATGGGCGGCGTGGTCTCAAAGCTGATTCACCGCAACTCCACCATCCCAGCCAGCGCCACTGAGACCTTCACAACTGGAGTTGACGGCCAACGTAATGTTCTGATTCACGTGGTGCAGGGCGAGCGCGAATTAGTGAAGGACAACCGCAGCCTCGCGCGTTTCGATCTGAAGGACATCGCTCCCATGCCGGCTGGATTGGCCCGCATCGAGGTTCGCTTCCTGATCGACGCCAACGGCATCCTGAACGTCACCGCGCGCGACGTCCGCACCGGCACCGAACAGAGCGTGGATGTGAAACCATCCTACGGATTGACCGACGAACAGGTGGAGAAGATGATCCAGGAGTCAGTGGAGAAAGCCGAGCAGGATTTCCAAGAACGGCAAGTCCGAGAGGCGCGCGTCGAAGCGGACACTATTTTAGCCGCAGTGGAAAAAGCGCGGCGTCACGACGCCTATTTCGAATTGAACGACGAGGAACGCGCCGACATCGACAAAGCTGTAAACGAGCTTCTGTTGGTCTATCACGCCGACCACCAAATCTTGATTAAACAAAAGATCGAAGAGCTCAATCAAGTCACGCTAAAGCTGGCCGAAAACATGCTGAAAGGAACCAAGCTCTGATGCCTGGACTCACCTGGGACCACACCGAAAACATCGCGCTCGCTCTATACGAAAAATTCCCGGACCTGGATCCGACCCACATCCGCTACACCGACCTGCACCAATGGATCACCGAGCTCGAAGATTTCAAGGACGATCCGAAAGCATCGACGGAAGGAAAGCTGGAAGCGATCCAAATGGCGTGGCTGGAGGAGTACCAAGAGGAACACGAGTAGGCTTCTATTTCGGGTGGGGGATGATGCTGTTGATGGTGTACGTCCCGCGTGCGATAGTAAAGTAGAATCGCCAGCCGTCGTTGATGCGTCCTTGCCAGATGTCCCGCCCCTCGTCATACTTTTTGGCTCGGAGAGACGGATGGTGGAGGTCGCGTGCGAGGTAATTGATCTGCTTGATGAAAGCTTTCTGCACAGCTGGTTCAGCGCTGGCGAGGGCGGCCAGAGCGCGCTCGGTGAGCGCTACGTTCATTTGGGCTTGCTTTTTTTGCTGCGAGTCTTCAATTCAGCCTTAATGAATTTTGTGGCTTCCGAGGCGGAGAAAGGGCCGTGGACACGGCCTTTTTTGATATCCTCCAAGCCCTTTGTTATCTCACGATCGATCATGCGCCGCTGACCGGGATTGTAGTCAACTTCCGCTCGGCTCAGCTTCGCGCCGGCTTTGTTCTTTGCAGTCACGGTCACAGAGGGCATCGCAGTCTCCCGTTTCAGTATCGCAAGTTTGCACTTTGGTTGCGTCGTCCCCCGGACGAGGCTCCTCATTGTCTAATCGATTCGCTTTCATGCGGAAGCTATACTAGAAAGGTGAGATTTCGAGTAATTCTAGAGCACGATCCCGTAGCAAACAGCTTCTCGGCCGTTTGTCCAGAACTGCCACGGTTGCACATCCGCCGGAGACACCGAAGCTGAGGCCCGTCGCAACATTGAGGAAGCGATTCGGCTCTATCTAGCTCCTTCCGAGATCGAGCTGCCGGCAGCGGTCAAATTGGTCGAGGTAACGGTTGGGGTGATAGCGGAACGCCACGCCTAACTTCCGGCCAAGTGACGTCGGTCCTTCCCAGAGGCGGGTTCAAACTGGTTGGAACTTCCGGGAGCCACCAAAAGTGGCGCAACCCAGCCACTGGAAAACAGGTAATCGTTCCTTACCACCGAGGTCGGATTCTCCCGCTTGGCACGATGCACGCGATTAAGGAAGGCAGCGGGCTGGATGTCACGGCTTCGTTTGAGTGATTTGGTCCTGGGCTAACTCCAGGCTCCGCAGGTGAGCGGAGGCCTCGCTCCGAGCAGCACCACGCACGATCAATCCATAGATTCCGCCTATCCGTGCTACACTATGAAAGTTAAGCCGTATCCCCAGTTTAATCCTGGAAAATCCAAATGCCGAAGCTGAAGACACATAAGGGTGCGTCCAAACGGTTCAAGAAGACCGGGACGGGTAAAGTTGTGCGAGGGCATGCGTTTGCCCGGCACATTTTGACGTCCAAGGTACGCTCCCGCAAGCGCAAATTGAAACACGACGTAGTGGCCGATAAATCCGATCAGGCCAAACTGAAGAGGATGATTCCGTACTAACGGGATCGCCCGAGCGAAACGGCGCCGCACGTGCCGTTGTCGCCGGTTCAATCATCAATAAGGAGCCTAAACGTGCCGAGAGTAAAACGAGGAACGAAACGCCGGGCCTACCGGAAAAAGACGCTGGCCCGCGCATCCGGTTTTTTTCTAACCAAGAGCAAGCTGAATCGGGCGGCGCAAGAGGCCGTCGAGAAGGCCCAGAAATACGCCTACGTTGGACGGCGCCGCAAGAAACGCGATTTCCGCTCGCTGTGGATTATCCGCATCGGTGCCAGTTGCCGTGCCGCTGAGATCTCCTACAGCAAGTTCATCAGCGGTCTCAAGAAATCCGGTATCGATCTGAATCGCAAGATTCTGGCCGAACTGGCAATCACTGACCAAACCGCCTTTGCCGCGCTGGTAGAAAAGGCCAAAGCCGCGCACGCGCAAGCTTAAGAGGTCCCAATGAGCACATCAGCCCAACAAGAATTGGATTCGCTCTCGAGCCTCGAAGAACGAATCCGCGGAGCGGTGGAGCTGGTCACAAGTCTGCGGTCCCAAAATCGCGATCTCGAATCGCAGTTGAGTTCCGCGCTGGCCGAGCGCGACTCTGTCCGCCAGGAGTTGGACGATCTCCGCTCTGAGCGCAAGCAAGTCCGTACCCGCATCGAAAAACTGCTGGGTCAACTGGATTTGCTAAGTAGCACCTAGAGATGGCAAGCTAAAGCAATGCCCAGCACGGAAGGCGTCCGTGTAACCATCTTCAACCAGACTTATTCGC
This sequence comes from Bryobacteraceae bacterium, assembly GCA_050011295.1. Taxonomy (GTDB): domain Bacteria; phylum Acidobacteriota; class Terriglobia; order Bryobacterales; family Bryobacteraceae; genus Palsa-89. The sequence continues at coordinate 7,696 of JBEKJJ010000156.1, forward strand.
TGGTCGCGAGCGAAGAGCCGGGGCGCATCGAGTTGCTCGCCCAAAAGGTGGACGATCTGATGTCCAAGATCGCCGCCCATGGCGCGAACGTGGATGCCACGCGCGCGGCCGTGCTGGCTTGCCTGCATATGGCCGACGAGCTCGAAACGCTGGAGCACCAACTCACGGATTTGAAGCAAAGAGTGGAACACAAGGCTCGCGAGTTCAGCCTCCTGCTGGATGAAGCGATCGCCCCGGAAGCGCGCCGGCCCCAGTCCCCAGCCCCCAGTCCCTAGAAAATTCGTTCCTGCTTCTTCAGGTTCCCGAAAGTTCCCACGTTGGATATCGCGAAGGCTATTTTGTATTGCGTGTCGTCGCGCGTGCCGATATTGAAGCGCCGGTATTCCAGGCTGATGCCGCAGCAATCCGTGTTGTAGGTCACTTGCGCCAGAGAGTATAAGAGAACGTGATTCTTGTAATCGTAATACTCGCTGAAGGCTCCGTTCCAGCCCTTCCTGTTAGCGTTACCGATGCCGAACGTCCCGCGAAGCTGATCCGAATTAGGAGTAACCACCGGGTCGGTGCGTACCTGATTGTCTCCAACCGAAATCAGGTAGTTCCAGAAACGCCAATCCGCGGAGAAGCTCGAGTTCGATATCCGCTTGAACAGAGGATCGTAATCCACTCGCCATTCTAAACCGATCACATGCTGAAAGCGCAGCGCCGAGACCACAGGCGAATAGTTGCGTGGGCCATCTATAAAGGCGAAGCCATCCAGATCGATCGAGCTTTCAATAACGTTGCGCTGGCCGGGGATCACCGCGCCGCCGAAAGTCGGGTCAAAATAGCGGGCCTGAGAAACTTCCCAGCTCAGCACTTCGTTGACATTGCCGTCTTTATCCTTGACGAACAGGCGGTTCGCCACTGAGAGCGTCACCTGATTGGTATTCGTGAGCAGGTCGTTTTCATCGAAATGGATAATCCGGTTGAAGTTGTTTATGCCGTCCACGAACGCGTATTCGACGCGAGGCTCGATAACGTGCTTCAGCTTTCCGCCGCCCAGCCATTTCGGCGCCTCGAAAATCCGCTCGAGCGAGGGCGGAACCAGGCTAACGTTTATTTCCCGTGCGCTGCGTAAAATATTTTGTCCGCTCAGAACTCCGTTTACAATACTGGCACTGTAATCGGTCTCGCGAATCGCGAAGCTTGGAACCAGGCTGAAACCGGCCCAATGAATCTCCGTGCTCAGCTGAGGGTTTACGTCCAGCCGGCTGGTGAACTGGCGCGTCTGGAAGTCGGGCTGCGTGCGATCCATGAATCCGGCGCTGCTTTGCATCGAAAACCACAATGGCAGGAACCCATCCAGGATTTGCCGGTCGCGGCTCAGAAAATCCACCTCCGGAAGCTTTCGAATAACGATCCTGTCGGTGGGCACAACGTCTTCAAAATCTTCTATGCGCTCGGCCACTACGGTGAACGCGTAACTATCCCAGTGCTTGCTCACAAACAAATCCGAACGGGCTTCCGAGAAGATGGCATTGTTGAAGTTCTGCGAAAACGACTGGCGAAACAGAAACGAGCTCAGATAGTTAATCTGGCCCCGGTACTCCCATCCGTCGCCGAGGTCGGAGCGCGAATCGAAAGTGAACTGATAGCCGCCCTGCTTTTGGATCACTCCATTGCCGATATTCACACCGCGATCGTCCACGCCGTAAAGCAGGAATCCGAAATCCGTGCCGGGAGTCACTTTTGCGCGAAAATCGACGGTGCTCGCCAGACCGCGCAGGCTGTAATACACGCCTTCGTAGCGGAGATCGTAGCTGCGGTTGATGGCCCAATAGTATCCCAGGCCGAAGAACTCGCCGTAGAGCGTGCTGCGGCCGAAGCTGGGCGTAAGGAAACCGCTCTTGCGCGGCAGCCGCTTGAGGGATTTGTAAAAGGCCGGGAAATAGAAAAGCGGTAGCTTCTTCAGATGAAAGACAGCGTGATAGCCGATGGCGCGATCATGCGGGATGATATCGAACTTGGGTCCCGTGAACCTCCACCAGGGCTTGGGGATTTTGCAATCGGTGATGAAGCCTTCGTGCAGAATGTAGCGATCCGCCTGGCGCTCCGCCCATTTGCCTTCGAAGTAGAAGGGGTTGTTGGTGGTCAGCAGGCCCGGACGCGCGACGATCTTGGCCGGCGAAGTCCCGCGCACATCCCAGAAGATCCCGGTCTCGTCGTTGACATTGTATTTGCCGTGGTCGCATTCCAGTTTGTCGCCCTCCAGAAAACTCTCGAACCTGACATTGCCGCGCGCTTCCACTTCGCCGGTATCCTCGTCATAATCTAGCTCATCGGCCTGCAGCAACCTTTCGCTGGTTTCGAGGATAACGTGGCCGCGCAGGTGGCGCACGGATCCCTCTGCCTCCTGGTACTGCGCATCGATGAAGACCTCGTCACCGACGGGCATGCCTGGCAGCTGGACTTTAATCCGCTGGTTGGGATTCGCCGCATTGGGCTGACTTGGCGCGGGCGGCGGAGGCGCGAAAACCGGCGGCGGAATCTGGGCTAGGGCCATGGCGGCCATCACGAAGAGGGCAGTCATCAGATAAATGACGTAGTACACCCCTAAATAAAGTACGTGACATTTTTGCCTAAATATGTTACGAACTAAAGTAAGCCTCTTGTCGCGCAGGTGCGGGAACGAGGGGCCGGGGAAACGTACGGATGATGGCCTCAACCGAAAACCGTAGCACGGATTGATGGCGACTGCAACTTGACGGATGCGCGGAGGAGCAAAAACAATGGAATGCCGATATTGCCAGGCAGTGAACGCGGAGGACGACCATCGTTGTAGCCGTTGTGGCCGCCGTCTGCGGATGACCCCGGTCTACAGTTCTTCCGCGGCTGCTCCGGCGCTGCACTACGTAAACGAATCCAAGCCGGCGCCGAAGGCAACCAGTGGGGCAGGCATCGCGGTAGAGCCAGTTCTGCCGCCTTTGACGCGAAAGCCGATCACCTACCAACCCTCGCTGTTCAGCTCGCGTGAACTGCCGCGAGTGGTGGCGTTCGACACCATTGCGCCCGATGTCCTGGAGCCGGCCCCCCGGAAGGTCAGCTCCCATAAACCTCGCGCACGGCATCGCCGGGTGATCCCCGGGCAACAGAGCCTGGAGTTCGCTCCCGCGGCGGGTTCCGGCCGCTACGCTCATCCGGCGGAGGGCACCATTTACTGCGACGCTCCTGTAGCCGTGGCCGCGCACCGCGCCATCGCTGCGGCGCTGGATGCCAGCATGATATTGATCGCGCTGACGGCTTTTGGTGTGATCTTCTATGTGGCTGGTGGCCAGATTGCGATCAGCTCCAAAACAATCCCCCTCGTGATTGGAGTGGCTGCAGTGGTGACCTTTTTCTACAAGCTATTGTGGTGCATGGCGAACGGTGATTCAGCCGGCATGAAGTGGACGCGCTTGACGCTAGTAAACTTCGATGGCCAGAGACCGACGCGTACCGAGCGAATGCATCGGTTGGCATCGGGCGTGCTGAGTCTGTGCGCCGCGGGTCTCGGTTTGCTGTGGGCCCTGGTGGACGAAGAAACGCTCACCTGGCACGATCACATTTCGAGAACGTTCCCGACGCCTTACTGAGAAGCGTTGGCAGGCGAAAGCGCCTGCCCCACACTTTTTGAGGATTTTACGGAGTCGCTTTCGCGTAGACGAATTTGGTATCCATCTCGCCCATCGGGCTGGTGTAATGCGCGTTCTGAGTCAGAGTTTTGCCATCGTCCGATAAAAGCCATATTTCCTTTACCGTGACATCCTGGTCTTGGTATTTCAGCTTGGTATTATCCACTAGCGTGCTGCTCTCCCAGGTCAGGATGCTCTTCAACTCCAACCCTCCGGCGTTATTGGTGGCTTCCTTGCCGTCGGTCGTAAAGTTCATCGTGAAATCCTGTTTGCCCTGCGCGCCATCCACGGATACGGCGATCTTCAGTACGGGGTCGCTATGATCGATCACGTAGGTACGGCTGTTATCGGGCGGAAGAACCCCGAAGTCGGATTTCGAAACATCCAGTTTCCAAGTCCCGCTGAAATTCGGTTTGCCGCCGGAACTGGCCGGTGCGCCAACAACCGGAGGGGGCGTGGCTTTGGCTGTTACCGCGCCCGCGTCCTGTCTGTCGAAGACTTGTTTGGTATCCAACTCGCCCATTGGCGAAATGATATGCGCGTCCTGGCTCAGGGTCTTTCCATCGTCGGATAACGTCCAAACGGACTTAATGGTTACTTCCGCATCGTTGAACGACAGCTTGGAGTTCACCACCAGGTGGCTACCTTCCCAGCCCAGCGTGGATTTCACATCGCGCGGGCCCATTTTGTTGGTCGCTTCCTTACCGTCGGTGGTGTAGTTAAGCGTCCCAGTGAAGTCCCCTTGCCCACCTTTGGAATCGACATCGATTTTGATGGTCGGTTCATTGTGGGTGATGACGTCAGTACGGCTGTCAGGCGCGGGCAACGGGCCGAACTCGCTTTTCGCGATGTTCAGCTTCCAGGTCCCGCTGAAATTCGGTTTACTTTGCGCGAGCATCGAGGTCGCGAATGCAGTCACAGACAAGGCTGCAACAATGGCCTTACGCATATTTCATTTCCCTTTCAAACGAAGCTGGCGATAGGATCGCCGATGCAGTCTAGCTTATCATTTTCGTGGGATCGGGGTGGGAACTTCCAGAGGGATTTGGTGATCTAATTAAAAGGGGTGCGCTCATGCAATTGCGCGTTTCTGCGATTCTGTTCTTTGCCCTGACGGCGCTGTTAGCCCAGCCAGTGGCTCCCATCGACTCACGGGGATGGATCAACAAAGGCGTTCAGGAATACAAAGCTTCGAGGTTCCAGGACGCTGTGGAGTCCTTTCAAAAAGCTGTAAATCTGGACCCGAACAACGCGACGGCTCACCTGTATCTAGCCACCGCCTGGATGTCGCAATACATTCCGGGAGCCATTTCACCGGAGCACACGGACCTCGCCAATAAAGCTGAGGCGGAGTTCAGCCGCGTGCTCCAAATCGACCCGAACAACACGACTGGGCTGGCGTCGATGGCATCGCTGAAGTACCAACAAGCACAGGGCAACTCCGACCTGGATGAAAAAATCCGCAAACTGGATGAAGCCGCGACGTGGTACGAGAAGTTGATCGCCGCTGATCCGCAAAACAAAGAAGCCTACTATTCGCTGGGCGTGATCGATTGGGTGAAGTGGTATGCGCCTTACATGCGTACCCGCACGGATCTTGGAATGCGGCCCGAGCAGCCGGGCCCGTTACCCAATCCAGCGCGGCAGCAGCTCAAGACTGAGTACTCTTCGCTGATCGAACATGGCATATCGAGCTTCGAGAAGGCGCTGCAACTCGATCCGCAGTATTCGGACGCGATGGCCTACATGAACCTGCTGATCCGCGAGCGCGCCGATCTCGCGGATTCACCGGAGCAGTATCGTAGTGAGACCGAGCTTGCGAACCAATGGGTCCAGAAGGCGCTGGATGCCAAGAAGGCGCAGGCCGCGCAGCTAGTCGAGGCGCCCCCTCCTCCCGGACAAGCCGCCGCGACGCCCCAGCGTATCCGGGTGGGCGGGATTGTGCAAGCCGCGAATCTGATCCAAAAAGTGGAGCCCGTATATCCGCCACTGGCTTATCAGGTAAGGATACAGGGGGCTGTTCGTTTCACAGTCATCATTGGGCGCGACGGTGCAATTCAAAATCTCCAACTCGTTAGCGGGCACCCGTTGCTGGTGGAAGCCGCCCGCCAGGCCGCCAGCCAGTACCATTACAAGCCGACATTGCTGAATGGCGAACCAGTGGAAGTTGTCACCACATTAGACGTAAACTTCACGCTGCCTTAGCGGCCGATCAGCCGGTCCCAAACTTTTTCCGGACCGGGATCGAACACCACCCCCGCGTCTAATGACAACACTCGCCACAATCCCTGCGCCACTTCATTTTTCAGTTGTTGCGTTGACCAGCCCACGTATCCGGCGTAGACACGAAAGCTGCTGAGCGGAGTCCCCGCGCGCAGCACATCTTCGATCACACGGCGATTCGAAATCATCGAGACATCGCCGAATACATGCAAGCCCGGCCCTGGCTTCAATGGCGATCGCAGCAGCGCACGAGTTCCAAGTGCGATCGGTCCGCCCTTATAGACCGGCGCCTGTGCCGTTTTGAGGGCAGGGAAGAGCTCGGACAGTGGAACTTTCGACGGCTGGTTGACGACTAATCCTATCGCGCCCTGCTGTTCGTAACGCACCACCAGCACGACACTCTTCGCGAGATCCGGATCCACCGATTTTCGGCTGGCGACCAGCAGCTTTCCCGCGGCCAGTTCCTGCGCCTGCGCCAAAGCGCCCACGAAAATCAGGATTATCCACGCCTTACTTAGCCGGATTCTGTACAAAGCGGTAACCCACCCCTCGCACCGTCAGCAAGTGACGCGGACGCGTCGGATCGTCTTCAATGTAACGGCGTAAACGGACGATGAAATTGTCGATGGCGCGCGTATCGGTATCTTCATGCAACCCCCAAACCTCCGAGAGAAGGGCCTTGCGCGAGACGTGCTGGCCCTCATGTTGCGTCAGATAGCGGAGAACGTTGGCTTCCATCACGGTGAGCGGAAATACCTGATCGCCCGAGCGCAGCTCACCGCGATTGAAATCCACCGATTTGTTGCCGAAGACGTACGTGTCCTTGGAGACCGCCCGCAGCCAATCCTTGCGGCGCAAGAGGCCACGCAGGCGGGCGATCAGAATCGCCAGCTCGAAAGGCTTGGTAAGGTAGTCGTCCGCGCCCGCCGCAAAACCCTTCAGAACGTCCTCGGCATGACCGCGAGCGGTCAGCATCAAGGTAGGAACGAACTGACCGGCCCGCCGCATTTCGGACATCACCGTGAAGCCGTCTTTTCCCGGCAGCATGACATCCAGCACCACCACGTCAAAAGGCTCGGTCCTGACCGATTCGAGCGCCGCCTCGCCGCTCTCCACCACCGCGACCTGATAACCCTCCGCCTCGAGATTGAAACGCAATCCGTCGGCGAGGTGCTGTTCATCTTCGACTACGAGAACTCGGCTCATTTGGCAGTCACTTCACGACGGGAAGCTGCAGCACGAACGTGCTCCCGCGCCCCGGGCCCTCACTCTCCGCCCAAGCGCGTCCGCCGTGCCGCTTCGCTACCGAACGAACGATATAGAGCCCCAGTCCGGTGCCTTTCACGCGCGTGGCCAGAGGCCCAGGCACGCGGTAAAAACGCTTGAAGATTTGCTTCAGCTCAATCTTGGGAATGCCCACGCCTTGATCTCTCACGCGCACCGACACAAACTTTCCGTCCACCGGAGCGGTTTCCACGCTGATCTTCATTGGGCTTGCGGAATACTTCACGGCGTTGTCGATGAGGTTGGAAACCGCCGCCCGCACCTCATCCGGATCGCCCATGATAGTGGCGGGAGGGCCCGGCTGATAATCGAGAGATTCCGGAGTGACGTGATGCAGCGTTCGCGCTCGCGCCAGGCACTCCTCCACTACGCCATTCAAATCGATCCGGACGCGATTCAACTTGAGGTGGCTGGTGGATCCGATGCGTCCAGTGCGCAGCACTTGTTCGATGGTGCTGAGCAGGCGCTCGCTGTCTTGCACCATGATGCGATAGAACTCCTGCCGTTTCGCTTCGTCCACCGGGCGCGTCTGCAGCGTTTCGAGGTAGAGGCGAATGGAGGCTACGGGAGTCTTGAGCTCATGCGTGACGGCATTGATGAAGGCATCATGTTGTTCGTTCCGCCGGACCTCGCGAACCAGGAACGTAGTGTTCAACACCACTCCCGTAATGATCATGGTGAGCAGCAGAATGCCGAGAAACAGCAGGATGCCGTTTTTCCAGTTGAACGAAACCGAACCGATGTACAGCAGCAGGATGACTGAAATGAGGCCGACACCGAGAGCGATGAAGAATGTGATCGATCGCCGCCGGCCAGCTACCACCATACTTCCAGTTTAGGTTAACGGGCTGTGGGTCAGGCGCTTTCGCCTGCCAACTACGCTACGCAGCTTCTTTTTCAGCCAGAACGCTAGTGGTCTTGGCGACACGAATGGATTTCGCGATGCCCAGGAACTTCAGAATCTTGATCTGAATCCAGGATGGATCGAACTCATACCAGGCCAGGCCGTGACGCGCCGAAGTGGGATGCGCGTGGTGGTTATTGTGCCAGCCTTCCCCGAAGGTAATCAGCGCCACCCACCAGTTGTTGCGGGAATCGTCGTGGGTCTCGAAGCGCCGCCCGCCCCACATGTGAGTCGCTGAGTTCACCAGCCATGTCGCATGCAGGCCAAAAACGATCCGTACGCAAGTGCCCCACAGCAGCATCGGCAGGCCGCCGGCGGCGTACAGAATGGCCCCCAGAATCACCAGCGGAACCCAGTGATAATTGTTCAGCCACACGTAGAAGCGATCCTTGGCCAGATCCGGCGCATACTTCGCCATCAGCCGGGTGTTGTTGTGTTTTGAGTCACCGGTAAACAGCCAAAGCATATGCGCCCACCAGGCGCCGTCGCGTGGTGAGTGCGGATCGCCAGGCTTGTCGGAGAGCTGATGGTGGATTCGATGCGTGGCTACCCAGAAGATCGGTCCGCCTTCCAGCGTCAGCGTGCCGCACACAGCGAAAAAATACTCCAGGACTAAAGGCAGTTTATAGGAGCGGTGCGTGTGCAGCCGGTGGTATCCCATGCTGATGCCGAGGCCGGTACACATCCAATATAGAAAAACCGCGACCGCGAACGCGTGCCAGTTGAACATGAACAGCCCAGCGATCGCACCCACATGGAATAACCCCATGATGATGCTGGTGCCCCAGTTGATCTTCGTGTTGCTATAGATATCTACAATGTTTTCGGTGCTCAAGGAGTCTCCGGAATGTAAGAGTGACAATCCTAAGCTACCAGGGATTTCATCAGTGCTTTGTAAGACTTATGTAATTTCGAGCGAGACCCCGGCGTTAGCCTTACAAGCATCGGCGAAGTTATCCTATAACCCTGGGGTATGGGTTAAATGACACGGAAGATCGTGGAACGGATCGCCGCCGATACCGGGATCCCGAATCTAGCCGCAGTGCTGGAGGGACTTCCGACCAGCGACTTGCAGTCGCTGCTCATGCACGTTTTTCAAGCCCGGACTCGCGTGCTGGAAGTGCCAGATGTGTCGCGAAACGCCGGGCGAAGCCTGCTGCAAGCCTCAAAAATCGACGCCCGGCTGTTCAATACATTCGATCGCGTGGCTTTCGAGGTTGCCGAAGGGTTCGAAGCTGTTGATCTCGCCCCGGTCTGCAGTTTAGGTCTAAACCGTGTCCTGGGCGGTATCGACCAGAACAGCGTCTTAACCACTATTCGGAATGCCGAGGTGCTGGGCGATGCCACCATGCCGCTAGCGGTAGAATGCTGGCGAAGGCGCAAGGACAGGTCCCGCCGTGGCGACCAGACGCCGGTGCGCTTGGCGAGCAGCCACCGGGTGGTCCGTCTCCAACCTTTCGACATGCCTGGCTATGTCCCGCATTTCCGGCTTTTTTCGATGGTGACGGCCGGGCGCGATACCGGCTCACTGGCGTTTGAGATTCGGCATCTGGGATTTGGTCAGCCCACTGGTCGAAATCTCAGATACCGGCATTGTGCAAGGCTTGCTGGCCGCTCATGGCGTGAGCCTCGATGACGTACGGGAGTCAATCCGTGCACATCGCTCCGGAGGGTCCGAGCAGTTTCTGGCCGAACGCGGAATCGCGCTTCCGAACGCGGCTGAAATCCCGCCCGGGTTGCAGGGAATCGAAAGGCTAACCCGCCTGAAATTGGGCCTGCTGGAAGAGCTGCGCGAGGAGTTCCCCGAGGCTCAATTCCACTTCAACCTGGCGCGCCTGGAAGGCCTCAACTATTACAGCGGTTTCTGCCTGCGGATCTCGCCACTGACTGCGGACGGTGCGCGTTTCCCGGTGGCCGACGGCGGATTTACCGATTGGACTGCGCGACTGCTCCAGAACAAGAAAGAACGGCTGCTGACCAGCGGCATCGGAACCGAATTTGTGTGCTTCCGCTACCGCGCGGTGTAGCATTGGCGCGATAATTCGAACTATGGCCGTTTCCGCCGACACACTTCGACTTCACCTCGATTACGCGGCCTGGGCGAGCCGCCGCCTCCTCGACTGCGCGGCCAAACTGTCCGAAGAAGAGTTAACGCGCGATTTCAAAACGTCGCACCGCAGCGTCCTTGATACGCTGGCGCATGTTTTCGCCGCCGACCGGACCTGGTTCGGCCGTATTCAGGGAGATCCTCCGGCTAGCTTCATCAATCCCGAAGACCGGCAGCTATCGGTTCTCGAAAAAGAGTGGCCGGCGCTGCAAAACCGCTGGAAGCACTGGGCCGCGCCATTGACCGACCCAGACGTACAAGCGAAGCTTGCGTACCGCGACATGAAGGGCAACCCATGGGAACAGCCCTTGTGGCAAATCCTGCTACACGTGGTAAATCACGGCACCCATCACCGCGGCCAAGTCTCCGGGTTTTTGCGAGCCATGGGACACAATCCGCCGCCGCTGGATTTGATCGCGTTCTACCGGGAGTCGCCTTAGGGCGACCTTCTTCGGTTATTCGGTTCTTCAGTTCCTCTGTTCAAACGCACGGGCCGGATGGAGCGGGATTTCGAGATAGAGAGGCAGGACCCCTGCCGCCAAGGCTGAAGAGATTGAGCGCACCGTTCATCCGCGCGAGGCTGCGTGACCGGCGGCAGTGTATCAGAGTATGTTAGGCGCTACAATCGTCGCATGAAACTTCCCGCATTCTGTCTGCTTTTCGCCTTGACATTAAGCGCTCAAGTCGTAACTGGAGATTCCATTGTCAGCAGGCTCGAGTCAGCTTTACAAACAATCGACGCGGATCAAGTTCACACACCGATTTCCATAGTGATCGCGGTGCAGACCAACTATGAAATCCAGGCGGCAATGGTTAGAAGCATTCCGAAGATTCGCTCCATGTTGGAGCCTCTGGTAAGCTCCCTTCGAGGCGAAGTGGAGGTACTATCCTACGGCGACCGCGTCAGGGTTTTTGTCGTGCAACCCTTTACTTCGGATTCCAGCAAGGCGGCCGAAGCGATAGCGCATCCCAAGATTTTGTCGGCGCTGCAAGGCTCAACCTCCAATGTGTTGGACGCAATCGCTCAGGCGACTTCAGACCTCGAAACGCGCCCATCTAGTCGACGTCAGATCGTCCTGGTACTTGGAAAGAACACTAACGACCCTGAAAGCGAGAAAAAGCTGAAGGATTTCATCGGCCATGCCGCCGACCGGCTTCCGAACCTGGTCTTCCTCTTCCCTTTAGTTCCCTGATCCCGCCTACCGGAAACCGTAGCTGTATCAACAACCTCCATGAAGCTGCCGCATCCCGCGCCACCCACCCATGCTATTCAGGTGGCGAGGTCCCAAACATGCCAGCTCCATGAATACAAACAAGCTCCCTGGGAGGGGGCCGACATGGCTTCGTTTTTTCAAAACACCAAGTCCAACGCCCAGGGCCCCGCAATATCGCCGTCACCCCGTCACCGAACCTCGAAGCTTCTTAACGATTTCGCGGGCTAACGAACCGAACAACCGAATAACCGAACAACCGAACAACCGGCACCCGTTTGACACCCCCACGCCCAATTCGGTAACCTAAAGTGACTGTAAGTCTTGAACGGAGAAGGTCTGTCTATATGAAAACCCCGATTCCTACTGAAGGCGAAATAGTGCGCCAGTGGCATGTTGTGGATGCCGACGGCCAAGTTTTGGGCCGCATCGCCAGCAAAGCCGCATTGATCCTGATGGGGAAACATAAGCCGACTTATACGACGTTCCTGGACACTGGCGATCACGTGATCGTCATCAATGCCGAAAAGGTGCGGCTCACCGGCAACAAGGATCAGCAAAAGCTTTATCGCCGCCACAGCGGTTATCCGGGCGGGTTGACCGAAGTTGGCGCCGTCAAGATGCGCGCGACGCGGCCCACCAAAATGATTGAGCAAGCCATTGCAGGCATGCTCCCCAAAACCAAACTTGGCAAACAAATGTATCGCAAATTGAAAGTTTACGCGGGAGCGAAGCACCCTCACCAAGCGCAACAGCCCGTGGAACTGTCATTGAGCTAGGCAAACAGCAGAAAGGTATCTGAGTGGCAGCAACGTTAGTACAGCATTTGGGAACAGGCCGGAGAAAGACTTCGGTGGCGCGGATTTTCCTGCGATCGGGTAAAGGACAGATTACCGTTAACGGCCGGTCTTTCGAACATTATTTCGTCAACGAATCGGCGCGCGCCATGGTGCGCCAGCCGCTGCTGGCCACGGAAGTGGCCGACAAGTTCGACATCATTATTCTCGCCGACGGCGGAGGCACTGCCGGACAGGCCGGCGCCGCCCGGCTGGGCATTGCCCGCGCGCTCATCGAATTCAATTCCGAGCTGCGCCCGAAGTTGAAGGCGCTTGGATTGCTGACGCGCGATCCCCGCGCGCACGAGCGCAAGAAGTACGGACAAAAGGGCGCGCGCAAGCGGTTCCAGTTCTCGAAACGCTAGCTGTCGCCGATCAATCATAACGGCCGGTTTCCTGCGGCGCACACAAATTCCGCTTTGGGCCGTGTGCGCGCAGAAGACCGGGCGAAACCCCTAACCAGAAAAACAAGGAGGCAGTTTGCCGTCAATTTCAATGAAAGAATTGCTCGAAGCGGGCGTTCACTTCGGGCACCAGACCAAGCGCTGGAATCCAAAGATGAAAGAATACATCTTTGGCGAACGTAACGGAATCTACATCATCGATCTCCAAAAGACCCTGAAACTTTTCAAGGACGCTATGCGCTACGTCGCGGAAGCAGCCGCGCAGGGCAAGACTGTCCTATTTGTCGGAACCAAGCGGCAGGCGCAGGAAGCCATAGCCGAAGAAGCTGCACGCTGCAGCCAGTTCTACGTCAACCAGCGCTGGTTGGGCGGATTACTCACCAACATGTTGACCGTACAGAAATCGATCAAGCGCCTTAAAGAACTGGACGCTCTAGCTACCGACGGCGCTTACGCCGGCCGGGCCAAGAAAGAAGTCGGGCGCCTGGAGCGTGAGCGCAAGCATCTGCAACAGAACCTGGCTGGCATCAAAGAAATGAACGGCCTGCCTGACGTATTGTTCGTAGTGGATTCAAACAAGGAAGCCATTGCCGTTAAGGAAGCGCGCAAGCTGGGCATTCCTGTGGTAGCCGTGGTGGATACCAACTGCGATCCCGACGAAGTGGACCACGTCATCCCCGGCAACGACGATGCGTTGCGCGCCATCCGGCTGTTCACTACCAAAGTGGCCGACGCGGTGATCGAAGGCCGCGCATTGGCCACAGAGCAGGACTTCGCCGCCGAAAAAATCGTCACCGACGAAACTCCGGTGGAAGAGATCCCCGAATACACGCAGTTCGATCCGCAGCAATTGGATCAGCTCATGTCGGAAGGGCTCTCGGACGAAGATCTGCCTTCCATGTCTCTACCTCGCAGCAAAGCCACGGTGGAAGACTAGGGACCCAGGCGACAGCGAACCGAATAACCGAATAACTGAACAATGGATCATGGACATTAGCGCAAAACTCGTAAAGGAACTCCGCGACCGGACGGGCGCGGGCATGATGGAATGCAAGAAGGCTTTGGTTGAGGCCAAGGGCAACCTGGCGGAGGCCGAAATCATTCTACGAAAGCACGGCATCGCTTCGGCGTCCAAGAAATCGACCCGGACCACCCGGCAAGGGATCGTGAGCAGCTACATCCACCCTGGCGCGCAAATCGGAGTGTTAGTGGAAGTGAACTGCGAGTCCGATTTCGTGGCGCGCACGGACGACTTCCAGGGTCTGGTGAAGGATCTCGCCATGCAGATCGCGGCCGCCGACCCGCAATTCATCCGCAAGGAGGATGTAACGGCTGAATTGTTGGATAAAGAAAAAGACATCCAACGCGGGCGGGCCTTGCAGGAAGGCAAGCCTGAAAAGATGGTGGATAAGATCGTGGAGGGCCGCCTGCAGAAATTCTACGAAGAGGTTTGTCTTTACGAACAGCCTTTCATTCGCGAAAACTCCACCACGGTGGGCGATTTGATTAAAGCGGCGATCGCCAAGCTGGGTGAAAACATCTCGGTCTCGCGCTTCGTCCGCTTCAAGGTAGGCGAAGCGGCCTTGATTGAGGAAACGGCGGAACAATCCGCTCCGTAGCGTAGCGTAGCGCACGCACTCGTGCGTGCCGCGTTCATACTCGTGTGAACGCCCGGGCAACTATGCCAAAGTATACCCGCATCGTTCTCAAGCTCAGCGGCGAGGCGCTCGCCGGGGGCGGCGCTTTTGGTGTCGATCCGGAGCGCGTGAAAAGCCTGGCCGCCGAAATTGCCGAAGTCACTAAGACCGGAGTCCAGATGGGCCTGGTGGTGGGCGGCGGCAATTTCTTCCGTGGAGTAGCCGCCGCAGCCATGGATATGGATCGCGTCGCAGCCGACCACATGGGCATGCTGGCCACAGTAATAAACGCCATCGCCCTGCAGGACGCCCTCGAGAAAGCCGGCGTGCCGACGCGCGTGATGACCGCCATCCAGATGCATCAGGTGGCGGAGCCTTACATCCGCCGCAGGGCCATCCGGCATCTCGAGAAAGGCCGCATCGTGATCTTCGCGGCCGGAACTTCGAATCCCTATTTTTCAACGGACACCGCAGCGACATTGCGTGCCCTGGAGGTCCACGCCAACGTCATCGCCAAGGGGACGCGCGTGGACGGCGTGTACGACAAAGATCCCTTGCGCAATCCGGATGCGGTGCTCTACAAACAGGTGAGCTATCTGGAAGTGCTGGCCAAAGCCCTGGCCGTGATGGACGCCTCCGCCGTGGCCATGTGCCGCGACAACCAGCTCCCCATTGTGGTTTTCAATTTGAATGTGTTCGGCAATATAATGCGTATGTCGGTGGGCGAGCCCATTGGGACGCTCATCCACTAATCGAAAGTTATGAAAAACGAACCTCAAACCACTCCCGCTGCCCATGTTTATCAGACCGTGAAAGAGATCGAGGCGAATGCGAAGATGCGTATGGAGAAGGTGCTCTCAGACCTCCAGCACGACATGGCCGCGGTACGCACTGGCCGCGCCTCAGTCACCTTGCTGGATAATATCCGGGCGGATTATTACGGGACGCCTACACCACTCAACCAAATGGCCACGCTGC
>JBEKJJ010000157.1:0-16767 GCA_050011295.1 Bryobacteraceae bacterium
TCTTTAAGCCAAGAATTTGCTTGACGCCAATGCGGACCAGGAACAGAATTGATATGTTCTTCTCAAACCATGGCCCGCTATTTTCGTTCCATTGCCCTCCCTGCTGTTGCATTATCGTTTTTCGGTATTTCTAGGGACCACGCGGCGCGGACCAAGCAGTCGCGGCGATCACGGGAATCGCCACGGAGTAGCTTGTAGCATCGCCTGGCGCCGGGAACTGGTGGCATTCACTTGAATAGTTAGGAGGGATTCTTCAGATGCGCAAGTTTCGGTGGATGGCTGTCTGGTTGTTGTTCTTGGTTGCCTTGCCCGTTCATGCGTGGTTCAACGGCGGCCATATGCTGGTTGCTTACATCGCCTACCAGCGCCTGACGCCGGAAACTCGATCCCACGTCGATGATCTGTTGAAGCTGAATAGTATGTACGCGCAGTGGACTGCGGGCGTTCCCGACAGCCAAAAGGGCGTGGCCGCATTTGTGAAAGCCGCTACCTGGCCCGACTGTATTAAGGACGCGAACTGCAGCCCCGGATTCACCAGCGATGGCGGCGATAATCCCCCGGGAGATCCAACCGACGGGCAGAATATCGGCTATAAGGATAAGCTAATGCATAAATATTGGCACTACGTCGACCTCCCGTATTCGGCCGGCGCGCCAGGCGAGCCTCCCAAGACCCCCAATGCGCTTACCCAAATCAAGCTATTCACGCAAGCCATCGGCAGCTCTGAATCCGATGACGTGAAGTCCTACGACGTAGTCTGGCTCGAACATATGATCGGCGATGTCCATCAGCCCCTGCACTCCACATCCAGGTTCACGAAAAACCATCCCAAAGGAGACGCGGGCGGGAACCTTGTGTATTTTTGCGAGAACTGCAAAGACGAGCTGCATGCGTATTGGGACGGACTGCCTGGGGATGACCTGACGCTCGATCAAGTGACGCAAAAAGGCGACAGTCTACTCAAAGCCGGAAAGCCGGTCGGCGCGGACAATGCATCGCCCAGTGCATGGATACACGAAAGCTTCACGCTCGCGAAACACGACGCCTACGCGTCCCCTATCTCGAGCGACAACCAGAAAGGGCCTTCTGCCCGTCCCAATGCAAAGTATGCGGCGACAGCCGCCAAAGTAGCGAACCTACGCCTGAGGCTGGCCGGCTACCGGCTGGCAGCCGTACTAAATAACAATCTGAAATAAATCAACCTTCAACGGAGGACCATAAATGCGAAATGCGGTCGCTTTTGCCAACAATGACGTAGTAACCATAGCCTGGAGCTTCGGAGAACGGCCCGACGGATGCCTGGGTTTCGCTCTGTACCGGATCGACTCCAAAGGTAAAGAGACGGTGCTGCCTAGCCACGCCGTCTTCAAAGGGGACACCATCCATCCCGGCCAGACCACTGACGAATTTCCAGTCCAAAAGTTCTACTGGAAGGATCCCTTTGCGCGGCTCGTCGGCGAGAAGTCGGGCGATTTCAACTTCCGCTACAAGATCGTTCCGCTCGGGGGTTCGCCCGGCAATCTCAAGCCGATGAGTTCTCTACCCATTCTGACGACGAACGTGGTGGAAGTCACGCCGCGCTGCTCGCCGAGTCTCTCCGCCGTTTTCAACCGCGGCTTGATTTCGACGCAACACGTCTCGAACGCCTTGAAGGGAAATCTCAGTCTCCCCGGGTTTTTGAAGAAGATAAACGACCCAAGCGACCAGCTTCGAAAAGATCTGACCGGGCAAGCTGCAGGCACTCTAACCGGCTTTCTGAAGCGCGCCGAGAAATCCGGACAGATCCATGCGGCATTGTATGAACTCACGGATGCGGAACTGATCCAGGGGCTGGTGGCGCTCGGCACCAAGCTAAACATTGTATTGGCCGATATTGAGACGAAGGAGAAACTCCCGAAAAAGGAAGCAGCGGCTAAGAAGGGGGCGAAGCGATCCACGGCCAAGAAGCCGGCGGAAACCATCGCGGAAAACCAGGACGGCTTTGATGATATTAGTAAGTCGGCGGCGGAGGGCGCATTACTTTACCGCCAGCCGCCCGCGAGTCATATCGTCCACAACAAGTTTCTGATCTATGCCGACGCCAGGGGCCGCGCGCAAGCAGTTCTTACCGGCTCTACCAACTGGACCGCAACCGGACTTTGCGCCCAAACGAACAATATCCTGGTGATCGAAGATCCCACCGTTGCCCAGCGCTACATGGATTACTGGAATGCCCTGAAGGTCGACCAGGAAGCACACGAGGAGAACAAGAAGTCGTTCCAAGCGCCTCCCCTGCGCTCCTTCAACGCCAAAGCCAAGCTCCTGACGCTCGATAAGAAGGTCCCCAAGGGCGATCCCACTACTCCCAGCGCTTTGACCAGTTATTTTTCTCCAAACACGCCGAAGCAGCGGGCAAAGAAAAAAGGGGGGAGCGAACCTCAACCCATCGACATGCAGGATCTCAAGGGCCGCGTCAAAGATGCGCAACATGCCGTCCTGTTTCTCGCCTTCATTCCCGGCACGCCCAGCATCACCGACTTCGCCTCAGCCGCGCAGCGCGCCAACAAAAATCTCTTTGTACGTGGCTGCGTAACTTCGCCGGACGCCGCGGGAGAATTCTATTACACGCTTCACGGTACTTCGCTGCCCAAAACTCCGCGCGCCGTTAAGGGTCAGCCTAAGCCTGCCAAAGTAACCATCCAGCAGGACCCGCGAGTCATTGCAGCCCAGGCCCTCACTAAAGGAAACGCTCCCGAAGGCTGGGTGGCGGAACTTCTCAAGGCCGGCTTCGCGATTACGCACGACAAGATTGTGGTCATCGACCCGTTTGCGGACGACTGCGTAGTGGTGACCGGAAGCCACAACCTCGGCTATCAGGCATCCTACAACAACGACGAGAACCTGGTCATGATTAAAGGCAACAAAAAGCTGGCGATGGCTTACGCTACCCACGTGCTGGATGTCTACGACCACTTCTCGTGGCGCTGGGCGATAAAGAACGATAACAGGCCCAGTCCGGATTCGTATTTAGCTTCGACCGCGGATGCGTGGCTGGACCGCTATTTCGATAACAAAGGAAATATCAAAACAGCCCAGCTCAAGTTCTGGATGCAGGCCACGCTGTAGAAAATCGGCCGCACGCTTCCCGCAACCCCTATCGCGCGGCGCTGGTTTGGACGGCGCCGATCTCGGGTTCGGGCGTATTGAGCTTGCTGTGACTGCGGCTGTAGAGGAAATAAACTACGAAGCCGAGCAGCATCCAGCCCAGCGCGGTGAGTTGTGTGTAGCGATCGAGGCCGATCATCATAGCGGTGCAAACTATCGCGCCCAGGATCGGGACTAGCGGCACTAGCGGCGTCTTGAACGGGCGAGGCACGTCTGGCTGCGCGCGGCGCATGATCCAAATACCGATCGATACGAGTGCGAAGGCGAATAGCGTTCCAATGGTGGTCAGGTTGCCCAACAACGCATCCGGAACGAATGCGGCTAGAGTGCCGACGAAGAAAAACAGCGTGATATTGCACTTGTACGGCGTGCAGAATTTGGGATGAACGTCGGAGAAGACCTTAGGCAGCAGGCCATCATTGGCCATGGAGTAAAAAACACGGCTTTGACCCAGCAGCATCACCAGGATCACGGAAGAGAATCCAAACAGGACCGCGACAGTTATGGCAGTAGCTAGCCAGCCGAATCCGGGCATGTGAGCCTGGACGGCGTAAGCCACCGACGCCTCCTTGCCCACTTTGATGAACTCAGTCCAGTTCGCGACGCCAGTTAGCACGTATCCGAAGAGAATATAGAGAACGGTGCAAATCGCCAGCGATCCCAGAATACCGATGGGCATGTCGCGGCCCGGATTCTTGGTTTCCTGCGCCGCAGTAGAAACCGCGTCGAATCCGATGTAGGCGAAGAATACGATTCCGGCGCCTCCCAGCACGCCGCCCCAGCCGTGTTTGAAAATGCCTTCGTGGCCGGGGAAATTGGCGGGGATGGTGAACGGTGTGTGATTCGCGGGATTCATGAATTTCCATCCGACGAAAATGAATATCAACACGATGGCCACCTTCACCGCGACGATGATGGCATTCACAGTGGCTGATTCCTGCGTGCCTTTGACCAACAAAGCGGTGAGGATGAAAATGATGAAAAGCGCGGGCAGGTTGATTATCCCGCGAACGCCCGCATCGGAGACCTCCAGCGGCGAGTGACACCACTCGAAAGGAATTGCGCTGCCAAAGAGGGTGGCCAGGAGTCGGTTGAGATATTGGCTCCAGCCGATGGCCACGGTCCCGGCGCCCATTGCGTATTCCAGGATCAGAGCCCAGCCGATGGTCCAGGCCGTTAACTCGCCCATGGTGGTGTAAGCGTAGGTGTAGGCGCTGCCGGCGATGGGAATCATCGCGGCGAACTCGGCATAACAGAGCCCCGCGAAAGCGCAACCGATAGCGCCGATAACAAAGGACAAGATGACGGCGGGTCCGGCCGCTTCCGAGGATGCAAGCGCTGTACGTATGAAGAGTCCGGCGCCGATGATGGCGCCAATCCCGAGCGCCACCAGACTCTTGGCAGTCAAGGTCCGCTTGAGGTGACTTTCCTTGGCCTGCGCCAGGAGCACTGCTAATGATTTCTTGCGAGTTAGGCTCATTGGTTCATCCAATCTATCAGAGTTTTAAATAGCCGGACCGCGAACCAGGCAGGCGGCTTGAATCATGACGTGATCTTCAAATTACCGAATATATCCAATGCGAAGAACCAGCCCGGGGGCACCAGGGTGGTTGATCCATAATCAACCACCAGGGCCGGGCCGCGCAACTTGGTTCCGGAAAGCTGGGCGCGGAGATACACCGGGGTCGGGCGAAAGGCCCCGGCGCTATGTATCAGCCTGACCATTGGCTTTTGCCTTTTTTCGATAGATGCGGGCCGCGCGCGGCGTGTTTCGAGCTTTGGCTTTTCGACGGCGCGCTTGGCCCGGACGCGAATGGTGACAATCTCAATGGCCCGCTCGGAGTTCGCATAACCATATACCCGCTGGTGTTCGCGATGAAACGGCTCGGCGGGATTTTGCGCGTGCCACGGCACGGTGAGTTCGTAACTTTGTCCGGCGTAGCGTATGTCGGCGGAGCGAAGCAGATCGGATTTCGGTAGCTCCTTGCGCGCGGTGCGTTCCAGCCGCTGGAATTCGCGTTCAATGCTGGGATGGTTGAGAACGCCGGCGGCATAGTCGCGGACCTGATCGGCCAGCAGCATTCCAAGCGCGGACAATGCTCCGGCGTACTCGGGAACCAGCACCGTGCGGATGCCCAGGTCACTGGCGATTTCGCAGGCGTGCAAACCGCCGCATCCGCCAAATGCGACGAGAGCGAAGTCGCGAGGATCGTGGCCGCGCTCCACGGATACCAGACGAATCGCCCGCTCCATATTGGCATTGGCTACGCGCAGAATGCCTTCGGCCGCGGCGACAACACTGATTCCGGCTGCGCGGGCGATGGAGCCGACCGCCGTTGTGGCGCGGTCCACATCCAGATGCATTTCACCGCCGACTAGCTGATCGGCCGCGATGCGTCCCAGCACCACATGGGCATCGGTGACCGTGGGCCGATCGCCCGAGCCGTAACACGCCGGGCCTGGATCCGCGCCAGCGCTTTCGGGTCCGACGCGCAGCAATCCGCCTTCGTCGATGCGGGCGATGGACCCGCCGCCGGCGCCAACGGTATGGATATCGAGCATAGGTACTCGCACCGGAAAACCGTCGATGGAGGCTTCCATTGTCTCGCGCGGGCGGCCGTCGCAGAGACTAACGTCGGTGGATGTGCCTCCCATATCGAATCCGAGAATTCGGGTGAATCCGGAAAGCCGTGCGGTTTCGAGTGCGCCAACAACACCACCGGCGGGTCCCGATAGCACGGTGCGGATAGCATGACGCCGCGCCTCTTTAGTGGTCATGAAGCCGCCGTTCGATTGCATGATGGAGATGCTGTGGCGCGTGCCGCGCTCGAGCTCGGCCAGGTATCGATCCATGAGCGGCCCGACATAGGCGTTGATGACCGTGGTGGAAGTGCGCTCGAACTCGCGGAACTCGGGACAGACGTCGTGTGAGGAGCACAGGTAGCCGAGGCCTTCGAGTGCGGCGGCTACCAGTTTTTCGTTCTCCGGATTGCGGTAGGCGTGCAGGAAACAGATGGCGACGGATTCCACGCGGGCACGCCGCAAGCCGTTTTTCAGACGTTGTAGTTCATCCCTGGTTGGCGTTGCCGAAATTACTCCGTCGTAAAACGCACGTTCGCGCACGCCGAAACACATGGCGCGCGGAATGATTGGGACACGCAGAGTGGGGGTGAGGTTATAAAGCTCGGGACGATTTTGGCGCCCGATGGCGATCACGTCTTCAAAGCCGGCGGTGGTCACGAGTGCTGTCCGAACGCCCTTGCGCTCGAGCAGCGCGTTGGTTGCGACGGTGGATCCATGGACCACCTGCGCTTTGCGCGATCCGGCGGCTTGCGCCAGGCCCGCCAATATCACGCTCGCGGGCGAGCGGGGATTCGAGCGCAACTTGAAGGTTTCGAGTTTTCCCGAGTCGTGGGAAATGATGAAGTCAGTGAATGTCCCGCCAGCGTCAATTCCTATGCGCATCGCGATTAGACATGATAGCGAATACCGCGCGCCGTGGCGCACGCACTCCTCGGGTGCGGCGTTCACACTCGTGTGAACGCCGTGGACTCGGTCGCCAGTGAATCAGCATCTTCAATGGAGCGTTCGAGATGGCAGACCTAGCGGCGATCGTGGTAGCGCATCCTTCCGGTCGCGGCGCGGAATGCGTGACATGATAGTTAGAAAGTGATCGATCTCGCGAAAGTCAGCAAAATATTCAGCGGCAAGCGTCAGGTGACGGCGCTCGAAGACGTGGATCTCGCCATCGCGCGCGGCGAGATGGTGGCGATTATCGGGCCTTCGGGATCCGGCAAATCCACGCTGCTGAATTTGATTGGCGGGTTGGACACGCCAAGCTCGGGACAGATCGAAATTGACGGCAGCCGCTTGAGCGGGCTTCCCGATGACGATCTAACTCGCATGCGGCGCGACAAGATCGGGTTCATTTTTCAGTTCTTCAACCTGCTTCCCACGCTTACGTGTTTTGAGAACGTCGCCATTCCGCTGCATCTGCGGGGATGGCCGAAAAAGAAGATCGATGAGCGCGCCAAGGAGTTGCTCGGACTGGTGGGCCTGGCGTCGCGCACTGAGCATTTGCCGGAGGAACTTTCGGGCGGCGAGCGGCAGCGTTGCGCCATTGCGCGGGCGCTTTCCGTTTATCCTCCGGTTTTGCTGGCGGACGAACCCACCGGAAATTTGGATACGCATACCGGCGCGGACATCCTAAAGCTGATTCGCGATTTGCATCAACGGCTGGGATCGACGGTGTTGATTGTGACGCACGATCCGCATGTGGCCGAAAGCTGTGAGCGCGTGATTGCGCTGTGCGATGGTCGGATCGTGGAGGATCGGGAGGGGAAAAATCGCTCCCTGCCGGTCGCGGCTCAGCCGGAAATCCGATGATTCTCCTGAGGCTGATTAGTTGGCCGTACATTCGGAAACACGCGTTGCGGTGGTTGCTTACTATCGCGGGAATTGTACTGGGCGTGGCTGTATTCGTGGGGATGCACACCGCGAACCAATCCGTGCTTTACGCTTTCCGGCAGACCGTGGATCGCATCGCCGGGACGACCCAGCTTCAGGTTTCTTCCGGTGAAACGGGCTTTGATGAGAACGTGCTGGACCGCGTGCAGGCGGTCCGCGAAATTCGCGTCGCGGTTCCCGTGATTGAAGCGGTGGTTAATACCGGGCTTCCCGGGCAAGGCAATTTGCTGATCCTGGGCGTGGACATGACGGGCGACCGCGGTCTTCGTCAATACGATCTGGAAAGCGGCGACGAAGCCGTGATCGACGACCCACTGGTCTTTCTCGCCCAACCGGATTCGCTCATCATCACGGACACTTTCGCGCGTGAGAACAAGCTGGGCATTGGCGGCAAGGTTCCCATGAGCACCATGGAAGGCGAGAAGCTGTTCACGGTGCGGGGCATCATGAAGGCCAGCGGGCTTGCGAGCGCATTCGGAGGGAACCTCGCGATCATGGATATCTACGCCGCGCAGAAAGTTTTCGGCCGCGGGCGCAGGTTCGATCGCATCGATCTGGCGGTGCAGGAAGGCGCGCGCGTGGAAGACGTAAAGACGAAACTGGAGGCGCTGCTCGGGCCCGGATTTCAGGTGGAATCGCCATCGGCGCGTGGGCAGCAATTCGAATCCATCTCACGGATCTACGCGCTGACGGCCAACATTACCAGCGCTTTCGCGCTCTTCATCGGGATGTTCATTATCTACAATACGTTCCAGATCGCGGTTACACAGCGGCGATCAGAGATCGGGATTCTGCGCGCGCTGGGCGCCACGCGGCGACAGGTGCGGACGATTTTTCTGGGTGAGAGCGTAGTGGCGGGATTGCTGGGATCGAGCTTGGGATTGCTGTTAGGAATCGCGATTGCGCGCGGGATGACGGGATACATCGGAGCACTGCTGGGTGAAGTGTTTGGGATCGCGCAGAAGGCCGAGGAGATTTCAACCAATCCGGCGTTGATGATTTTCGCCGTCGTGCTCGGGGTAATTACTAGCGTGGTAGCGGCATTTATTCCGGCGCGCAACGCGGCTCGGGTTGACCCAGTGCAGGCGCTGCAGAAGGGCCGGTATCAGCAATTGAGCGCCGGCGAAAATCGCGTGCGAAGGATCACCGCGCTGGTCGTCACAATACTCGCGGCGGTTTGCCTGGTGCTGAGCCGCTATCGGCTTCTGGCCTACGCGGGTGACGCCCTGGCGGTATTGGGCGTGTTGTTGCTGACGCCGACTCTGGCGCAATGGGTGGCGCGCGCGCTGCGTCCGCTGCTTCGATGGTTGCGGCCTGTGGAAGGCACGCTGGCTGCTGACAGCCTGCTGCAAGCACCACGAAGGACATCCGGCGCGGTGGCGGCGCTGATGCTGTCGCTGGCATTGGTAGTGGCGCTGGGTGGACTCACGCGCGCCAGTTACGATTCCATTTTCAAATGGCTGGGAGTTGCGTTGAATCCGGATCTTTTCATTTCGCCATCGCAAAGCTTGACTGCTCGCAGCTTCCGCTTTCCAGGATCGATGGCGGAGCAACTGCGCGCCATTCCAGGCGTCGGCGAAGTGCAAAGCGTTCGGGATTCGCGCATTCAGATCAATGGCACGCCGGTGATTTTTGTGGCCGCTGACGTCCGGGCGCTGGTGACTCGCGCGACGCTGCCTCCCACCGCGGGCGATCCCAAGCAGATGTACAAGCTGACCGGCGAAGGTAAAGGCGTTCTCGCTTCCGACAATTTCGCGCTGCTGCGCGGCTACAAACTGGGCGACGTGTTGGATATTCCGAGTCCTCAGGGTGTCCTGCACATGCCGATTGTTGGGATCGTGGTGGATTATTCCGACCAACAGGGCAGCATCTTGATGGATCGCAGCGTTTACAGGCGCTATTGGAACGACGACACGGTGAACATTTTCCGCGTGTATCTGGCGCGCGGCGCCACAGAGGCAGAAGTAAAGCGGCGGATACTCGAACGATTCGGTGCTGAACGGCGCTTGTTTGTGCTGACCAATCGGGATGTGAAGCAATACGTGATGCGGCTAACTGATCAATGGTTCGGCATCACGTATGTGCAGATTGCAGTGGCTGTTTTTGTCGCGCTGCTCGGCATTGTGAACACTTTGATTGTTTCTATCACTGACCGGCGGCGCGAGTTGGGCGTGCTGCAGGCCGTGGGCGGCCTTAGGAACCAGATTCGCGGAACCATTTGGCTGGAGGCCCTGACCATCGGCGCGGTGGGGTTGATTCTCGGATTGGCCTTCGGCGCGCTGCAGCTTTACTACAGTCTGCGGATCACTGGCGAGGATCTGGCCGGCCTCCGGTTGGATTACGAATATCCTTATCAGATTTGCCTGTTTCTGGTGCCTGTGATTCTGGCCGTGGCGTTTGTTTCGGCGATTGGGCCGGCGGAATCGGCTGTGCGCGGGTCGCTGGTTGAGGCGTTGGAATATGAATAAGACGTTTCTCGTTTCTCGTTTCTCGTTTCTCGTTCTCGTTCTCGTTGCGGTCGTTGCTCAGGGCCAGGATGCGCGGCAGATTGTTGCTGAGTCGCAGAAGAGGGGGTTGTCGAAATCGCAGCGGTATGAGGGGACGCTCGAGGTGATTGGATCTGGCAACAAGATTAGTTTGAAGCGGTGGATGTTTGAGCGCATTGGGGCGTATGGAGCTAGCAAGTCGATTTTGCGATTTACGGCGCCGGCTGAAGTGAAGGGAGTTGCGCTGCTGATTGTCAATCATGAGGATCGGGCTTCTGATCAATGGATGTGGACGCCCGCGCTCGAGCGCGACCGGCGCATCGCGTTGCAGGATCGGTCCACGCGGTTTTTTGGTACCGATTTCAGCTTCGAAGATTTGGAAGAGCGCGACGTGAATCAGTTCGATTACAAGCTCGTGGGCGAGGAGACGTTCGATGGGCAGCCGTGTTGGAAGATTGAGTCGAAACCCAAGGAGGGGAAATCGTCGCAGTACACGTCTTCGGTGATGATGATCCGGAAAGACAATTACGTGGTGATTCAGATTGAGAATTTCGCCAAAGATAAGCTGGTGCGGCGCATTCACTACAACGATGTTCAACAGCAGGACGGTATTTGGGTGGGGCGGACGATGGAGGTGTTGGACGCAAATCGTGGGAGCCGGACGGTGCTGAAGCTGGAGAAGTTGCAGTACAACGTTCCGATGAAGGACGAGAGTTTTACGCTAGAGGCGTTGCGGCGTGGGTAGATGGTGGGTCCTGGCAAGCAGCGTGTTGTGCTTGTCAGCGCAGGATTTTACGCAGCGGGGATTTGTTCAGACCAGCCTCACTCTTTATCCGGAAACTGCGCCCAACGATAGCGGGCAGGCGGTGGGTGATGCGCTGTTCCGTTACGAGGCGTCCTACAAGGTCCGGCCCTGGCTCAGAATTTCGGCGTCGCTCGATACCGCGTTCGATACGCATGAACAGGTGGAACGCGCGGCGCATCTGGATTGGCAGGACCGCGGACTCCAGCGCCCGTTGCTCTCGCTGCGCGAACTGAACGCGACCATTTCGAAAGGAAAACTAACGGCCGAATTCGGCAAGCAGTTCATCCGCTGGGGCAAGGCGGACCTGCTAAATCCCACCGATCGTTTCGCGCCTAAGGATTTCCTGAGCGTGACGGATCCTGGATTCCTGGCCGTCACCGCGGCGCGCGTCATTTACGATACGGGCGTTAATTCCTTTGACCTGGTTTGGCAGCCGCGCTTCACTCCCAGCCGCACGCCGCTGCTCGATCAACGCTGGACCGTGCTTCCCGAGAGCCTGGACGATGTAACTCTGCACGACCTGGGTTCCGTGTTCCCCGGACGATCGTCCTTCGGCGCTCGCTGGAATCATGTCGGCGCCGGTTATGAAGTCTCGGCCAGCTTCTACGATGGCTTTAATTCTCTGCCGATCTTTCAGACTTACGCTGACGACGCCTTTCGCCGCCTCTACCCGGCCTTGCGATTATATGGCGCCGATGCGGCCGTGCCGCTGCCCTGGTTCACGGTGAAGACCGAAGCCGCCTACTACACGTCGCCGGATAAACGACAGGATGAATACGTTATCTACGTGATTCAGTTTGAGCGGCAGATTAAAGAGTTTGCCATAGTGGTGGGCTACGCGGGCGATGCGGTGACTGCCTACACGCCGGGATTGCAATTTTCACCCGAACTTGGATTCGCGCGCGCCATTCTGGCGCATGCGCAGTACACCATTGATTCGACGCGCAGCGTGGCCACGGACGCGGCCGTGCGTCAGAACGGCGAAGGGAGCTGGCTCAGAACGGTCTATTCCGAGAGCTTGGGGCAACATTGGCGCGTGACCGCTGGATACACATGGATTCGAGGCGATCCGTCGGATTTTCTGGGCGAGTATCACCGCAATTCGTCCGCGCTACTGGCGCTGCGTTATAGTTTCTAGCCGGAAATATATTAGCCGGGAATGTCGATTTGGCGCATCTGCAATCGACATACCAGTGAGAGGCTAATATGTTGACCACTTCCGTTGCGGTTTCGGATTGCGAATGGCATGAAGAGTTGGCCAATGCTCAGGCGATCCAGCAACACCTGCTGGCGCGCTATTCGGGGCCCGTTGCGGACGCCGATTGCAGTGCGGTTTGCCGGCAAGCGCACGCGGTGGGCGGCGATTTCTACGATTTTCTGCGGCTGCCGGATGGCGAGCTCGGTATCGCGGTGGGAGATGTTGCAGGTAAGGGTCTGGGAGCCGCATTGCTGGCTGCGAATCTCGAAGCAACTCTCAGAGGTGAGGGGCGGCGTTCGCCATTCGGGCTTGCGCAAGTGATCGAAAGCGTTAATCAACATTTCCACGAAGCCAGTTTCGAAGAGGGCTATGCGACACTGTTTTACGCGACATTCGATCCGAACACCAGGATTCTGAAATATGTAAATGCAGGGCACAATCCGCCGCTGGTGAGACGGGTGGATGGGAGCGTCGAGTGGCTGGAGATTGGCGGTGCGCCGGTGGGGCTGTTTCAAGTCGGGACGTACGAAGAGGGTTGCATCCAGCTGAATCCTGGCGATGTATTGGTGGCTTATACGGACGGGATTGTGGAAGCTCAGAACGCTTGTGGCGAGGATTGGGGCGCTGGCCGGTTGGCGGGGATTGTGGATGAGGCGAGCGACGAAACTGCTGCGCAGATTAATGGTCGGATTTGGAAGGCGGTTGACAGATTTGTTGGGAGAGCTGGGCAGCGGGATGATATGACCTTATTGGTGCTGCGAGTTGTCTAACGCGGCGAGGCGGCGGGTTAGAAAATCCTGTTCGATGCGATTGGTGGTCAAGGCCAGCGCGCGGCGATATGCGTCCCCTGCTTCCTGGAATCGATTCATGCGTCGGAGAATGTCGGCGCGGGCGGCGTGCAACAGGTAATAGCCGTCTAGTTCATGCGTGGCGCCGATAGCTTCGATACGCCGCAGTCCTTCTTCAAATCCGGCGCTCATGGCGATTGCAACGGCATGGTTCAGGGCGATGATCTTGGAGGGGTTGAACTCCAGCAGCCGGCCATAGAGGGCGGCGATCTGATTCCAATCCGTCTCGAGTGGAGTTTTCGCTTGCGCGTGCAGGGCGGCGATGGCTGCCTGCAATTGATAGGGACCGACAGGTCCGCGGCGCAAGGCTTTTTCTACGAGTGATAGGCCTTCGGAAATCTCCGCTTCATCCCACAGCGACCGGTCCTGCTCTTCGAGCGTGATGAGCTGGGCATCGTGGACGCGTGCGTGGCGGCGGGAATCGTGGAGCAGCATGAGGGCGAGCAATCCAAGATTTTCTGGCTCGCCCGGCAACAATTCGTTCAGCATCCGGCCCAATCGAATGGCTTCGGCACTCAGGTCCAGGCGCAGCAACTGGTCGCCCGAAGCGGCGGTGTAGCCTTCGTTGAAAATCAGATAGATCACGGCCTGGACGGAGGTCAAGCGCTCCGGCAATCGAGCCGGCGGTGGGATTTCGTAGGGAATCTTGGCTTCCTGAATTTTGCGTTTGGCGCGGACCAGGCGTTGCGCGAGCGTCGGCTCTGGAATCAGGAATGCTTTCGCGATTTCGGTGGTCGTCAATCCGCCGAGAGTTCGCAAGGTCAGCGCCACTTGCCCTTCCGGATTCAATGCGGGATGGCAGCAGGTGAAAATCAGACGCAGGCGATCGTCGGGGAAATGCATGGCGGTCTCATGGATTGCCGGAGCGTCGGGCTGCGCGAAGGCCTCGGTTTCGTAGCGCAGCGCATCTTGTTTTTCGCGCCTGGTTTTCTCGCGCCGGCTTTGATCGATCAGCTTGCGATGCGCGGCGGCCGTGATCCACGCGGCGGGATTCAGCGGGAGGCCGCTCGCGGGCCAAGCAGCTAGGGCAGCCGCGAACGCTTCCTGCATGGCTTCTTCGGCGCGGTCGAAGGATCCGGACATGCGTATGAGCGTGGCGATGATGCGGCCGGATTCCTGGCGGAAGACAGCTTCCGCCGTTGTCCGCGCGTCCATGGTCAAGGCCGCCGCGGCAGCTCATGGACCGGACGGATTTCGATGCATCCCACGGCGCCTTTGCAACCGGTAGGAATTCGCTTGGCCCATTCGATGGCATCGTCCAGGTCCTTGCATTCCAGCATGTAGTAGCCGGCCAGTTGCTCCTTGGTTTCGGCGAACGGGCCATCGGTGGTGATGGCCGCGCCGCCGTTGACGCGGACCGTAGTGGCAGTGCTGGTGGGCTTGAGCGCGTCGACGCCCAGCAGGACGCCTTTTTCACGGGCGTCCTGCATCACTGCCCAATGGTTGTTCATGAGAGTCTGGGCCTCTTCGGGTGGGAGAGGCACCGAACGTTCTTGGGAATAGATCAGAAACATGTAGCGCATGGCGGTTGGTCGGTTGGTCGGTTGTTCGGTTCCTTAATTCGTTGGGAAATTTGGATCGGCTTTCACTTCCTGGATTTGCTTGGTGTGGCGCTCGCTGTGTCCCGCTGCTGCGAGGATCCATTGGTAGCCGTCGAGCGGCCCAAAGACGGGATGATCTGCTACGTGGCCGCGGAGATTGGAGTCGGATTTCAGGCAATTCACAGTTTGTTGGCGGCTGGCCAGGAATTGCTCCAGGTTCGCCGTGGGCGTGGAATGGCCGGTTGGCACAAGCTGCGGCGGCGCTTTCACCTTGGTTGAGCGATCCGGAACCATGGTAAGAATCAGCGTGTCCAACTGCTTCACGTCGCGATCCGGGGAAGGCGCCGGGCCTTTTTCCAGTCTCACTCGAACGCCGGTCAAGACCAAAGTTTCCACTGTGGCGATGTGTTCCAGGCATTCCGCTACCGACCAGCGATCGGGCGCTGGTTTGAAGTTGAATTGCGCTTCCGAGAGGCCTTTCACGGCTTCTATGACGCCCGCGCGCGTTTCCGCGAGATAGCGAAGTGCTTGTTCCCGTTCCATATTCGTGATGTCCTGGCCCGTGGCCCCGCCGGCGAGGCTGATGGCTCCAAAAAGTATCGCTGATTTCGTGTACAGAGTGTTGATCATCGGAATTCTCCTTTGGTGTGGTGTGCTTCCGGCAAGACGACGATTGAGAATTCGCGGATCGACAGGCGGATTGAACTTTTTTTATGCGGATTTGAGCGCCTGGCAGACGTCTCCGGGATGGGTGGCGGGTTTCACTTTGCGGAAAATCTGCTTGATCTTGCCGTCCTTACCGATCAGAAACGTGCTGCGCTCCACGCCCATGTAGGTGCGGCCGTACATGCTTTTTTCCACCCAGGTTCCATAGGCGTTGGCGACATTGTGATCAACGTCTGAGAGTAGGGTGAACGGTAATTTGTACTTTTCCTTGAACTTGGCGAGCGCGGCGGGCTTGTCGGGCGAGACGCCCAGGATGACGGCTCCGGCGTCGGCGAACTTTTTGGCGTGATCGCGGAAGCCCTGCGCTTCGGTGGTGCATCCGGGAGTGTCGGCCTTGGGATAGAAATAGAGGACCACGTGCTTGCCCTTGAGCTTGGCCAAATCGAAGGGCTGACCTTGATCGTCTTCGACGTGGATAGCGGGCGCGGTGTCGCCTTCTTGGAGGGCTTTGGGCATAGGGTTATTTTAGCGGAACGGAAGTTTGACGCAAAGCAGGATTCGGGCTCTCTTACTCAGCGCCGGAGCACCATAGCCGTGCAACGAAGTCCGACTCTTCTGCGGTTCGCGGCATATCGAGGTCTACGCGGACTTCCCGAATGAGTTTCGACAGCAGGGCGTCATGTCTTGCGTCCGATCTGGAGGTATTGGAAACCTTGATTTCGTCTTGAAATTGGTACAACGCACTCAGCACACCCTTCGAGCCAATAAGGAGAAGCGTGTTGCTGGCTATCGCGAAGGCCTTATTGCGCTCTGGCGTTGAGTCAGTGCCTAAATTCCGCTCAAGGAGACAACGAATTCCTTGTATAGCTCGAAGTTGTACTTCCTCCAGTCAGCTTCGCGCTCCTTCATCTTGGTGAAGTAATAGCTGATGGCCTTGACGACCACCGCAGCGGCGGCGGAGATGACGGCGATTAGAATCGGTGTATCCATGGCGCTGGGAGATTGACCGTAATTGATCGTACGCAAGCCCAATCCCCGGCCTCGGGATCGTGGTCCATGGCGATGTTTGACAACAAAAACGATACCGGGCCGGTAACTAGGTGACCCTTCCGTCCAAACGTCAATAGACGAGCAGCGCGACGAGATCGCGGCTTCCGAGCACTACATGGAGGATCAGCACCACGTCGTCCTCAACGATGCTGTGAATGATGACGTAATCGCCAACGGCAAGGCTGCGCAAGTTGGGGTCGCAAATCTTCGTCACGGCGGCGGCCCATGTACGGATACCGGGCCAGTAGCCAGAAACGCTCTGCGATGCCTTCGACTACGCGAGTGGCAACGTCGACGCTGCTGGTTTCGCGGGCTAAGTGAATCCAGATGCCGTCAAGTTCGGCGTCCGCCTCGGGCGAAAGACGAAACTCGCTCATCCGCGAGGATTTTACTCGGAGGCTAGACGGGCCATACCACACCGCCTAATGTCCGAGGTAAGCTGGGTCACTTCCTCATGCGAAGTGATTCGCCGGCCTTCGCCACGCGCCAACGATGCTTCGGCCTGATCGACTGAGGCGAGTATTTCGAAGCGTCGCCGTTCGCGCTCCTCCCAGAGGGACAT
>JBEKJJ010000158.1:0-16513 GCA_050011295.1 Bryobacteraceae bacterium
TCGGACTCTTTGGACAAGTGTTATTCTTCTTCATGGCCGGTTCTCCTTTTTGCACCTCGAGTGCGTATCCATTGGGAGCTTACCGCATCCCGCTGGGGACCGGCCTTCTCATTCCATCTCGGAATTGCACGCCCCGCGTCGTTGCGACGTCATGACCTAGTAGATAACTATGCGCAGAACTAGACTGCTCGCTGCTCTGCTCGGTTGCTCGGTGCTAGCTCAGGCCGATCCACCCGCTGTCATCCGGGTCATCCGAAACGCCCAGCGCTCCGGTAACGTAGGCTACGCGGAAGCCAGGGACTCAATCACGGTACTCGGAGCTACGTCTGTGACGGGCCCATCCGAGACGTGGTCTTTCCAAATGCTGGATTCGTTCGCAAGCCTGGAAGACTTGGATAGGGCGCTATCCATGGTGAGTACCGGAGCCCCGTACTCCGATGATGTGCTCCCGCCGGCGCGGACCCTGATCGCACTGTATCGCCCGAATTTGAGTCATCGCTGGGATGAAGCCACCAAGATCATTCCGAAGGCACGCTATTTCCTGGTCTCGATTTATCGAATTCGGCCCGGCGCACAGACGAGCTTTGCCGACCTGGTGAAGATGCGCACATCGCGCTTCGAAAGCATCAATTTCGATCAGCCGGAGATCGCTTATCAGATCATGTCCGGGATGCCGTCCGGAATGTTTCTCTTTATCACGCCGCTCGTATCGCTCGCCACTTTCGATGACGGCTTGGCGAAAACGCCTGACGGGATCCGCGAAATTGCCGCCGAACAAAAATTAGCGGCCGAAGTTGAAATCGGACACGAGGTCTTCCTGTTTCGGATCGATCCGCGAAACAGCTACGTGTCCGATGATTTCGCGTCCGCCGATCCCGATTTTTGGAGTTCCAGGCCTAAGAACGAGTAGGCGCAGCTTGTTCAAGCGCCAGCAGATTTTGCTTCCGCCGCATCCCCCACCGATAGCCACCTGCGTCGCCATTCTCCCGCACCACGCGATGGCAGGGGATGGCAACTGCGACCGGATTGCTGGCGCATGCGCGCGCCACGGCCCGCGCCGCCTTCGGGCGCCCGATTCTTCTAGCAACTTCGCCATAGCTTCGGGTATCGCCGTAAGGGATTTGCCGGAGTTGCTCCCACACCAATCGTTGAAACGCAGTTGCCTGAATATCCAGCGGGAGCGCCTTTGCGTTTTCGCCGCGAATGCGTCCTTGAATAGCGCGAACCCAACGGGCTAGCGCTTTGTCGGAGCGCGTGATTTCCGCCCGCGGATATTCGCGCCGCAGCTCGCTTTCGAGCGTCCCCTCTGATTCGCCGAATTGCACGGAGCAGACTCCTTTGCTGGTGGCAGCCAGCAACATCCTTCCAATCGATGTCCCCGCGATGGTGTAACGGATCTCAACTCCAGAGCCTTGCTTCCCGTAGCGCGCCGGTGTCATGCCCAGCTTCGATGCCGCGCCTTCATACAGCCGGCTGCTGGACCCGTAGCCCGCGTCGTACAGCGAGCGAGTCACGGAATGACCATCGCGTAGTCCGGCTTTCAAAACCTGCAAGCGGCGCGAATCGGCATAAGCTCGCGGCGTAATCCCAGTCAGCGCCTTGAACGTCCGCTGCAGGTGGAAAGGGCTCAGGCCAATGGCGCGGCTCAACGCTTCGAGAGTGGCCGGACCGTCCGGGTGCGCGTCGATATAGCGGCACACCTTCTCCACCAAATCCTTGTTGGGATTCGAAGTGGACATTGCGTCCGGCTTGCAGCGTTTGCATGCACGAAAGCCCGCGCGCCTGGCAGCTTCCCTGGTTCGAAAAAAGACCACGTTCTCGGGACGTGGCCGCCGGGAGGGACAGGATGGCTTGCAATAGACTCCGGTGGTCAGCACGGCGTAGAAAAAGACACCGTCCATGTGGCCATCTCGGCCGGCCACGGCGTCCCAATAACTCGCCTGCCAAAATTCCTGTTCCTTATCGGGCACCTCGTTCATTGTAAGCATCCGCACTGTAGCCATTGCGATTCCTCCCTACTCATTCATGCTACGCGGCGAACGTCCGGATAACTATCCGGTTCTTGCGGCCGTATTGGTAGACTCATTCACTTGGACCCTATTCATGACCGCAATCGATCTCTCCAGTTACGCGGGCCTCACGGCCATGGTGCTTCTGACCATCAACATCCTGCTCGGATTACTGATTTCGGTGCGCTACAGCCCGGTGCGAAGCTGGCCGCACCGCCGGATTTCCGTCTTCGACATCCATAACTGGACCGCGTATATTGCACTGGCTTTGGTTGGCCTGCATCCGACTATTCTGTTGTTCTCGTCCACGGCGAAGTTCAAGTGGCTGGACATCCTCTGGCCTCTGAGATCGCCGGGGCAGCGATTGTACAACTGTTTCGGCGCCAGCGCGTTTTATCTTCTGCTCATTGTCGTGATCACTTCTTATCTGCGCCGGCGGATTGGTCGCCCGCTCTGGAAACTGCTGCATTACCTGGCCTATGGCGTGGCGGCTTTTGTGTACGTCCACGGGACGTTGATCGACCCAAATCTCAAGAACGAACCCACCGACTTCCTGGATGGGGAAAAAGTGCTGGTGGAAATCTGCGGTCTGATTGTGATTGCAGCCACTATCGCGCGCATTCGTTACGGCTATAGCAAATCTGCGGCACGCGCGCGCAGTCTGGAACCGGCTACGCCGGGTTTTTAGGGTCCGGACAAACTCCTTACAATGGCCTATGGCCCCCTCCACGCGCGTCACTCTGCTCTTGATTCTTGTGGCTGTGGTAGTCTGCGCGCTGCTCAATCCCGGCAACTTCGGAACCATAGATACCGCGCGCCGGTGGCAGGTTGCGAGGTCCATTCGATTGGGCGAGCTGCCGGTGACCCCCGACTATGCGCGAGAAGGCTTCGGCATCCCTGGCAAGAATGGCCAGCCGCAAGCCTGGTACGGCGTGGGCCAGAGCCTGCTACTCGTCCCGTTCGATGCTGTGGTGGATGCCACGGTCTCCCCACTGCTTCGCCGCTTTGGCTTGGACGCTTTACGCCAGAAGCAGGTCGCCGAGCTCACCCTCGCCTTTCTCATGCAGACGTTCCTGACTGCCTGCGTTCTGTTATTGGCACGCCGTGTGCTTCTGAACGTTGGCTTCGGAAGCAGCGCGGCCGTCGCCGGATGCCTGGCGCTACTGTTCGCAACTACGTGCCTGCAGTACGTGCAATGCGCGCAGGAGAATGAGCTCCAGCTGGCGCTGGCATTGGCCGCGCTGGCTGGGCTGGGCGCTTGGCTTCGGGACGAACGCGGACAATGGGCGTTGCTGGCCGGAATGGCCTGTGGTTTCGCCATCCTGGTGCGCCTGACATCAGTGCTCGAGACCGGTGCATTCGCAATTTTCGCTATCTCCGCCGGCGCCCATTCGAAGCGCTTTCTCGCCTGGTTCGCACCGCCCGTTGCCGCTGCCTTACTCTTCGACCGTTGGTATCAATGGCACCGCTTCGGCGACCTGTTTGGCACCTACATCAGCCGTCTGCCCCGCCCCGCGGACCAGCCCACGTCGTTCCCCTTTTCCTATCCTTTTTGGAAGGGATTAGTCGGAACCTTTTTCTCTTTGGACAAATCGGTTCTGCTCTTCGATCCCCTGTTGATCGTCGTTCTGCTGCTCGCAGTCCGAAACTGGCGCTCCATCGATCGCCAACTTCGACGGCTGCTAATCTACCTGACGTTGCTCCTCATCGCCTATGCCGCAGCCTACGCGCGTTATTTCGATTTCGGCGGCGACATTGCATGGGGACACCGCTTCGTCCTGCTGCCGGTACAATTGCTGTGTCTATTTGCCGTTCCCCTGCTAATTCAGCACCGCTGGCCAGCTCTCTGGGCCCTGGTGTTCGTTTCCGTAATTCTGCAGGCCGCCTCGACAGTGATTCCGCCGAATGTCGAAGTGGTGCAGCGGGAGCTGGGCTCCCGAAGGGGAGTGTTATGGAATCGCGCAGTTGACATCGCCGAGATTGCCACGAACAGCGAGGAGCCCCAACGCTTCGAGCGGATCCCGATTGAATGGCGCACGCTATATTACTTACCGTTTCAATTACGGCTACGATTTCCCGGTGTTGCTCGGTGGGCGATTGCGGGCTGGGTGGCACTGCTACTATCTCTGCCTGTGCTGATCATCGCGCTGTGGCGTTTTTCTGAACCCTTTACTGCGCCGGATGGGCGGCAGCCTTCACCGAGATAGCCGTTAACTCGACGGTCTCACGCCCGTTCGGCTCCATTTTCACCGCGGCAGCCTGCTTCTCAAACGGCTTCCGGAAATCTGGATCTTGCGGCGCGCCAATGGGGACGTCCTCCCAGGCGAAGACCTTGTACTCGCCTGGTGCGACATTGCGCAGGTGAAATTTGCCTTGTTCGTCGGTAAAGCCGGAATGAGACAGGTCAGCGCGGCCCAGGTGCGTGCCATAGGCGATCAAGGTCACGCGAACACGCACCGCGGGATCGCCATTCGATTTCTTTACCGATCCTTCCACTTCGCCGACATCCGTGCCAACCAGCACCGTCACTGCACCAGATCCCTGAGTCAGATCGATGCGCCCGTCCTCGACCTCCGCATCACCGAACCGGATCGACTTCACGTAGGCACCCGACGTGAGTCCAACAGTGATCTCGTAAACGTCGGGCACAACTTGAGGAATCACAAAGCTTCCATCCGATTTCACTTCGGCACTGCTTTGGCCCATCATCATTGGGATATCGCTTCGCAGGAACACATGCAGATTTTCCAGCGGATGGTGCGGCGTGCCTTCCACCCGCACAGAACCGGTGACTTCAATGGCCGGTACGAAGCTCAGCGTGACGCCCTCGACGTCCGCATTCGTAACTTCAACAGCCTGACGAGCCACTCTGGTCTTGTTATCTTCCGTGACGGTGGCCATTACTACATAAGATCCGGGCGGCACATCCATGAATTCGAAAGTCTCATTGTCCCCGCGTTGTGAAGAACGGAAACTTAAATCGTAACCGCCGCGGGGCACGATCTGCAGCATGAGCTGCGCACCCTCGTGTTTTACGTCGGGCCGCTTCCCGCGTATTGAATAGCGCGGCTCGCGCCGCAGCCGAATATCGAAACCCCGTAACTGAGCTCCCGCGGAAACGTCGATTGAGGCCGCGTGCGCGGCATCGGTTGTATTGGGAAAATAGGTGGGCGTGAAGGGGAGCTCCGGCGCTCCGATGCCTCGAAACCGGCCATTGCGACCTGAAGCGCGCAGATAAAAGGTTCCGGGGCGTAGCCCGAACAGCCGGAATTCACCCTTGTCGTTGGCGGTTATCTGCTCGACGTTTCTCAACTGCTTTTTGCCGGCCTGGTATGTGTAGGCCATAGCCTGTACTTGCGCGCCACGGACCGGATCTCCATCATCATCCAGCACCCGGCCAGTGATCACACCGAGGGGGACTAGCTTGATTTTCACATCGCTCACCGATTGACCGGCTTCCACCTTGAGGCTGGGCGGAGGAGCGCCGGGTGCGCCGTCCGTGTCGGATTCAAAACCCTGGCGATCGGCGGAAACCGCGTAAGCGCCCGGCTGCACATCATAGATCACGAAGCGGCCGTTCGCGTCGCTATCCACCGTGTAACTGATGCCGTTTTCATCCTGCGCTCTCAAGAGCACAGCGGCTTTTCTAATCGGGTCGCCCGCAGTGGAGATAACCACGCCGGCCACCGACAAGCGCGGAGGCGCCGGCTCCTGTGCCAGAAGAATAGCGGCGGCAATCCCCGAAACCAGCGCGATCCGCATCATGGCAGCTTGTTCTTTTCTGCTTCGATATCAGCGGCCGGAATCATTTTCACTTGGACTGACGCACTCCCTCCTGGGGAAATGCTAACCGCGGCTCCACGGCTTTCGAACGCCTTTTGAAACTCTTGCGACAGTAACATTTCCATGTCAATGCTTTCCCACGCGAATACTTTGTAATCGCCCGGCGCGAGGTCGCGATACTCGAACTTGCCATTCTCGTCGCTCTCGAGTTGAAAATACAAATCCTGACGGCCCTCGTGTTCGCCCTGAGGGACAACCGAGATCATCACTTGCGCGGCCGGCTCTCCATTTTCGTTTTGAACTGATCCTTGGATCTGGCCCACGTCGGTGCCACATACGATGTTGAGGGCACCGCTGGATTGCTGCGTCAGGTCGATTTTCCCGCTGGTCACGTCTTGTTCTCCGAAGCGGATCGACTTCACGTATGCGCCGGCATTGCAGAATGCGTTGATCTGATAAACCCCCGGTGTAACCTTCATCGTAAAACTCCCGTCGGCATTGACCTGGGCTCCTGCGCCACCCCCCCTCTCGATCGGGTTCAAGTTCACTTGCATTGGGCCTCTTTGTCCAGCCTGAGGCGGATCGCCTTCCAGCCGGACGGTGCCTGAGATTTCGAAGGGTGGGCTCACCAAGAGCTGGATGTCATCAACGTCGTGGTCACCGACATCAACCACTTGGTGAGACGATAATTCCTCCATTTGGCAAATCAGGGTGTAGGACCCGCTCACTACTCCTCGCGCGTCGAACGTCCCATCTTGCTGCGTACGCGCGTTCTCGAAAAAAACGCTTCCGCGAGTTTGAAGCCGGATCATGGCATTGCGCATCGGCTCGCCCGTCCGGCCGTTTACTGCCTTGCCACGAATGTGAAAGGCGGGCGCTTTGTGAACGCGAAAATCAATGCTGTTGATCTGAGCGCCGGCGCCAAGTTGTGAAACCGTGGCCTGCTCGGCCTGAAGAGCGCTCGGATAAAAAGTGTCGGGATAGGTTTGGTCCGGCGTGGCGCTCTTCGTGTGCAGGGGAAGATGCGCCAGCGGCGGTTGAACCGCTGCCAGAAAATAATAGCGCCCTGGATCGAGATCGAGCAGCTGATACTCGCCGAGATCGTTGGTGGTCGCAAACCCCGCGGGATTCAGTTGCCTCGTGCCACCCCGGCGGTAGACATACCGTAGCGCTTGCACCTGGGCACGCGCCACGGGATCACCATCCTCATCGATCACGTGTCCGCTGACCAACGCTAATGGAACCAGCTTTAAAGCTAGATCCTTAACTTCTTGTTCTTCGGCGACGGTAATCGGTTTCGCCCAGGGTCCACGCCGGCTTCCCTGCTCCGGAATGTATCCATCCCGGTTCGCCGTGGCAACGTATTTTCCCGGCTCCACGCTGTCGAAATGGAAATGACCAGTCGCGTCGGTTGTCGCAGAATGGTTGGAGGGCTGTCCCAGCGCCTGCAGCGTCACCGTCGCTTTTTTCACCGGATCATTGGTAACGGAATTGAGCACCACGCCTTCCAACTTCCCCGGCTTCGAGACAGGGGGCTGCTGGGCGGAGAGCACAGCAGCGAATACGACGAAGCTTGCAAGGTTCCGCGTCACTGCGGGAAGGACGTGGCACACAGGCCGACCGTTACGGTGCCCGCCCGTTATTCCGTCAGGAATGCTCTTCCTTTTCGAGTTCGAATGTAATGGACCCAATCGGAAAACCCATCCTGGCTCGAATTTGTACGGGCAACCGGCGGGCGTCGTCCGATAGCCAGACGAATAGCTCCGCCTTGCGGGCGTACAGTACGCCATTGAACACAAATACTTCGTAGCGAATAGTGTTGAACGTCCCGGCCTTGGTTTTAAGCTGCTCGCGCTGCTGCGCCTCTACGCGGGCGGAAACCGTTTTCTTACCGTCGCTGATCGGCAATTGCGTGGACTGGCCGGGGTCGAGTTTCAGGCTCCTGAGCTTATAAAGACCACCGATAATGTCGCTCACGCACGGTGGAATCTCGGTTTCCGCCGTCTTGAACGTCGAATTCTTTAGCAGATCCCGCTCGACATAAGTTGCTTTGCGGCGCACCGGGTCGTAATTCACGGTGGTCTCATGGTGGCGGTTCCGCTCCATGGAATTGAAATCGGTGCTCGCGGCGCAAAACTGATTTTCCATTTGCACCGTGTAGTTGTCTTCGAGCTTATACATCTTGGAGACCAAGCCTCCAGATTCCAGATGGAGCTTGGAAGACCAATCCTGTTTGCCGGCCGATGTCGCCGGATCCAGGCTGAGCCGGGCGTTACCGGCGTAAATCAACCGCCACTCAATGTCGTAGGAAATGGTCTCTTGCGTAGGAAATGTCGCGGGCGCCGCGCTGGCCGCCTTGGACTGCGGGAGCGAGGAGGGGGAACTGGCCAATAACATCGAGCACGCACAGGCAAGGCGGGGGACAAAACTTGCTGGCATGAACTTTGAGTGTGCCAGAAGGGGGCAGGCGTCTGCAACGCCGCCCTAGGGCTGGGGGCTCGGGATTGGGGGCTGGTTCGCGCTATTCTGTGGGCAAGGAGTTTTGTTATGCGCTATTTGCATATCGCGGTTTTGTCTCTTCTCCTGGCAGGCACCGGTCTCGCTCAACGCGGCGGCGGGCATGGTGGAGGTGGAGGACATGGTGGAGGCGGAGGTGGGTTCGGCGGTGGTGGGCACGCCGTCAGCGGTGGCGGATTCGGTGGACGCGGCTTTGCAGGCGGCGGCTACGGAGGCAGGGGCTTTTACGGCCGTGGCGGGTACGGGTATGGATATGGCCGCTTCGGCTTTGGGTTCGGTCTTGGATTTGGCTACGGCTACCCGTGGTATTGGGGCGGATATTATAATCCGTATTGGTATGGGTACCCGTATGGTTATCCCTACGATGCCTATCCCTATCCGTCCACGTATGGGTACTCATATGCCCCCTCATATGATCCGTCTGGATACGGATCCGGGTATTCATCGAATGGGTACCGCAACGATGATCCACCACCCCCGGCAGCAACCGCGAACAACTACGCGGGCGGTGGCAAGTGGCATCACTTCGGCGAAAAGCCTGGTCCGTGAAGCAATGCCGCTCCGCAGCCGATAGACGAGGTGATGACTTGTCCGAGCTGCGGCGCTCCCACGCGCCTAAAAGCAGATCAGGAATGCTTCATTTGCGACTATTGCCGGAGTATTGACGTTCCGGATACAAATGCCGACGGCATCCGGGTATTTGATGAGCCGGCCGAGCTCGCGTGTCCGGTCTGCACCACCGCGTTGATGCATGCCGCGGCAGCGGGTCAACGCATGCTGTACTGCAGCGTGTGTCACGGCATGCTGATTTCGATGGGCGTCTTTCCCGTAGTGATTGAAGACTTGAAGTCGCGGCGAGCGACTACGGCTTACAACGCGCGCCCTTTCGATCCGCGAGATCTCGATCGACGGCTTCCCTGCCCGAAATGTGGGCGCCGAATGGACACGCACCTGTACGGCGGCGGCGGGAACGTCATCCTGGATGACTGTGAGAATTGCGGCCTCAATTGGCTGGACTACGGCGAGTTGGACCGGATTGTGCGCGCCCCGGATCGGGAATACGCCGGCTAACTACTCGTTTCTGGTTTCTGGTTTCTCGTTTCGCGTTTCTCGTTAGGTCGTGAAGCCCCGTGGAGACTCAAAGCCTCCGACAACGTCCGCAATCAGCCGGGCGAACTCAATTGGCGTGGCATCTTCGAGATATGGACCCATGATCTGGATTCCCACAGGCAATCCGGCGGCAGTGCGCCCAACTGGCGCGACTGTGGCGGGACATCCGCTCAAAGTGGGAGGCATGATCCAGGGAGTGATATCGGTATACGGGCGCTTGCCCTCAGGCGTATCCAGCTTGCGCTGATCGAAGGGCTCGCTATGATCGTGCGGGAAGGCGGGCACGAACGCCACGGGCATCAGAAATATGTCGTGATCCCTGAAATATTCCTCCCACACCGCGCGCGCAGCCAGCCGCTTCGCTGTCTCATCCAACCAGCGGGAGTGCGGTTCCACCAGCGCCGCTCCAGCCACGTTTTTGGGATTCATTCGATACGCCTCGCGCAGCGCTGCCTGAGCTTCAGGCGGAAAACGCGGCGCCATCACAGCATAAAGCAGGAAGAGATAAGTATTCAGTTGTTCGGCGAAGTTTACTCCAGCCGGCCAGCCACGATCCACGCGCACACCAGCTTTCTCGATTCTCGAGACGGCATTTTCCAGCACGCCGCCGACGTCCGACCCTACCCGGCACAGCGGATCGTCCAGGATACAGCCCACGCGAAAATCCACAAGCTTCGTCCGGCGCGGCGCTGGGAGCGACCATCGGTACGCCTTGGCGTCCGCGCCAGCCGGTCCGCCGATCGCTTCTAATGCCACTCGCAGATCCTCCGCCGAGCGAGCCATCGGTCCACAAACCGAAAGATCCACCAGCTTTGCAGGCGCGGGATCCACGAAAGGCGGGACGTGGCCGACGGTCGAGACCAGTTCAAGCGTAGGCTTGTGTCCGTAGATGCCGCAGAAGTGGGACGGAATTCGAATGGATCCGCCAATGTCGCTGCCGAGCGTTAAATGGCCGAGTCCGGCTGCGATTGCGGCGGCGCCACCTCCAGTGGAACCACCTGGAGTTCGCGCAGGGTCCCAGGGATTGTTGGAGGTCCCGTAGATGGGATTGTAGCTCTGCAAATCGGCCAGCATCACTGGAACATTGGTTTTGCCGATCACGATGGCGCCGGCGCGCAAGATACGATCCACAGCCACGGCGTTCTGCTTGGGACGGAAGTCCTTGTATTGCGGCAGGCCTGCTGTAGTGGGCACGCCTTCCATTCCATAACTCTCCTTGACGGTCACTGGCACGCCATGGAATGGTCCCCACCATTGCTTTTTTGCGAGGGCCTGATCGGCCTCGCGGGCTCGCGCCAATGACGCCGCGCGAAATTCCAGAATCACGGCATTGATTTTCGCGTTGTAGTGATCCACGCGCCGGAACGCCAGCTCCGTGAGCTCCACAGAAGAGATGCGCTTGGATTTAATCGCCGCGGCGGCATCCAAGGCGGTAGCGAAATCCGGTGAGATTCCAGAGGGCGCGGCAACAGTGGTTGTCGTAGCGATGGCCGCGCCCAGAAATTCACGGCGAGTGGGTATCATGGACAGTCATTTTACTCGATCGGCATAGCAAGAAGATGGCACTCGTACCATAACTCTCAATTCCATTTTTGCCGATATGATAGACGTGCCACGGGTTAACACCAGACTGCACAGCGCTGGCCTGTTCGCCGCGCTTGTGTTCTGGTG
Organism: Bryobacteraceae bacterium; assembly: GCA_050011295.1. Lineage (GTDB taxonomy): Bacteria > Acidobacteriota > Terriglobia > Bryobacterales > Bryobacteraceae > Palsa-89. The sequence goes on from JBEKJJ010000158.1 coordinate 11,091, forward strand.
CATTCCGGCCTCGCTCAGCGCGCTGCCAGCTCTCACTCAAGTATCTGAAATCAGGAAACTTACAGTCACCGACGCGCGCCTTGGATTTCCCGTGCGGCTACGCGGTGTCGTGACTTATTTCGACACCATTGGTCCGGATATGTTCTTTCAGGACTCGAGCGGCGGCATATGGATCCACTGGACGGAAGGCCTGCCGAAGCCTCAAAAGGGACAATGGATTGAGCTCGAAGGATCCACCACGCAGGTCGATTTCGCTCCCGATATCGCTCAGCCCCACTGGCGGGTAATCGCGGGGAGCGAAATGCCGAAGCCCTACCATCCTTCCTACGAGGAGTTGGCCTCGGCGGCGAAGGATAGCACGTGGGTGGAAGTGGAGGCCATTGTTCGCGCGGTCACCGCGGAGCCGAATGGCGGGTACGTGCGAATGAAGTTGTCGGTGGATGGGGGAAAAACATTAGCGCTGCTCCCTCCCGGTTACGATCACGTGCCCACCGAGTTGGTGGAAGCGAAAGTAAGAATCCTGGGAGTTGCGGCTTCGGTTTTCAATCGCAAGAACCAGATTCTGAGCCCGTTGCTACACATTGAAAATCTCTCGGATGTCACCGTGCTAGAGCGCGGGCCGAGCGGGCCATTTGAGGCTCCCATACAGCCTATCGAGAGTCTGCAGCGATTCAGCTACAAAGGCGCTTCGTCGCGCCGCGTGCACGTCAAAGGCACGGTGACGGCGGTTTTGGGCGATAGCGGTTTCTTTGTGCAGGATCCCACGGGGAGCATATTCGTGGGAGGTGGAGATACAGCGCTACTGAAGCCGGGAAACGTAGTAGATATAGCCGGTTTCCCCGGTGTTGTGGACAACCGGCCGGCGCTCGAAGAGCCCAGCATCCGGATAGCGGGCAGCGTACCGGCGCATTCGCCCCCACTAATCAGCCACGCTGACGCGTTGAGCGGAACCTACGATTCGGCGCTGGTGAGTATAGAAGGGCAAGTGGAAGGTGTAGCCCAATTGCCGGACGAGACAGATCTGGTGCTGCGGGACGCGCAAGGCATGTTCACCGCCGTTTCCAAGGGCAAAGCGCAGCGTGCTGGTCTTGAAGCTTTGCAACATGGCACTCGTATCCGCCTCACCGGAATTTGCCTGGTGGATTCGGATGTGCTGGGGAATCCGGTTTCCTTCAGTCTCCGTTTTCGTTCCAGCCGGGATATCGCGATTCTGCAAACGCCGCCCTGGTTATCGCCGGAACGCGCCGCGTCAATTGTTTCCATTCTGGCGTTTGCCATTCTAGGGGCGCTGGCTTGGGTAGGAATTCTGCGCCGGCGCGTACAGAGCCAGACCGAGATTATACGCACTACGCTCGAATCCACCGCGGATGGAATTCTGGTGGTGGATGCCCAGGGCCAGACCGTGCTTTGGAATCAGAAGTTCGCCGAAATGTGGCGGATTCCCGAGGAAGTATTGCGCCAAAAGAGCGCTCAGAAGAGGCTGGAGCAGGCGGCGCATCAGTTGCAAGACCCGGAGGAGTTCACGGCCAAGATGCACCTGGTTTCCCAGAATCCGGGCGATCAGACCGACGATGTCATCGAATTCAAGGATGGCCGGGTGTTCGAACGTCATTCCGAACCGCGCCGGGTGGGCGGGCGGACGGAGGGACGAGTATGGGGTTTTCGAGATGTCACGGATCGCATGCGAGCCGAGCACGGGCTGCGTGTGCGTTCGGAGCAACAAGCCGCCGTGGCAGTCCTGGGCCAGTCGGCACTGACAGAGACCAAGCTGGATTCGGTGCTGGATACCGCCAGCGTTCTGGTGATGCGAACGTTGGGAGTAGACCGCTGCAATATCTTGGAACTCAGCGAGGATCGCGAATGGTTCCTCACGCGCGCCGCAGCCGGGAGTGGTTCCTCTCAACTGCAGCGCCGCACTCCGGCGGGAGGATCGCAGGAAGGCTACACTCTTCAGGCCGAAGCACCGGTAATCGTGGAAGATTTCCGCAAAGAAGAACGGTTCCACGGTTGGAGTTTCCCGGAATCCTGTGTAATCAGCTCGGTGAGTGTGACCATCGCGGGCGACCAGCAGCCTTGGGGAGTTCTGAGCGCAGGTTCGTGCAGCCAGCGGAAATTCACCAATGAGGACATGAACTTTCTGCAGGCGATGGCGAATGTGCTGGCGTCCGCGGCACAGCGGCAGCGCGTGGAAGCCAAACTGAGTCTGGCGAAGGATGCCGCCGAAGCGGCCAATCGCGCCAAGAGCGAATTCCTGGCGAACATGAGCCACGAAGTGCGCACGCCGATGAACGGCATCCTGGGCATGACCGAGCTCATTCTCGATACCGATCTCACGCCTGAACAACGCGAGAACATTCATATCGTTCGAACGTCCGCGGAAGCCTTGCTGACGGTGATCAACGACGTGCTGGATTTCTCGAAGATCGAAGCCGGGCGGCTGGAGTTGGATGAAACCGCGTTCAACCTGCGCGAGTTCATTGATGAAGTGATGCGGTCGTTCGCGCTGCCCGCGCATCAGAAAAATCTGGAGCTGGCCTGCGATGTGAGATCCAGCGTGCCCACCATTTGCGAAGGCGATCCCACGCGGCTGCGCCAGGTGTTAAACAACCTGGTCGGCAACGCCCTCAAGTTTACCGAGCGCGGCGAAGTGGTGTTGGAGGTGGATGCGCCGATGCCTCCATCTGACGGCAAGGTGCTGCTGCATTTCGTCGTACGCGATACCGGCATTGGTATTCCACTGGAAAAACAAAAGCTGATTTTCGATCCGTTCTGCCAGGCCGATTCGTCCACTACCAGAAAGTACGGAGGCACGGGCCTGGGGCTCACCGTATCCGGACGCCTGGTCCACATGATGGGCGGCGAAATATCGGTGCGGAGCGAACCGGGCAAAGGCAGCGATTTCTACTTCACGGCTCTGGTCGGGCTGGCTTCGGCGGCCGCGGTTCCCGAAAACACCGAGGCAGTACAGCTCACCGGCAAGCGCGCCCTGGTGGTGGACGATAACGCAACTAACCGACGCATCCTGGATGACATCCTGCACGGCTGGGGCTTGGAAGTAGTAACCGTGGATGGCGCGCGCGGGGCGCTGGTGGCGCTGGATGAATACCGGAAATTGGGGTGTCCCTTTGAGTTGATGATCACCGACGGACAGATGCCGGAAACAGACGGTTTCCAGTTGGCCGAGAAAGTGAAACTGAATCCCAACTTCGCCTCGCTCGTGATCATTATGCTGACCTCCAGCGGCCAGCGCGGGGATGTCCAGCGCTGCCGGGAAATGGACATCTCGGCGTACCTGACAAAGCCCGTGCGGCAGTCTGAATTGCGGGAGGCCACTTGCGCGGCATTCTCACGCCGCATGGCGGGATTAATTGGCCCCGCAGTATTAACCAAGCATGTCCTTCGCGAAGCGCGCGCTGCGGCTAGCCGCCGCATTCTTCTGGCCGAAGACAATCACGTGAACCAGATCCTGGCCGTTCGGCTGCTGGAACGGCGCGGCCATCGGGTGGTGGTAGCGCAGAACGGACGTGAGGCAGTGGAGCTTCTGGATAAAGACCAGTTTGACCTGGTCTTGATGGATGTCCAGATGCCGGAGATGGATGGCTTCGAAGCAACTGCCGCGATCCGCCAGAAGGAAGAGCGAAGCGGTCGCCGCACCCGGATTCTAGCGATGACCGCGCGAGCCATGAAGGGCGACGAAGAACGCTGCCTGTCGGCAGGAATGGACGGCTATATCGCCAAACCGATTCACGCCGAGGAGTTGTACCGCCTGCTTGAGCAGACCACGGATACTGTGCCGGTCACGAGATTGTCCTAGCGTTTCGGCAACAGGTTTTCTAAACGATCCGTGCCAAATTGAACCTGGTCCCGCTCTTTGAGCTGGTACGAAGGATCATGCAGGACGTACAGGTTCCATGCCCCCTTGGACTGGCCCACGATCAATTTCATGGTTCTTATTTCGAACTGCTGGCCTTCACCCTGAAACGCGATCACGTTGTCGCGGACGGCACCGGTTTGGCTGAACCCTTCATGCGGAACCAGGGACAGAATATAGCGGCCCTGACCCGGATAATAAAACCACACTGTCGCCCCCGTTTTAATCTCGGCTCCATACGAGCCCGGGTATTTCTCGCCGTCGACCCACACGCTGGTCTCGTTCTCGAAATCGAAATTTATGGGTCCGTCGTCCAGCGTGTAGTCCTTCGGCTGCTGGTCGTTCGTGGCCGCAGGTGGCTCCGGTTTTTTCGAGACCTGAATGTAATCTACAACCTTCTGCTTTCCATCGGGACTGACCAGCAGATCGAGTTCGAGGGTGTCTGTTTCATTCATAATCTGCGGTTCGGGATATTTGGGCAGGAGCACGGGAGTGAGATGGCCCTGGTCTTTTGGTGGGATCCAGGTGAGCGGCGCGATGGTGACACGATACTGGCCTCCGGCCGACGTTGCTTCCGCCGAGATATCGTACCCGAAGTACTGGCGATGGACTTTGTCAATCACGAACCGGGATGCTCCATTTCCCGAATCCGCACTGGCAATTCCGCTGACGCTCATCAGCGTGGCAAGGCTCGCGTCAGGAGGTTCGGCTACAACTGCAAACTGGAGCTCGATATTATTGGACCCGGCAAATCCGTGAGACAACAGGATTCCGGATCTCTGCTGCGCCACAATGCTCCAGGCGCTTATAAGCAGAAAGAGACTAGTTTTTCGCATCTCCGCTCCTTATGATTCTCGGCCGCAATTCGGCGACCGGCTTCAGTCCGTGAATGTCAAAGCCGCTTGCGGCTTTCTGTTCTTTGTAAACGTATTTGGTGATCACGCGTTCCTGAACAATGGGAACCTCCACACGCTCGGTTTTCACTACCACTTGCGGGACGCGGGGCATGGCACCGCGCCACACGGACACAACAATCAAAAGTGTCAGAACGCATGCTATCGGCAATGGCACCGGGATGGACAAGGTCCAAAGCCTTCGCCACCAGGGAGCGCGAGGCTTCAGGAACAGCGCCGCGCGCAGACGCGCCGGTGCGGCGGGAGCGTTCCACTCTCTCAAGAGCCGATCGAGTTCTCCTTCGGTCAACTCGTCTTTCTCAAACGGTTCCATGAACACCTCCTACATTTCGAAACGGGGCCAATTCTCTTCGCAAGCGCTCGCGTGCGCGGTGCAGCCGGGATTTCACAGTTCCCACATCGGTCCCGACTACCTGTGCGATCTCTTCGAGCGCCAAGCCTTCGTATTGAAAAAGCACCAGCGCCTCCTGCTGGAGATGCGGCAACGCTCGGATGGCGTTCTCGACGGCGGACGATATTTCCAAAGACGAGCGCGGATCGGTGGCCAGGTCCGACTCGTTCGGTTCGGTTGATTCCCGCTGATCGCGATAGTTCTTGAGCACCAAATTCCGCGCGATCGCGAACAAGTACGTTTTTAA
>JBEKJJ010000159.1:0-16491 GCA_050011295.1 Bryobacteraceae bacterium
ACGCTGGCATGTCGTGCTCTTGGCATTCTGCCGTGGCGATGCCGGTTGCCCCGGTCCAGAGTACCGCGGGGGTCTCGGAGGGCGTGAGAGTGATGCGAGCCAAAGAGCCGGCAGCACCTATCAGCTGGCCGACCAAGCGACCTTCATCCCCGCGCCAATCTAACTGCACCGTTTCGTCCACCAACACGCCACGGTCGAAATGTACGCGCAGGCGCGAGAAGCCCTTCAGACCACGCTGTGCCGCCAACTCGTCGAGTGCCCATAGCAGCAGATGGATGCCATGCACCGCCACGCCACCCAGCATGGATCGCCGGGCAACTAGCGGGTCAATGTGCAGCGGATTGCTGTCCCCGGAGAGCGCGATGAAGCGTTCCTGGTGCACCATAGTGAAGCGGCGTGTCGTCATGTCAGAAGCGGAAATAGATGAAGCTGTCGCTCTGTTCGCCCGACCCGCCGGCCGCGATGCGCTTAGCATCAAGTGAGATCTTCAGCGCCAAGGCGCCCGCAAAGACCACGGTCACCGCGAGTGTTCCGAGCGCTGTGCCGCGCAGAGCAGACAGGACGCGTGCGACCGGGCGACGGCGCACGTAATAGTCCACGGCCTGCACCAAAATCGTCGCCGCCAGGGCCACCAGGCACCAGCGCAACGCGGGGTCGCTCCAACCCTCGCGGCCCAGCCCGCGCAGGAATTGACCGATCACCGGCAGGCTGTCGGCACGGAACAAAATGAGCGAGAACAACCAACTGGTTTGCAGAGCTAGCAGGCTGGCGATCCAACCGAGCCGGCTGCGGGGCGCACGTCCCTTGGTCGCCACGGCCCAGCCGGCGATTACGAAGCCCTGCGCCACGCCGAACAGTACGAAGTGCCAGGCGCTGCCATGCCACAGGCCAAAGAGCGCCATTACCACCAGGATCACTGCGAACAGCGTGCGGTTCTGCCACTTGCGCCCGCGCACCCGTCGGAACACCGCTACAGCCAGTGTGTCGTAGAGGAAGGTGCGAATCCAGTTGGACAATGAGACGTGCCAGCGTCGATAGAAGTCGCTCGGGTTGCTTGCGAAAAACGGAGCCCGGAAATTCAGCGGCAGGCGGAAACCTAGCATGCGCGCGATCCCCCGTCCCATGTCGGTGTAGCCGGAGAAATCCAGATAAAGTTGGGCGGAGAAGCCGAGCAACGCTAACAGCAGCGCCGACCATTTAGCCTGCCCAATTGCGGCCCAGGTCGGGTCGATGATATGCCCGATTGGGTCGGCGGCGAGTTTTTTTAGAAAGCCGACGGTGAACAGATGCAGTCCGACACTGAGATTGCGCCAATGGAACCGCTTGGCACTTGCGAATTGCGGCGAGAGCTGGCGCCAGCGCACGATCGGACCGGCCACCAGGTGCGGCAGGAACATGATAAACAGCGCCCAACTCATCGCCGGTACACGCGTGCGGCGGCGCTGGATGTCGACGATCGCGCTGATTGCCTCGAAGGTATAAAAGCTGATGCCGAGCGGGAGCAGCAGTGCGAGCGTAGCCGGAATGGGCAATGACAGACCGAAGGCCTGGGCGATGAAGCTTCTATATTTCAGATAGGCCAGTTGCAGCACCAGAAAGGCGATCACCAGTCCAGCGCCGCGCCAGCCGAGACGATAGCGAGCATCCAGCCGGAACCAAAGATACACCACTGCCAGTACGACGAAGGCGGGCAGCAGATTCCACAGGTTGGTCCACGCCAAGAATAGCGCGCTGACCGCCAACAGCAGCAGGTTCTGCGCGAAGACGCCGCGCAGATTATAGAACCAGACAATCAGCGGCGGCAGCAGCAGCAGAAAATCGTAGTTGGAGTATATCAATCCGTGCTCAACCTTCGAAGCGTTAATGCACCACAGTCGCGCCTTTGGCGGAGCTTTGTTCCTCGACCCGCGCCAGCCACTGGTTGCGATCCAGCACCTCGATCGGCTTGTCCAGATAGGGGTGCAGGCCGCTCTTTTCCGCATTATCGTGCGGCACCAGCTTGTTGGCCAGATCATGCTCAAGCTGTGGAACCATCGCCTGGAAGATCAGCCAAGCGCGCAACTGCTGGCTGATGGCGACGTCGTGGTAGGGATCGATGTAGAGCTCCGGCAGCCGCGGCAAGCGCCCGTCGATATCCACCACGATCACGCCGTTCGCAGCTGCCCATGTGCTGATCGCGCTGTTATGAACAGCCAGCACGCGCCGCAGATCCGCATAGGAGAAGGGCCAAAACTGCGGCCCGTTCAATTTCTGATACAGAGCGCGGCTGCTGCCATTACGCAGCACCATACCATCCCACACACAAAGCCGTTCGGTTGAGACCAGCGGCTTCGCGTTCAGACTAGAGGCTATCACCTTGAAGCGGGAGAGCTGGACGAGCAAGCGCCAGAAATACGGATCTTTGGACACCTCTTCTATAACCACCTTGCCCCCGCTGACCGGCGGCAAATGCAATTTCACGCGGGGCTTGCCTGGTTCGTACAGAGAGCTATCCGCTGCCTCATGGACTATCCCGTCGCGGATGCTGCGTGCCAGGGCAGAAACTGGCGTCAGGGGATCGAGCGCGCGACGCACTGCGTCCAACCGTGGATGTCCGTCGAGAGGCGGCTTCCCCGCTTCGACGCCCGGCGGCAGCGTGGCAAAGGCAACCATCTGCTGCAAACTCAGCGAGAAGTTCGGCGCGAAATACTCATAAACATAATCGAGACCCATCGGGCCCAGCTCATATTTCAACGCCGCCATTTCGTCCTCGAAACCCAGTCCCTGGCGAGCTGCGTTCATTACCTCGAAGCGTATGTCGAGGCCATGCGCGCGAGCCCAGGCATCCAGGAAACCCTGCAGATAAAACCCGTAGCGGTTGTGGGATGTAGAATCGCCAACGATGCCGACTCGGATGGTGCGCGACGGCTTTTTTACGGTTACCTCTGGGCTGAGCCACCCCCAGTGGTTCGTGATCCACGGGGTCGGCCGATAGTCGTTGTCGGGATACAGACGATAGGGCGGATTCACCGATCCATCGAAGCTCGGGAAGGCGAACAGCGTGGCGATCTTCAGCCGGCGCAGCAACCTGACTAAGTTCGCATCCGGATGCGATAGTAAAGCGTCGTTCCAGAGATAGTTCTGCTGCTGCTGCCCTTCAGGATTGGCGGCGGTGCGCACCCGCAGCATCGAGCTCGCGGGTTTTTCGATGCTGGCCGGCGGCAAAAAGAACCAGGCGGGGTCCACTCCCTTCTGATACGTCACGGTGGCAAGCAGCGCGCGCTCGCTTTCGCGCGCCCGGTTCGGATCAGGTGGCGCCGCCGGCCGCCCCGTCAGGGTCGCGATGTCGAGCCGCCAACCGCCTTCGAAGCGACAGAGCAACTCCCCGCCGATCGCAAACCATAGGAACGTCCCGATGCCGAGCAGCAGAAGGCGAATCAGGTGCGGTCCACTCATGCCGGCACAAGACTACTGGTGATCGTGATCGGGACGTCCCTCGCGGTGAACTGGGCGAGATCCAGCATCCAGCGATCCTCTCCCTCTCGAGCGGCGACGCGGACGAAACCGAGCTTGGCATAGTGGTCGCGCGCCATGCCGTTCCGCTCGGTAGGGCGATAAACACCGATCAGGCGGCGGATACCCCGCGCACGAGCCTCGGCGGCGACGTGGTTGAGCACCGCATACTCCACCTCACGACCCAACACACGGCAGCTCATGACCCAGGTGTCCAGTACCCAGTCGTCTCCTTCGGGGACGGCGATTACGGCTGAGATCATGCCGTTGTCGCCGAACTGATCAACCAGGCGCACCTGCAATGTGAGTGTCACGGGATCGGCCACCAATGCAGCGATCTCGGCCTCGTTGTAGCGCCGCGTGGTCAAATTGAACTGGTTGGATTTGTTGATCAACTGCGCGAAGCGCGACCAGCCGACTTCACCGCCAGTCGTGAATATCGCTTCCATCTGCAGCGAACGCAGGAATGCACCGAGATCGCACGACTGGGCCCGCAGAGTATCGCGACGAGTATTGGCGGCATACTGCTCTACACGAGTATGATCCTCCTGGGAGAAGGTCACCGCCTCGAACAGCCCCGCATTCATCAGCACGGACGCGTAACTGGCCGGGTCGGAGGGCAGTTCCAACACCATCACCTGGGGTACAAACTGGCGCACTTGGGCGCGCTCGAACGGGTTGTCGTCAAGGAAGACGAAGCTCGCGAGCCCGAGCGATAGGCGCTCGGCGAGGATTTTCAGATTAGTAGCCTTGTCCTCCCAATTGATCTGGAAGGCGCTGAAATCGTTTTCGCGCAGGAGCATTTCCGGATGCTCGCGGATCGCCTTCCGCGCCACCGGCTCGTCGTTCTTCGAGCACACGGCCAGCAGCACTCCACGCTGCTTGAGCGCCAGCGCCGCGCGCTGTACACAGAGGAAGGCCTCGCCACGTGGATCACCCTGGCCAAGCTGGATTCCGTCGATTCCATCCTCACCGACGACGCCACCCCACAACGTATTGTCGAGATCAACCACCAGAACCTTGCGGCTACGGCCACGCATGGCGCCAACCACCCGCAGCACGTGCTCTGCGTATAAAGGTACGCATTCATCGGCGAAGGGCAGGCGAGCCGTCATGTATTGGGTGTGGTCATACCAAAGTCCGAGGCCTACCTGCGCCGCCAGAGCCTCAACATCTACCAGGATTACCCCAGTCTCAAGGATTTCCGCGACCAGCCGGTCATTGAAGCGAGCCGCCAGCCAAGCAGGCGTACCGGGTTGGCGGCGATCGAAGGAACCGAACAGACGTTCGGGCGGCGCGACGATGCTCTGTACAAGAATTGCGGCGCGACTGGACGCTTGAAACGCCCGCACCAAGCCACGCAACTTGTCGAGCGCATCGTCGACGGTAACATCGGCGCCGGTGTCGCGCAGGGCGTAGTCGGCAAAATAAGCTCGATAGTCGAGCGCCAACAGGATTGCATCCGGATCGGTTGCCAATACGCCGAACTCTCGAGACAAGGCCGCCTGCAAGGTGACGCCGAACGGAGCGGCCTCTACCTTAAGTGCGAACCCATGGCGCAATCCAGTACCCTCGAGCGCGGGGACGATAAAATCGCTGGCGGCGTTACTAACCAAGCCCAGAGTGAAATTTGAAAGCGGGCCCTCGGCTCCCGCGGCACGCGCCAAGTTCAGTGACCGTGCCAGACGCAGTAACTGATTATTATTCAGCTCATGCGCCGCCAGTTCGCGCAACGCGTCCCCGCGCCCGCCATTCATGGAGTCGATCGCCTCCGAGCGCCGCCGGAGATCTTCCGGCCCCTGCAGCAGCCAAGGCATTCTCCGAACAGCCATTAGTGACTCGCTAAGCGCCGCTTCACGCCGGCGGCCAAATCCCCGACATTGCGATATTCCTGGAACTCGCCGACGTCGAACTTGACCCGGAACTCTTCCTCGATGGTGATCATCAAACGAATATTCGCCAAGCTGTCCCAGCCTTCCACATCGCGCGCGGTCATTTCTGGCGCCAGAGTAATTCGGTCATTGTCGAGCACATCGCGGAATACCGGAGTAAGCTTGGCCAGAATCTCTTCGGTGTTCATGGGGCTTCCTATAACTGATCGAATCTTCAACCATCAGGTATTCGCTCTAGGTTGTCATGAGTCGGCCAGAAGCCTTTTTGTTCTTCGGACGGCTGAAGGGGGCTGCGTGACTTTAGAAAGAGTCTAGCCGCTGTCCAAAGGCCCTCACGGCCCTAGAATTATCCAAGACCCAAGTATAGAGGCTGTTCATATATTGAGTCAATTTTTCGCATGACTCTCTCCAAATCGAGGGAAAAATTCCGATTCCCAATGTTGCGAACGAGAATCGAGTAACGAGAAACTAGAAGCGAGAGACCAATGATCCATCTAAAATCGGCGCTGCTTGAATTGATCACTGAGACTTCCACCAATTTGCCTCCCGATGTGCGAGCGGCCATGGGCTTGGCGATCGAGGACGAGGCTCCTGGAACCCAAGCGTCGCAGGCGCTCGGGATCATCGCAACCAATATCGATATGGCGCAGCAGGACCAAGGTCCTATTTGCCAGGACACCGGCATGCCGACGTTTCTGGTGCACACGCCGGTGGGTGTGAATCAGATCCAGGTCAAGCGAGCCATTCAGGAAGCGGTGGCGGAGGCTACGCACCGCGGCAAGTTGCGGCCGAATTCGGTGGATTCGCTGACCGGCAAGAATAGCGGCGATAATTTGGGCGAAGAGACGCCGGTGATCCACTTCGAGCAGTGGGAAGAAGATGAGATCGAGGTAAAGCTCATCCTCAAGGGCGGCGGCTGTGAGAATAAGAACATCCAATATTCTCTGCCTTGCGAATTGGAGCACTTGGGCCGCGCGGACCGCAATCTGGAAGGTGTCCGCAAATGCATTCTGCATGCCGTCTGGCAAGCGCAGGGGCAAGGCTGCGCGCCGGGCGCTCTCGGCGTCTGCATCGGAAGTGATCGGGCGCATGGCTACGCGCTCGCGAAGAATCAACTTTTTAGAACGCTGGACGATGTGAATTCCATGCCCGAGCTGGCCCGGCTCGAAAGTGAGGTAATGGAGCAGGCCAATCGGATCGGCGTGGGCGCCATGGGCTTTGGAGGCAAGGTCTCGCTGATCGGATGCAAGATCGCGGCGGCCAATCGTCTGCCTGCGAGTTATTTTGTTTCGGTGGCCTATGATTGCTGGGCGTTCCGAAGACTCGGCGTTCGGCTAGACGCTTCAACGGGCGCGATAGACCGCTGGCTGTATCGCGATCCCGATCAAGCCGTGGCGCGAATGGCGCGCTCGGAGGGCTTTCCGCTAACCGGCCGCGAAGTAGTGTTGACCGCGCCGCTAACGGAGGAGGGCGTGCGGCGTTTGCGAGTCGGCGATGTGGTGCTGATCTCCGGTGAAGTCTTCACCGGTCGCGACGCGGTGCACGCGCACCTGATGAAGAACGCGCCGCCGGTGGATTTGCGGGGGGCTGTGCTCTATCATTGCGGTCCCGTGATGTTGAAACAAGGCGACGATTGGTTGGTAAAAGCGGCGGGGCCAACCACCAGTAGCCGTGAGGAGCCGTATCAAGCTACAGTGATCGAGAAATATGGTGTACGTGCAGTGATCGGCAAGGGCGGCATGGGCGCGAAAACTCTGGCGGCCCTCCAAAAATCAGGCGCGGTATATTTGAATGCCATCGGCGGCGCCGCGCAGTTCTATGCGCGCACGGTGGAGAAGGTGCTGGGCGTCCATCTGATCGAGTTCGGGATTCCCGAAGCGATGTGGCACCTGCGTGTCCGAAATTTCGCGGCCATCGTGACCATGGATGCGAACGGTCATAGCTTACACGCTGGCATCGAGGAAAAGACCGGCGCGAAGCTCGCCGAACTGCAACAAGTTTAACGGTCTGATAAAATGAAATTCTCGCAAGCGGCCAGGTAGCTCAGTCGGTAGAGCGCAGCCCTGAAAAGGCTGGCGTCGGCGGTTCGATTCCGTCCCTGGCCACCAATCCTTCCTGTTTTGAGGGAGTTAGCGTTTTGAGCCACTTGCGGCAGAGCGCAGCCCTGAAAAGCGTCGGAGTACCCAACGAGATCTTCTAGCCGTCTCCGCACGCATGAGATCGATTCACGAGTTCGCTGGGAGTTTGCCCGCGATCGTTCCCTTCAGCGTCCTCGCCCAAATTCCGCGAGCTGGACATCGAACCTTGATGCCGAAATGGATCCGCCGCCCGACTCTATGCAGGCGGTCGCTTCTCACACGGCTAACGAATCACGTTTCGAGTTCTCACCCGCAATTCACCCCGCGGACGTGAATAGTCCGGTATAATTTTCTTACCCCCGGGAGAAAGTTTTGAGCCTCGGCGTGTCACCACAAAGTAGCGGAATCGCAACCAACATCCGGCAGCTCATTATTGACGGGAAGTCGAAAACCGCCCTCGATAACGCCAAAGAGTTCCACAAGAAGCAAGGCAGCGCGGAGTCTGAAATTCTTCTGATTGACGCCTATTTAGCGCGGATACGGGCGCTGTCCGATCAGAATCTTGTTGTCGAAGCGAAATCGCTGATCGCACTGGTGCGGGAGCGGTTTCCGTCCGCAAAGGAGCGGCTCGATAATCTAAATTCGGCTGCGGCCGCGCGTGGCGGCGATCTCGACGAGTTGCTCAAGCCGCTCAACGATCCGGGATTGAGCGCCGAGCGCCGCGCGGCTATCGAACAAGTTATTCAAAACCAAGTGACGGACTTGGCGGCGCTCGCATGTTGCGCGGCTCTGCCCCCGGATCACGGGCTGCGGCAGGCAGCGGCCGCGATCGACCTGGCTTTCGGCGCCGTCACTAGCGGGCCGGTAACCGACCAGCAGATTGCGTTGCCCGAGGTTTCGCATCGCAGCCCTTTGGCGAACTGGAAGCTCCTGATCCGCGCGATCGCGTGCTTCTATCGAAACCAGGACAACGCCTGCGAGGACTGTCTGGCTGCCATCCGGCCTGAATCGGCGCCGTGGCGGCTGGTTCCCGCGATGCGCGCCATGCTGGAAGCAACGCCGGGAGCAAAACTGGCCGCGAAGCCCGCCGTCGATCTCAAACCAGCCGAGGCGGCGCTCAAATCCAGCACCAGCGGCAGCCTGGGCGAACTCCAGCGTGCGCTCGCCGATCTGGACCAGGCCTTTGCCCACGCCGAGCAGCCGGCTCAGGTTTTCAAGGCCGTCCGCGCGGCGGTGCGGGAGTGCCGCCAAAGCGCGCCGGACCTGCTGGCCGAATTGCGGCGAATGGTATGCATAAGGGGCGAGGTGGCCTGTCTCGACACCCAGCGTATGATCGTGGCTCTCGACGGCGCACCGCGCCGGGACGCGATTTTCTTCCGAGACCTCGCCCGGGCGCTGGAACGTACCGGCGACAGCGAGGATCTCATGCGCGCCTGCGAATGCTGGGACTGTTTCCGGCAGGAAGCGGTGCGCGAGGGCTGGTTTGCCGAACGCGGTCTCGAGGTAGCCGCCTTGTATCTGCACATGGCCGGCCTCCTCGGCCGGATGCCCGCGGTGCTGTTGAGGGAAATGCAACGGACTTTTGGCAGAGCGGTTCCGAGGGAAAGCAACTACTTTTATTTTCCGGAGGAACTCTACGCGCGCGCCTGCGTGATTGACCGGCACCAGGACGCCTTTTCGCAGTGGCTGCGCTGGGCGCGAGGCAATTCGATGGTTGAGGCCGAGAACGTAGCGCGCGCATGGAGCAAGGCGCTCCCGGACGCCGTCGAGCCGCTTTTGTTTCTCATGGAGGAGTCGGAAAAGCGCAACGCCTTTCCGAGCGCGCTCTCGTATCTGAACAAAGCCGAGCAAATCGACGCGGTGAATTCCACCGTGCGCGCCGCTCGTCTGCGGTTGCTTGCCGCAGCCGCCCTGCAACAGCTGCAGAAGAAGAAGCCGAATCTGGCGGCGCAAAGATTGGCGGAGATCGGTGCGCTCCCACAGTCGCGGCAAGGCGACCGGCCTGCGTTCCTGGACACTCTACGCTGCTTGATCTGCCTGGTTTCCGGCGACCAGCCAGGCGCCAGCCAGGCCCTACTCGAAGTGGAGCGCGTGCTCGGCGATGGGCTTGCTGCGCTAATTTTCATTTCTGGATGCGCGGCGTCGGCAAAGCGGAAGGAACTCGTATTTCTGCCTTTGCCGGGCACACTCTCCGAACAACAAAGGTCTCACCTTCCCGCTTCCATGGCCAGGGCGATCGCGCTTGCCGCCGATATTGGGCTTACCAGGAACTTCCGGCTTCCGATCGAATACTTCGATGAGACGGAGGCGCAGTTTCCCCGCATCAGCGGTTCGCTCAAAGTGGAACAGATTCGCTTGCTGGGAGAGTTGGGGATTGTCAGTGAACACCCTGGACTCGCGTGGGCCGCATCGGCCGCCGGTCTCGATCGCGGAGGACCCACGGAAGCTCATTTTCTTTTGCTGCGCGCCCGGGCATTGCCGGAAGGTCTGGATGATCGCTACCAGGCGTTGACGGCGGCAGCCGCGGAACTGGGCCGCACGCAGCGCGACATGGAGGTGGTCAGTCGGGCTGTCGAGGCCGGCCGCGATTTTCTTGACGAAGACCCGTTGTCCCTCACCGCCGATCAGGCACGCGAGGTGCTGCGGAAGGAAAAAGCGTCTCCCGACTTCCCCTCTCGCTCGAGCGCGGGCCCGGATTATTCGGATCTGTTCCTCGATGACCTTTGCATGTGCCCGGCCTGCTGCGCCGAACGGGGCCAGTCTTCGGATCCGGATCTGGACGACATATTCGATCCGGGTGTACCCGAATTGGATGAAGACGAAATGAAGCGATCCTTTTTCGAAAAAGCCCCCAAGGACATTCCGCGTGAGATCCTGCCGGCGTTATTCGAGGTGGCGAAGGAGTCGTTTTTCAGTGGGGAGGATCCCGCAGAGATCCTGTCGCAGATTTTTCTGGAAGCTGCGCCCGCCCGAAAAAACGCGCCGGGCCGAAAAAAGAAGAAGGGCAGGCGCGGGTAATGGACGCGAACCAGATATTGGGCGTGGCGGCCAATGCCGGCGACGAAGAGATCCGCGCCGCTTATCTTAGCAAGGTGAAGGAGTTCCCGCCGGACCGGGCGCCCGCCGAGTTCGAAAAGATTCGCGATGCGTATGAAGCGATGCGCGACCCGCGCCGGCGGGCCCGTGCTATGTTTTCGGCCGGCGAGTCCGGCGCGCCGCTCGGTTCGCTGATCGAAGGCCGCGGGGTCCCTCGCATATTTGCCGGGCCACAACCTTGGCGCGAGGTATTGAAAAACAAATGACGTTGGGGACGGATCGCGAAGAGATCGTTCGCCGCTTTGAAGCGCTACTCGACGCCGCTCTCGCCAGCGAGAATCCGCCTGCGGGAATCGACGCGGACATACTCGAATCCGTGCTAAACGACTCCCCCGATCAGGCGGGGAAAGACCCGGACAATGCCCGAGCCTGCGATTCGTATGCGCTCTGGGCGGCGATGACTGCCCTGACGCAGGAAATCAAACTACAAGGTAGGGCGTTTCAGGAACTAAACCACACTCTGACCGCGCAAACCGAGAAGATCGCGGACGAGCTTCGGGCGGTGTACGCGGAGCGCGAGCGAGCGCTGCGCCGCGAGACGGAGCGGCGCTCCCGCAAAGATGTATTGGGGGCGCTCATCGATCTGCGGGACCGGCTGGCGCGTGGACGCGAGTCGGCTGGGGTTCGCGAAGAGGAGATCGCCGCTGCGGACCGTGCTGGATGGCTACGGAAGACCTTTTCACGCCAGCCGGCCGGCGCGACCGCCGCGGCAGTGGGCGCGCTGATCCGAGGTTACGAGCTCGGTATCGAGCGCCTGGATCAAACTCTCGATGAGTTCAACGCCAGGGAGATCCGGTGCCAGGGAGAAAACTTCGACCCGCGCCGCATGAACGCTATCGACAGCGAAGAATCGGCCACCGTCGCGCCCGGTACTGTGATGGAGGTTTATCGAAGCGGTTACGAATGGGATGGCGAGGTGTTTCGCCCGGCGCAAGTGAAAGTGTCGCGGCCGCCAAGCGGAGCTCTGAATGAATGAAGAGGCGAGCGAGAGAACATGAGCGATCTGATCGTCGGTATTGATCTGGGAACCACGAACTCCGAAGTGGCGGCGTTCACGGATGGGCAGGTGCGCGTGCTGGGACCGGGCGACCGCCGGATCTTGCCCTCCTGCGTCGGCCTCTCGGCATCCGGAGAACTTCTGGTGGGTGAACCCGCGCGCAACCAGCAGGCTCTCTATCCGGAGCGGACGGTGCGCAGCATCAAGCGCCGGATGGGCAGCCCGGAAACGGTGATGCTCGGATCGAGGAGCCTGACGGCGCCCGAAATCTCGGCGGTGATCCTGCGCGAGTTAGTGGAGTGGACCTATCTGTCGCTAGGTGAGCGGCCCGAAGCTGCCGTCATTACGGTGCCCGCTTACTTCTCCGATGCGCAGCGCGGCGCCACGCGCGAAGCGGGCGAACTGGCGGGCCTGGAAGTGGTCCGCATCCTGAACGAACCCACCGCGGCCAGCCTCGCTTATGGCTACGGCGACGGCTCCCGGCATACAGCCCTGATTTACGATCTAGGAGGCGGCACGTTCGACGTTTCCGTGGTAACCGTGGAGGGCGACATCACGGAGGTACTCGCCAGTCACGGCAACAATCGCCTGGGAGGCGACGATTTCGACGATCTTCTCGCCGAACGTCTGGCGATGGAATTTCAGAAACGGCATGGAATCGATCTCCGCAATGGACACCCGTCCGCGAAGGCGCGCTTGTGGTGGGCTGCCGAAGAAGCCAAGAAGAAGCTGAGCCAGGAACCATACGCCCGCATCCGCGAGGAGTCGCTGGCCGAGCGGAACGGCAAGCCTCTGCATCTGGAAATGGAAATTTCACGCACGGACTACGAGGCGCTCATTCGTCCTCTGGTGGAATCGACGCTCGATAGCGTCTCCCAAGCGTTGCGGGACTCCGGCCGGAAGCCCGGAGACATGGATGCGGTGCTGCTGGTGGGCGGTTCCATCCGCACGCCGCTCGTATTTAACTCGCTCGCCGAGCGGATGGCGATCGAGCCTCGCCAGGATGTCCATCCGGACCTGTGTGTCGCCCTGGGAGCCGGTGTGCTGGCGTCGCGCCTGTCGGGCCGCGGCGTCGATCGCGTGCTGGTGGATGTCTCCCCTTATTCTTTCGGCGTCTCGTTTCTGGGTGAGCGCGGCGGCGTTCCCTACCCGCATTGCTACAAGCCCATCATTCGCCGCAATACGCCTCTGCCCCTGACACGTACCGAACGGTTTTACACCACACATCCTTTTCAGCCCGAGGTGAATGTGCACGTATATCAGGGCGAGGACGAGGATGCGCTGAAAAACATACTGGTGGGCGATTTCAGCATTGGGGGTCTTACGGAGACGGAAGATCTCAACGAGATTCTCTGCCGCATGCGGCTCGATCTGGATGGCATTCTCGAAGTGACCTCCGAGGAGAAGTTGACCGGTCGGTCGAAGCAGATCACCATCGCGAATGCCATGCAGGCGAAGACTCCGGAAGAGATCGCCGCTGGGCGCAAGCGAATTCAGGATCTCTTTGAATCGCGCACCGGAGATCTCGCCGATTTTAACGACTCTCCCGGCGGCGAAGAAACGGACACCGGGATCGTCGAAGGGGAATTTGAGGAGATGGAGAGCAGCGGCGTGGTGGTGGAGCGGATTGCGGTGGCGGGCGCAGCGGAGGCGGAGAGTCTGATGGCGCGCTCGCGAAAGCTGCTGGACCGCATGCATGATGAGGATCGCGAAGAAGCCATCGACCTCCACGAGCGGATCGGGGCGGCCATCGAATCGGGTGATAGCGAGGCGCTCGCCAAAGCCTGCCGCGCACTGACGGAACTGCTCTTCTTCATGGAAGGCCAAATCGGGTTCATGGAAGGCCAAGTCGGGAGCCGTCCGAATTGAGCGAGTCAAACGGTTTGGCGGAAGCGAATCGTTGTCCGGTTTGCGAGGCTCGTTTTCGCGGCGCGTCTGTTTGTTCGCGATGCGGAGCGGATCTCGCGCGCCTGATGCGGATTGCGGCCGAAGCATGGCGGCTGCGCGAAGCGGCGCGGAGGGCCATACTGAGGGGCGAGTTCGAGCTTGCCCTTGAGCTTGCCGGCAGCGCACAGCGAACTAAGGCCACGCCCGCTGGGGAAGCGTTGCTCAGGCTTGGCGAGTGGCAAATTCGGCGCTCCAAGCTCGCTTTCGACGAAACGCCTGGTAGACGATCGCAGTCATAACTTAGCTCGGTTTGGCGGCATGCTTCCACTTGCTTTCACCTGAGTGACCCGGAGTTGACACTAACACCCAACTTCGGGTGTCAGAATTTGAGGATTTCGGCCCCAGCCGAAAGCTGATTCCGGAGCGAAGCCGAACTGCATTCCGGATGAACCCCAACACCCTCGGAGCGAAGCGACGTTGGCACGTCGACCGTGCAAGAAGTGTTCGACTTCGTCAAGAGAAACCGATCCGAAGCGCGGCGAGAGCGCCGCCCAGCGAGAAAAGGGCCGTGAAAGGCTACGTCACGTCCATCGGATGAACGACTGTAATGCCCCTATATAACGTTTGAAGTCGTTCAGATCGAACGTAAGGATATGATCCACCTGGTGCACCATCATTGCAGGTCTGGACATCCGCATTTGCGCCCGTTCGACTCTTCCGGTCGATTTGTCGGGAAGTACCGGCATTGATCCGACAACCCAGGTGACCCTGTATTATGAACCGAACCTCGTCTCTGGCCAGCCCATATACTTGTACGGACCTCAGCTTGTGGACGGAATGGCGACGTACCGCGTAACTTCGTACGCGGCCTGGATGCCGTGCAGGTGGATGTGTCGGTGCGGCCCGATTTCTCCTTAACCGAAAGGCTAAAGCTGCAGTTCCGGGCGGAAGATTTCAACGTGTTCAATCATCCTCAGTTTGGGAGCATCGATGGAAACGTCACGGATGGTCCTGAGCAGTTCGGGTGGGCGTCTTCCACATCGAACAAAGAGGTAGCGCGCTGAGTGCGCTGTACGTACCGGGCGGTCCGCGGTCGCTGCAACTCGCATTGAAGCTCCGTTTTTGATCCCTGTGCAGCGGGCAGATTATCATGAATGGCGTGAAGGCATCCACTCTCTATACGTTCTTTTTCACCAGCGCTATGTTTACGCTCCGCGCCCAAGGCCCGACCTCGTTCACGCTCTCGACCGGTCAACTGCTTAGTGAGCCAGGACCCACGTTCCGAATCGGCGATGACCAGTTGCCTTCGCCGCTGACGGTGATCACCTACGGGGATCAGCGTTTCACGGACCCCGCTAATGTGCGGCAGACTAACCCTCGAATCCGCCGGTGGTTGGTGAATCAGATTGCGGCAGAGCATGCAGCCGCCCTGATCATGAACGGAGATGTGCCGCTGGCCGGCAACATCGCAAACGATTATGCGGTGTTTCAGGCTGAGACCCAGGCTTGGCGCGATACGCACCTGCGCGTGTTCCCGGCGTTGGGGAACCACGAGTGGCATGGCGATCCCGAGCAGGCTCTGGAGAACTGGTGGAACGCGTTCCCGGCGCTGCGCAACCGGCGCTGGTATTCGGCGCAGCTTGGATCCCGGCTGTATCTGCTCTTCCTGGACAGCGGCGCTTCACTCGCGCCCGCGAGCGACCAGGCGCGCTGGATCGAGAAACAGGTGGAAGGGCTTCCTTCCTCGATCGATTTCGTCGTGGTGTCGCTGCACCATCCTCCGGTAGCCGACATTCAGGAGCACATCGAGGTGAGTCACAATCCGAGGCCGAATGAAATCGCCTTGCGGGACTATCTGTCAAAGGCTGCGCGGACGGCTCACGCAAGTTTTCTCATCAGTGCCGGACACATCCACAATTACGAGCGCAATGTCGTCGATGGGGTTACGTATCTGGTCTCCGGCGGCGGCGGAGCGCCGCCGTATTTCGTCGAGCGGACGCCGGAGGATCTTTATCAAAGCATCCTGTTCCCCAACTATCACTACGTAAAGCTCACGCTCGAAAAAGACCGTATGCATGGGGCGATGTACCGGGTGGTTGACCCGGAGTCGGAGACATTGACTGTCGGACTCAAAGACCACTTCGACCTCACGGTCAAGGCGCGCTGACTCCGCGAGCGAGCGGCGGGTTAATGCCTTGGTACGCGAGAACGTGTCCACAACGGCGGCGCCGCTGGTGGGGAACGGCGGATAGCAACCGGAAGCTTCAAGCTTCGTCTCCGCGGGGGAACTGCCGGCGCTTTAGTGGTGTCTCTGGAAGAGAGGCCCCCTAGAACGGATGAGCGCCGCACGACTGGTCAGGTACTTGGTTGTGATTCCTCTGTTCGCGTTCGTCGCCGTGTTCCAATGGCGTGCCTCGCGCGATACGGTTCATGTGGAGAGGATGCTGGATCTCTACGTGCCGTTCACGCTTCAGCCCTTCTCAGGTCGCATCAACTCCCGCGCTTACACCCGGAGCTGGGAAGAAGGTCATTTCGATCCCGAGCACCACTCAGCGCTGAGCTGGGGGGATGAATTGTTGAGCGTGAATGGGCGCGAATTCAGGGGGATGTCAGTTTACCTTGGGGAGCTATGGAATCGATCGCATCGGCCCTCAATAGGGGGCGCAATCTATAATCAATTTACCGTCACAGTTCGTTCCGCCGACGCCCATATCCGTCGAATTCTGGTAGAGTTCCCGCATTGTACTTGCGGGGTTCCCACCATGTTCCAGGCGGCTGCGATCTGGATTGTTCCACCTGCGTTTTGCGTATTGCTCGGCTTCGCGATCGTGACCTTGCGGCCGTGCGCCATGGGGAGTTGGGCGTTCCTCTTAGCAATGTTGTCGCTGTCTCAATTGCAACTCTGGTCTGAATGGTACGCCGGATTTCAGAACACAATAACGCCGATGCAGTGGACTGACTGGTTGCGAGTGCCTGGTGTTGGATATCAAGCCTTCGTGCGGTGCGCCTGGCCCGCTGCGCTTGTGATTTTCTTGGCACGCGTTTTTGG
>JBEKJJ010000160.1:0-22867 GCA_050011295.1 Bryobacteraceae bacterium
GCGCTTGGTTGGCTGCTCGACGTACTGGATCCGGCCAAAACCTTCTTCCGCTCGTTCGCGCAGCTGGTGTAGGAACGCCAGCAGATAATCCACGTTCGGGCACTTCTCGTTGAAGTCTAACGAATAGTGCCACTCGGCCACCTGGCGCGAGCGCTGGGTTTCAGTGGTGACGCGATCTACGGCGACGACGCGGTCAACGTCCCAGGAGAGATCCGAACCATTGAGCTTGATCTTGATGTGCGTTACACCGTTGTAGCGGATCCATTCAGCAAGATTTTCAGGCAAGCCGTCTCCGACTCTTTGGCGGACGTCGCTCGCTGTGACCGGATCCACCGCGCCGACCAAATGATAGAGCGGCATTTGGGCCTTGGGCTTGCGCAATATATAATGATCCAGAAACTCGCCGCGAAATTCATGGTTTAGGTAAGCCGATAAATCTCGCGGCAAAAACTGCGGCCCGTACGTCTCATAACAGCTCACGCCGTGCAACTTGCCATACGCGTCGTGCACCGCGGCGTCGAACGGGCTGAAGGTGACTAACGTACAAAGTTTTGGAATCGGAAGCGAAAGCTTGAGGTCGCGCGAAACTTGCACAGCGGCCTTCAGGTACTCGGGTTCGAGCGCGATATTAATATCGATCGGATGCCCTGCAACGCCCGAGTTGCGCGTAATAGCTCCGATGCGCCCAGCCAGCGTCTTCATTGCGTTCAAGGAGGTGTCGTAAGGAAGCTGTGGAAACGACCAGACATTCCCCAGCGGCATCGATCCGAATCCATGCGAGGTCCGTCCATGCGAGGTCCGTCCGTCGGCTGCTCGAATTGTGCAATGGACGTTGAGCAGGGTAACGCGTTCCACCACGTTGCCGCCGAACTTCATCGGCGTCCGATACTGAAAGTCCTCGAACTCGAAGGACACATCTTCGATACGAATCGATTTGCTCCTTGCACCCAATAGCAAAGCGGGCGCAGATGCGGCCACCAGAAGGTGTCTGCGGGTCATCTTCATTTCATCAGTTCCCGGATGCGCTTCAGGTCGCGCTCCGCATTCCGCCGAAACTGGTCGCGACTGATGCTGAGCGACCGTTTGCCGTCTTCGGCTCCGCCCATTTCCCGATACTCGAAATGCAATTGGATGGGCCCGCGGAACCCTGCGCCCAGCGCGCGGAAGTATTCCGTGAAGTTGACCATGCCATCGCCGATCGCGCACCAGCGGGGCTGCCACGCTCCATCCGCGCCCTTCTCCCAGTAAAAATCCTTCAGCGCGATGCCGCGTGTGAATGGCGCAATTAAACTTGCCGAATTGCGCCAGCCTCCCAGCCCGCCTTCGATGGTAGCGTGCGCTATATCGAAATTAACAGCCACAGCATCCGGATCGAAGCCCTTGAGCACCAGATACAGATCCCAGATCGAAGCGCCCAGAAGTCCTGCGCCGGAATGGATGTGATACATCGCGCAAACGCCATGCGAGCTGTTGAGGGCGGCAAGATCGCGCACCGGCCCGCGGGCCGCTTCGAGCTGATCGGGAATCGATCGGCTGGGGTCGAGCCGAAAGCCTCCCCAGCGATACGCGCGAATTCCGAGTGAACTGATGGTCCGTAGGATTTCCCCGGCGTGCTCGCTTTGCGCGGTCACGATGTCGGTGGTGACCATCGGAACCTCGAGGCCCGCTTTCCGGATCGTCTCGACCGCGCGAGGCAGATCCTCGGCCGCTCGGGAAGGCTCGATGTGGCCGCCCTTGCGGACCGTGAGGTCGATGCCATCGAAGCCAAGGTCCATCGCCAATCTCGCCGCATCCGCCACGTTCAGCCACTGCAGATGTTTCGAAAAAATGCAAATCTTCGGCGAACCGGGCGCCGCCAGTCCCCGGGTAGCGAGCGTTCCAGCCAGCGCCAGCATTTCGCGTCGCGACATGGCCGGCATGGCTCCTTAAACCTCCACCTGCCGCGTGCTCGCGTTCCATCGAATGCGCCGGCCTTGTCTTAACGATAGATTCGCAAGCTGGGTCACCAAGACAGCTTGAAATCCTTTTTCGATGGGCGCATTCGGCGGCGTACGTGTTCGCACGCAATTCAAGAAGTTTTCGACGTGAGCATTCGTGGCCTCGGAGAATGAACCTGTGATTGTGCTTTCCGGCGATTCCGGCTTGGACTGGGTATACACAGAAACAAATTCACGTCCGACGTCCATGCGGGCCCGATCTCCGTCGAACTGGTTCAGTTGATCCAGGCGCGAAGGATAATGTATGCCCGCGTAGTTTATCGTAAAGACGGCCACAAAATCCTCGGGATATTCGGCGGTGACGATAACTATTTCCGGCGTGTCGCTCTTCGAGCTGTGGACTCGGCCTGCCGATGCGTTCACCGCGGAGGGAAATCCGACGCCCTGGATCAGGTGAATGCCGTCAAAAATGTGGGCGCCCTGATCGGCCATGATGCCGCCGGAGTAATCGCTGTAGCTGCGCCAGTGATAGAAGCGGTCCGGATCGAGCGGTCGATGCGGGGCCGGCCCTTGCCACTGCTCCCAATCCAGACGTCCTGTGAGCTGTGTGGCAGGCTTTTCGGAGAGATTGTTGTTGATCCACCAGGATCGCACCAGGCGCACGGAGCCCAAGGCGCCCGAAGCACGAATATCGCGAGCTTTCAGATAGAGATCATAACTTCGGCGCTGCATCCCGACCTGCACGATACTTTTCGATTGCCGCGTGGCATCCATCAGGTCAACGCCCTGTTCCGGTCTCTGGCAGAGCGGTTTCTCGATATAGACATCCTTGCCCGCGGCCAGAGCGTCCAGCAGCATCTGGTGGTGCCAGTGCTCGGGCGTCGCGACGATAACGACGTCGATTTCTTTATCCGCCAGCAGGTCTTGATAATTGCGATAAGCTCTCGCGCCCTTTGCCAGGGAAAGCCCCGCTTCCAGATTCGGCTCGAACACGTCCGCGACCGCGACCATTCGCACCGCCGTATCCAGCATGAAAACCTTCATCAGGAACTGACCGCGGCCTCCGGAGCCGATGATGCCTACCCGAATCTGATCGGAAGGCGCCGCTCGGATGTAAAGAACAGATCCCGCAGCGGCGATAAAGGTTCTTCGGTGCACTCGGTTAATAGCCCCTCATCTTTTCCCGGCTGGATGCCCCGAATCCGAGCCGCCGGCCCGAGCCATGGCCAATATCAGATCGGCGCTGAGTGCGGACGGACACCAGAACCTCTCGATGTGTTCGACTACCAACTCGGTGCCTGCCACGTGCGAGACGAAAGGTTTGCGGGCGGGATTGTACATTGCGTCCGTGAGATCACGCACGAGAACACAATGCAGACCCCACTTCGTCATTTGCTTAATTGCGAAGCTGCGATTCAAAATGCACATGTTCGCATGCACGCCCATGATGAAGAGTGTGTGGATGTTTCGTTGCCGCAGCAGATTGTAAATCTCATCGCCATTATCGGAAATGGCATCTTCCGGGCCGATCGAAAGAAGCGGGTTCTCGCGTTTCCAGACTGGATGCTCCTTGTCTCCGGGCGTGTCGCAGCCGCCGTCGGAGTCATCGATCGGAAGCGGTGGATCAGCCAGGACAAGGCTCTCGGGATGCGGAAAGCTCGAAGCCCGCAGCACCACCTGGCGTTGTGGATAGTCTTTGTAAAATTCCATCGTTTCCGACGGCGCGTGGATCACCAGGACGTGCGTCTCGCGAGCTTTGCGCAACACAGGATCCATGCGGCGCGCCAGATCTTCGACACGATTCGTCGCACCCGCACACCAGTGCTTATCCCACATATCACAGACGATGATGGCCGAATCCGCCGGCGCAAAGTCTCCCCGAGCGGTCACTGCTTGCCAGTTATCGCTGTCCTTGAATACTTGCACTCGGGTTCGCAACGGGATGACGAGACTCGCAGAGGAAGCAAACGCAATCACGCCGATGCAACCGACCGCAAGGAGGGCGGCAGTGAGGGCTCTGGTGGCGCGCATCATTTGATTTATACACCAGATTTATACACCAGATTTACACACCAGATACATGCGGATGTGCAGCTTGTCGCATTGCAGATTGGGAAACGTTCGGATTCGCTGTCTCCACGGGACCAGTTTTTCGCCTCGGGAGCAAGTCTGATAGGCGTTCGAACGAGAAGGATCGCGCCGACATCGGCGATCGAGTTTGTGAACAAGCTCAGGGACAGTCCGCGCCGTTAGTGGGCGCTAATCGATGGTTTCGCTGATCGACACCGATGTGCTGATCGATCTGTCCCACGCGAATGCTGATTCTGCAAATTACTTGATTCGCGCAGCGATCCGGCGATCTCGATCGTCACTACGCAAGAATAATAAGGGTCAACTCGCTCGCCGCAGTACATCCTCCACCGCCTCCGGATGCTTGGCAATTACCGCCAGTAGCACGCGCGTCGGCGCGTCCGGTCGCGAGCGCCCCTGCTCCCAGTTGCGCAGTGTCGCTGGCGGGAAACCGAATTTAGTGGCGAACTGCGCCTGGCTCAATCCCATCTTGGTCCGGACCTCGCGCACATCGACCTCGGGAACATGCACTAGCGTCACGCGGACGTTTTCGTTCTCGCCTTGGGTCCACGCGATCGCCTGTTTCAATCCCTCGATTATGCTCTCGCCTACAGTCTGACGCTTCCGTGGGCGCGCCAGATGTCTCGCCTTCGGTTTCGACGCTTTCTTCGTAGCCATATTTTTCTACACCTTTCTCAGATAACCCGCCACAAGGATCGGTATCAAACGCTTCATCGCCTTGCGCTCAGCCTTGCTGAGATTCGCCTTGCGGTTCTTCGCATACGCAGACAGCAGGAACACGGGCAGGCGCTCGTTGTGATAGTACTCGTTGTGATAGTAATAGATGACCCGCGCGCCGCCACGCTTTCCCATGCCTTCCCGGGCCCAGCGAATCTTCCTCACACCGCCGGTCCCCTGGATGATCTCGCCAGCCTCCGGATTCGCTCCCACGAACGCCACCAGGTCGTCGCGGTCCGAATCTGGCATGAGCTCGGTCGCGTGCTTCAGAAACTCCGCAGTCTCCACTACTGTCATCGGAGCGCCGACCATACCCTTTCCAGTGTACGCAATTTGCGCATAGGGGGGTTGGGGACAAGGATGGCCGGCCTTTTCCCCGGCCGCCAATCGCAGGTGATCGGTACTTGTCGTTGGTGGACGAGAGATCACGGTGGGACGAAGTCGGCGGGATACTGATGTGCTATGAGGGCTGGTAGTTCAAGTTGGAGTTCCCGGAGTTTTTGAACGGTGGCGAGTTACAACGAAGTGACAACGTCCGGAGTTTATGGCAGGTTTTGAGGTCAGGTCGGTCCAGTTGAGTCTAAGTCAGTGCAAGTAGGTTCAGTTGGTACAGCTAGCGATTCCTGTCAGAAACGAACCAGAAAAGTTCATTGCCGCGCAGTTTCGTCGTCCCGGCCGGCCGCAAGCCGATGCGACCCGTGGGTGCGCAGGTGATGGCTCTTCATCCTCGTTCTGTTACCACTAGTACTAAAGTGCGGCGTACATTAAGGACACTGCATTAGTTACAATCTGATCAACAGACGGTTACAATTATTTAGTTACAACTTGATCAACATACGGTTACACTCTTAACGATGACCTCGCCTGGCCGCGTGTTTTGGATAACCGGACTATCTGCTGCAGGAAAGACTACTATCGGTTGTGCGCTGTCATCGCATCTGCGAACTTTGGGCTGCCCTGTAATCTTTCTCGACGGAGATTCGCTCCGGGCGGCAGTTTCGAGTGATTTGGGTTATAGCGCCGAGAATCGTCGATCGGCTGCCATGCGGAACGGGAAGCTGTGCCGTATGTTGGCAGAGCAGGGGTCCGATGTTGTCTGCTCCACGATTTCTCTGTTCCACGACGTGCAACGTTGGAATCGCGAGAACATTTCCCGGTACTACGAAATCTTCGTTCGGGTCCCCTTGGAGGAACTCAGGCGGCGCGATACCAAGGGGATATATTTGGGGGCCAATAACGAGGCTGCAAATATTGTTGGCCTCGACATTCCCGCTGAGACTCCGGAGGCGCCTGACCTCATTTTAGACAATGATGCCTCGATGCAACCCGGGGAGGCAGTGCGGCTGATTCTGGACCGGGTATCCGGGCTGAAACGCCAGCGCGCATATGCGAATCGGAGCGTGGTCCAATTGGGCACGAAGGCTGAAACACTTGAGCGGCTCGCTCCGGTATTGCGCAGTGCTGCAATCCTGCCCCAGGTGTGCTTTTCCAGCGCCGAATGGCACGCCGACCGGGCAGGCGTACTCAAGCGTATCTCCGCATCGCCCTGGGGATCGGAAGCGCTAATCGTCCGTAGCAGCGCCAAGTGCGAGGACTCAAGCTCTGAGTCGAAGGCTGGACAATTTACGTCAGTTGCCGGCGTGAAAGGCGCCCCAGCCATCCCGGCCGCTGTGGAACGGGTGATAGCGTCATACGCAGGCAATGATTGCCAGCAGGATCAGGTTTTGGTGCAGCCCATGTTGCAGGAAGTGTCAATGGCCGGTGTGGCCGTTACGCGCGAACCACAGGGTGGCGGGCCATACTTCGTCATCAATTATGACGATTACTCCGGCCGCTCCGATCTGGTCACGTCGGGAACTGCTGAAAAGCTGAAGACTTTTATCTGTCTCAAGTCCTGCCAGGAGGGGATTCCCAGCCACCTCCTGCCCATTCTAGAGCTGCTACGAGAGCTTGAGTCTCTGGTGGGATGCGATGGCCTTGATGTGGAATTCGCAGTGGACCGCAAGGGCGCGTTGTATCTTCTGCAGGCGCGCCCGCTCGCGCTTAAGGAACGGCAGCCGGCGCCTGGTCCATTGACGGACGACGCCGAAGCCACAGCAGCCGCCGCTACCGAGATCGCGCAGAAAGTGGCGCTCTTAACCAGGCCGCACCCTTACCTGCATGGCAATCGATCGGTGTTTGGGGTCATGCCCGACTGGAACCCCGCCGAAATAATTGGACTGAAGCCGCGCCCATTGGCGCTCTCGCTTTATAGGGAGCTGATCACCGATTCCATCTGGGCTTATCAGCGCAACAATTACGGATACAAGAATCTGCGGAGCTTTCCGCTGCTGGTGAGCTTTCACGGGTTGCCGTACATAGATGTCCGGGTGAGCTTCAATTCATTCATACCCCGCGACATGCAGCCGGATTTGGCGGAGCGGCTGGTCAACTATTACATTGAGCGATTGTTGGCGCAACCCACGCTGCACGACAAGGTAGAATTCGAAATCATTTTTTCATGCTACACGCTGGATCTCCCAGAACGGCTTTTGGCGCTAGCCAAGCATGGCTTTTCGGGCGAAGACATTGCCGACATTACCGGTCTGCTCCGCAACCTGACCAACAAGATCATAAACAACGAGAATGGCTTGTGGTGCCAGGATCGCGCCAGGGTCGACAAGCTGGTGGAACGCCTCCCCAAGATCCAAGACGCTTCCATCGACAAGATTTCGAAAGTATATTGGCTGCTGGAAGACTGCAAGCGGTACGGGACCCTTCCTTTTGCGGGGTTGGCGCGAGCGGGCTTCATCGCGACGCAGTTTCTGGGTTCGCTCGTAACCACGGGCGTGTTAGACCGGTCCGGGCACGCGGCATTCATGTCGGATCTCGAAACGGTGGGCTCCCAGATCGGCCGGGATTACTGCCGCTCGACCAAAGCTGAGTTTTTGGCGCGCTACGGACATCTTCGTCCGGGAACCTATGATATTCTCTCCCCGCGTTATGATGAGGCGCCCGACCTGTACTTCGATTGGTCAAACCGCCGCCAGCGGCACGCAACGCCGTCGCGCTTTCTGTTGTCCGTCAGCCAATTGCGTTTAATCGAGCGATTGCTCAAAGAACACGGCATTGAACACGATATCCTGAGCCTCATTGACTTTATCAAAGGTGGAATCGAAGGGCGCGAGTATGCCAAGTTCGTCTTTACCCGGAGCCTGAGCGACGCGCTCTCTCTGATCAAGCAGATCGGGGAAGAATACGGGCTCTCCACCGAAGATTGTGCGTTCCTCGACATTGCCGACATTCGTGCACTCTATACCGAAAGCGGCAGCGTGGCAGCGCGGCTCAAAGACAGCGTCGCGGAAGGCAGACGCCGCCATAACCTCACCCGCCAGATCGTGCTTCCACCTCTGATCTCTGCGCCCGAGGATGCCTTCGCGTTCCACTTGCCATCGATCCATCCGAATTTCATCACCAAACAGTGCGTAACCGCACCGGTTAGCACCATCGACGATTCACCGGAAGAGATCAAGGATACGATTTTGTTTGTTCCCAGCGCCGATCCGGGGTTTGATTGGATCTTCAGCCGAGGCATTGCGGGGTTTGTCACTCAATTCGGCGGGGTTAATTCTCATATGGCGATTCGCGCCAATGAGTTGGCCATGCCGGCCGTTATCGGCGCCGGTGAGACGTTGTTCGGCAACTGGAAAAGGGCCGGCAAGATCTGTCTCGACTGCGGCAACCAGCAGGTTCAGGTTATATCATGAAGACCGTTGCCGTCACCCAGCGGGTGGCCGTGGACCCACCACATGCCACGCGGCGCGATTGTCTCGATCAGGTCTGGATAAAATTCCTCCTGGAGTGCGGATTGCTTCCAATCCCGATCCCGAACTCTGTCGAAGCCGCATTGACGATCTGCGAGAAAGTGAGCGGCATCGTGCTTACCGGTGGAAACGATTTGACAGCCTACGGCGGCGATGCTCCAGATCGCGATGAAACCGAGAGCGCGCTTCTGGATCTGGCCGAGCGCCGGGACTTACCCGTTTTGGGCGTTTGCCGCGGAATGCAAATGATTCAGCACCGCTTTGGCACTCGGCTGCAACAAGTTCACGGCCATGTGGCTCCCCGGCAGCATATTTCGATAGATGGCAAGCGCGTGGAAGTGAATAGTTTTCATAATTTCGGAGCGATGGAGGTTCACCCACCCCTCATGACTTGGGCAATTGCCGATGATGGAGTGATCGAAGCGGTCAAGCACTCGAGCAGCCGTATGATCGGCGTGATGTGGCATCCCGAACGCCGGCAGCCGTTTGCCTCGGACGACGTTGCGTTATTTTCCCGGTTTTTCGAGGCCTGAGAGATGCGTGCCGTCATTCTTGCAGCCGGACGCGGTAGCCGCATGAATACTCTTACCGAGGATCAGCCGAAATGTCTAGTGGAGCTGGACCATAAGCCGCTCATCCGGCGTCAAATCGCGGCGCTGCGCGGCGGCGGCGTGTCCGCCATCGGGATCGTTCGCGGTTATCTGGGGAATAGGATCAACGTCGAGGATGTCACATATTTCGAAAATCCGCGCTGGGGGGAAACGAATATGGTTATGTCGCTAGTGGCGGCAGGCGCATGGCTGGAATCTGATTCTGTTGTCATCAGCTATGCGGACATCTTTTATGGGCGCGACGCCGTGCGGGACCTGGCCGCCACGTCCGGCGATCTGGTGGTGGCCTACGACCGCGACTGGCGCAGCTTGTGGGCACGGCGGTTTGCCGATCCGTTGAGTGATGCGGAAACGTTCCGAACGGATGCGCGCGGGAATCTGATCGAGATCGGAAGACGAACCACGCGGATTGATGATATCGAGGGGCAGTATATGGGATTGCTGAAATTCACGCCGCAGGCCTGGCGCGCAGTCGAGAAAGTGTTGGCGGCCGCCGACGCGAAGACTCGCGATGCCATGGACATGACCACGCTGCTCCGCGCATTGCTTGACTCCGGATTCTCCGTCAAAACCGTAGGCATCGCCGGGCACTGGGGCGAGATTGACAGCTCGGGCGACCTGGAACTCTACGAACAAATGATCCGGGAGGGCAATCTTTGCTTAGAGAGCTGATGCTTAGAAAACTGATGCATAGAGAACTGAATTTATCCTACGGGGCCCCAAAGAATGACTGAAACCTTGATCAAACATGGCAATTTCGACAGCCTTGCGGATGACTATGCCCAGTTCCGTCCCGGGTATGCTCCCAGCATCGTTCCAGCGATCCTGGCACTGATTGGGCGCCCGGCTCGCGAAGTGAACGCGGCCGATGTCGGTGCTGGAACCGGCATTTGGACCAGGATGCTGGCGGCGCAAGATCTCTGTTCCGTCACCGCGGTAGAGCCTAGCGAAGAGATGCGGCGGCAGGGTGTTTTGACGTCGCAAAAACATAACATCGTTTGGCGTGGCGGGAGTGCCGAGGAGACCGGCTTACCCTCTGGCGCCTACGACCTGGTCTCGATGGCCTCCTCGTTTCACTGGACCGATTTCGACAAGGCTTGCGCGGAGTTCCAACGAATATTGAAGCCCGGGGGGCGTTTCGTCGCCTTGTGGAACCCGCGAATGATCGAGCTCAACCCACTTCTGGTTGAAATCGAACAGGAAATCACGCGGCTGAACCCGGGTGTAAAACGCGTTTCCTCGGGACGTTCCGGCCTTACCGAGAGACTCACCGAAATGTTATGGGCCAAGCGCGGCTTTGACGACGTGGTTTATCTTGAAGCGCGTCACAAAGCCACTCAAACTGTCGGGCAATATTTGGGCGCCTGGCGCTCGGTCAACGATTTGCGCGTACAGCTTGGCTCGGATCTGTTCACCAGGTTTCTGGATTTCGTGGAGCGTAAGACCGCCGATGGCGCGGAAATCGAGACAACCTATCTGACACGCGCCTGGGCGGTGCGGCGCACGTGATGGCTACACGAGGGATTGAACATCATGGAAGCAGGGAGGGACCACGCTCGGACCTTCTCCAATTCGTGAAGGCGCAAACCAGTCCGGAAAATTCAGCTCCCCGCCCGGAAGAAATCCTGCAACGCGCTAAGGATTTATTTCAGGCAGAGCGGTCCATGGACCTACGGGGCTTGATTGCGGAGAAAATGGAGGACCTTCGGCGCTACGATGTGCAGGCGATGGACAGAGTGGTGGCCATTCTGTGTTGGGGTAGGAGTGGTTCGCTTCTTCTGTCCAGTTATCTGGACGGGCATGAAGATGTGATGATGCTTCCTGAGATTTGCGGCTGGAGACTGTACGAATTCTTTGAGCGCTACCCTTCCTTGCCGCTGCATGAAAAGTTAATCGCATACCCGGCCTTTGATTCGACCTATGGCCGGTTTTTCGATGGTGACTTCGCGATCTCACCTGCCCGATACTATGCCGCGGTACAAGCCATTCTTGAGTTCTATCGAGAGTGGCCGACGGAATTCCTAGAGTCACGCCGGACATTTTTTATATTCGTGCACATTGCCTACGCTCTGGCGCTTGGCAGGCGGCCTGCAAGCTCGAATCCGTTAATAGTTTACGCGCAACACGATTCGAGTAATCGAGTAGCAGCGCATTTGGTGGAGGACTTTCCGGAGGCTAAATTCGTCCACACGGTTCGGGACCCGATCTCTTCGTGTAACGGAATGTTCCAGTTCATTTTTGGTAGCTTAGCCGAAGCTTTTCCACGAACTTATGTCCTAGCCCCCTACTCGGCGCTGGCTTGCCTGGCTAATCAGGATGTGCCTCATTTCAGAATGGAGTCCCGAACGCGGACAATACGTTTCGAAGATCTGCACTGTGATGCCGCGGAAACTATCCGCGATCTTACGGCGTGGCTTGATCTTCCCTATCAGGCAACGCTCGCGGACAGTACGTTCAACGGAATTCCATATGTCGTGAAGCGTGGCGGAAAAGCCTGGTCAGGCGCGCGCTTGGATCAGACTCAGCGACAATCATCGAATCTCTCACGCAAAGATCGAGCGCTTCTGCACGCATTGTTTTACGAAAACTTCGTGGAGTGGAACTATCCCTGTCCAAAGATGTTTGGACATCCCATTATCCGTTGTATCGTGTTCGTTGCACTTTTTCTTGTTCCGATGAAAACGGAAATGATTGCCGCACGGGCCGTGTTCAAGCGCAGGATCATGCCAGCGCTACGGCAAGGAAAGATTTGGCACGCGATAAGGTGCCTGCTGGGAATTGGGTTTTGCCGGTTCCAGATTATTTCGCTCCTGATACCGGTCTTCTTTCGGCGATTTGTGTATGGGACGGCACTGTTACAGGTGGACCATCAGAGTCCGCCCCAGGAGCGGTGCGACAACGGCGCCAGGGTTGCAAGCGGCCAGGCCGGCTCTTGAATGGTGATGTGATGTTCATGTTTTCCTTGCCTTGAGCGATGCGGGCAACACTTCGCCAAGGCGGATGTCATTCGGTCCCGGGAGTTGCGCTCTGCGTTGCGGCACGACGTGTTGCTGCTGATCGTGGCCTGTGGGTCGCCGGGCTTCCTCGGTGTTCTGGGCGAAGCTGTCACTCGGGGACTGGTTGAGCTGGGGCCCGCGGTCGACAAACTCGGGACGACGACCTTTTGATCCTCCACGACTTTGCTAAAGGCTACCCTGGACCGGTTCGGCAACCGATAATCCGGCAGGCCTGTTATGCTCAGGAACTATGGATCACGCCGAACTCGGACGAACACAGATCCGATGTGCCGACTGCGACGAGTTCACGCCGGACTATGACATCATCAACTACGGTTCGATTGAGAAGGGCTACCGCCAGGTTTGCAGCCGATGCTTTAACGTCGAAGTTGCCAAGTCCGATGGTCTGAACAATTTTGAGCATCTCAAATTCGATCCCGTCGAGCTGGTTGACTGCGCAGGAAAAGCCCACCTGTTTCATTTCCAGACCCGTTTGTTCGGTCCTGGCGTTGCGCTGGATGCATTCGAGCTTCGGGGAGGACATCCGGCCGGCTACCAATTTCAGGTGATTGGCGAACCAGGGGACGATCTGCTTGCGCTGCTCGGACGATTGATCGACAAGATCCGCCGCGCCTTATCCCTCCGGCACATCGTGGAAGGCGATCTGGGGCCGCAGATCGCAGATAACGGGCTGGTGCGAGGCACGATCGAGTGGGATGAAGCTCGGGATGGTCAAGTACCGCTAGTCATAATCGATGGCCGGGATATCACGTGGGATGAACTCGGCCGGATGATGATGACCTATGAGGGCTGGCAGTTCAAGTTGGAGATACGGGATCAGGGCGAAGAGTTTTGAGCACCGAGCGAGTGACCACCAAGTGACAAACGCCGTGGCCTGAACCTTGCCCGTATATCCCTTGACACGTATATGCTCTCTGCAGTATATTAAGGGCGTGGAATCTGTGTTCGAAATCATTGCGGAGCCGAACCGCCGCGCGATATTGAGCCTGCTGGTCTTGTCCCAACAGTCGGTGGGAGAGATCGAGCGTCAACTTCGGATGCCGCAGCCGACCGTGTCCAAGCACCTGCGAGTGCTGCGCGATGCCGGTTTCGTGGAATCCACGGTGGACGCACAGCGCCGTCTCTACCGGCTGAAACCTGAACCCCTTCAGGAGGTGGATGCCTGGCTGGCTCCATTCCGCCGGTTCTGGTCCGCTCACGTGGATGCTCTCGAACGCCACCTCGACCGCATGGATCACATTGAGCAATCATCCACACCAGCGAAAAGGAAGACAAGGAGAAGAAGATGACCTATCGCGATCAGTACACACCGGGTCCGGCCAATGGGGCCGAGATACAAAAGGACGGAGAGAAGTGGACGCTGGTCCTCGTCAGAGAGCTGCGCCACTCGCCGAAAAAAGTCTGGCAGGCGCTTACCGACCCAGCGCATCTGCGCGAGTGGGCTCCGTTTGAAGCCGATGGGAGCCTGGGCAAGGTTGGGGCCACGGTGAAGCTCACCACGGTGAGAGCGCCCACGTCGTCCGTCAGCGAATCCAGAGTGACGCGAGCTGACGCTCACAAGGTGCTGGAGTACAACTGGGGTGACCACGATGTCCGGTGGCAACTCGAAGCCTTGGGTGGCGGCACGCGCCTGACGCTATGGACCAGCATCGATCGCCGCTTCATCGCATGGGGTGCTGCCGGGTGGCACATTTGTTTCGATGTTCTGGATCACCTTCTCAGCGGGAGCCCCATCGGCCGAATCGCTGGTTCCGAGGCGATGAAGTTCGGCTGGCAACGGCTGAGGGAGGAATACGCCCAGCAGTTCGGAATTGAAAAGCCTAACCTGCCGCCTCAGGCGGCTCAGGATTCGTGAATCAACGGAGGCAAGTATGAATACCGCACTTTGGACCGTGCAAGTGTTGTGGGGCATCTTTTTCAGCATCACCGGTTTCGGCAAGATCTTATGGTACAAGCCGGCGCTGTGGAACCAGGCGCTCCACGAAGTGCCTTGGCTTTCCGGCGTGCCGCAGGACCTGGCCATCTTCATCGGGGTCTCGGAATTTCTGGGAGGCGTGGGGCTGATCCTGCCGGCGATGACCGGAGTGAAACCGAAGCTCACGCCGTTTGCAGCCATCGGCCTGACGTTGGTCATGATCCTCGCGGCTGTCTTTCACATCGTGCGAGGCGAATACAACTTTTTGCCCATCAATGTGGTGCTGGGAGGGGTGGCCGCGTTCATCGCGTATGAACGTTTGATTGTGAGGCCCATCGCGCCCGCGTCGATCAGCAGCTTCCGATTACTTAAAGGGCTGGCGGTTGCCGGCGCGCTGGTCCTGGCCGGTTTTGCTCCGGCCTGGTACAGGTTGACACAGATTCACTAAGGATGAAGCGGCCCAAACCGCGAACGTGACAAAGGAGAAACGAAATGAAAATCAAAGTGATGAGCATATACGTGGACGATCAGGCCAAGGCCCTGCGCTTCTATACGGAGGTACTGGGTTTTGCCAAGAAGACCGATTTCAGCCAGGGCCCATATCGCTGGCTGACCGTGGCTTCGCCCGAGGATCCGAACGGCACTGAACTGCAGCTGGCGTCGAACGATAACCCCGCAGCCAAAGCGTATCAGCAGGCGATCTTTCAACAAGGCCAGCCCGCGGCCATGTTTTTCACCGACGACATTAAGGGCGACTACGAGCGGATCAAGGCCGGCGGCGGGGAGTTCACGATGCCACCTACCGACGTGACTGCCTCGACCATTGCGATGCTGAAAGACACCTGCGGCAACCTGATTCAGCTCACCCAGCTGGCACGCTATTAAGGGCGATCAGCAGGAGGGGAGCCCCGGTGGGCGCGGAAGGCCGCGGGGCTGAAGGGTCGGCGAAAAATGGAGGGGACACTAATCATGAAAGATGCCACACAACGTTTGATTGTTCGCGGGATTCACATCGTCTTTAGCATTCCGATCCTGGGGTATATTTATAGTCCGTTCGAAGAGCTTCCAAACTACGCGGGCCGTGTTCGGTTTGTCGTTGTTCCGGTGATGCTCATTTCGGGATTGTGGATGTGGAAAGGCCATGTCCTTCGGCGGCTCCTTTCGAAGAGATCAATAACAAGGCCGGAATTCGAGGTATAAAGATCCAATGGACCCATCGGAACGTATTGACCAGCTGATCGCAGGACTCACGGACTGGCGTGGCAAAACGCTGGCCGGCATTCGCAAGAGCATTCTTGCGGCCGACCGGGAGATCATCGAGGAATGGAAGTGGATGGGAAGCCCGGTGTGGTCTCGCGACGGAATAATCGCGGTCGGCAACGCCCACAAAGATAAGGTGAAGCTTACCTTTGCGCACGGGGCCAGCCTCCCGGATCCTGACAAGCTCTTTAACAACGGCCTGGGAGGCAAAGTGTGGCGAGCGATCGATCTTTTCGAGGGCGATAAGATTAATGACCGCGCTCTAAAAACTCTCGTCCAAGCGGCCGTTGATTACAATCAGATCAAATCGAAGAGGAAAGCGCTTATGCGTAGTAGAGCGAAGGTGCGCTGAACCACCGCGGACTTCATGCCCCAGGAATACATGGAGATCCGCGGTGCACGCGAGAATAATCTCAAGAACGTCTCGCTGCGCACTCCCAAACGCAAGATCACGATCTTCACCGGCGTCCCTTCGATACAGTCGCCTCCGAGGCATTGTTCGTGCGGCGGCGAAATCGTAGTAAGCTTCAGCCATGAGACTCTGGCCGGGTGTCTTCCTGTTTGCGACAGCGGGAGT
Organism: Bryobacteraceae bacterium; assembly: GCA_050011295.1. Lineage (GTDB taxonomy): Bacteria > Acidobacteriota > Terriglobia > Bryobacterales > Bryobacteraceae > Palsa-89. The sequence continues at coordinate 15,929 of JBEKJJ010000160.1, forward strand.
AGCTCTGGCACTGCACGCGCAATCTCCGCTGTTCGCGCAAACGACAGGCGTTGCGGCCAGCCCCCAAGGCGACGCGGTTTCCGTTCCATTCGTTGGGTGTGCGTCGTCGGGGCAAATCGAAAGGCTGGAGGCGCCAAAGGGAACAAGTAGATCCGTACCGATAAGTGGGGAGGACGCCAAGGCGCTCGCGTATTACGAATCCGGGGATGGAATCGGTCTCCTAGCCCCGCGTGGTTGGTATTGCGAGGGAGCCTCCGGTTCCGGCGGCTATGCCCTCTTCTTGAGTCCGAAACCAATCCACCGCAGCATGTCGGGATGGACGGGCCTTGAAGAAGCAGCGATTGAGGTCAACCACATGGACGGCGGGACCTCTGGAAGATATAACGTTGCACAGATCATTACGCGAGTTTTTCCGGCCTATAGAGCATTCGCTATCCGCGCACTGGATGGGCTTGATCTCCCGATTCCGTCCGGCCCCTACCCAAGACACGCTGAATTACAGAGGCAAGACCATCGTTGAGTACAAGACTCCGGCCCAAACGGAAGGGCTGGGAAACTTCGATTCATGGCTAGGGAAAAACGACATGCCAATAGCAGGAGCCGCGATCCTGATCCATCCGCCGCCTGGCCAGACTGGAGAACCGCCTGACATGGTGCTCCTGTCAGTGCGACTGCCACCAAAATTGAACCGAGTGACGCCAGTGATCATTCGTTATTTTGAGCGGGATACGGTTGGCGCTGCTCGCAAATAGACCTTTGGACAAGGACGATTGCCGTCGGAATCCGGAGCCAGGCGCCCTTAGCCCGTTCTGCCCTGCCGCTACGCGACAATATCTTTCACAACATTTCCGTGCACATCCGTCAGCCGGAAATCGCGCCCCGCGTAGCGATAAGTCAGCTTGGTGTGATCCATCCCCAGCAGATACAAAATGGTGGCGCATAATATCCGTAATCATCGGTCGACCCATACTGAAGGCCGGGTTTAACACCACCGCCCGCCATCCACATGGTGAACGCTTCCGGATTGTGATCGCGCCCGTCGGAGCCCTGCGCGGTCGGAGTTCGTCCAAACTCACCACCCCACAGCACTAGAGTGTCTTTCAGCAACCCGCGCGCCTTCAAGTCTTGCAGCAAACCGGCGATGGGCTGATCCACTTCGCGGGCATTCTGCGCATGATCCCGCAGCAGGTCGGAGTGTTGATCCCACTTGTAGGTGTGGCTCACCTGCACGAATCTCACGCCCGCTTCCGACAGGCGCCGCGCCATCAAACATTGCCGTCCGAAATCTTCAGACACCCGGTTATCGATGCCGTAAAGTTTCAACGTCGCCGGGGATTCGCCCGAAATCTCCTGCAATCCGGGAGCTTCCGATTGCATCCGGAACGCCAACTCGAACGACTCGATGCGCCCTTCCAGCGCCTGGTCCGGACCTGTTGTGGCCAACTGCTCACGATTTATTTTTTGCAAATAATCCAACTCCAGGCGCTGAATGTCGCGCGGCGTTTCAGCATTCGCGATGAAGGGAATCTTCGCATCGCGCGCCGCGATTCCTACCGAACCGATCGGCGTGCCCGCGTAGGGAGCCGGCAAAAATCCCGAGCTGTAATTGTTCGCCCCACCGTGGCTCTGCGTCGGACAAATCGTAATGAACCCGGGCATGCTCTGGTTCTCTGTGCCTAATCCATATGTAATCCAGGAACCCATGCTGGGGCGTACGAAAGTATCGCTGCCGGTGTGCAATTCGAGCAGCGCCCCGCCGTGCCGCGAGTTCGATCCCCACATCGATTTGATAAAGCAGATGTCATCCACATGCCGGCCCAGTTGCGGAAACAGATCGCTCACCCACATCCCGCTCTGTCCGTATTGTTTGAACTCCCACGGCGATTTTAAGAGATTGAACGTCTCGCTAGAAACCACTTTCGGACGCTTGAACGGCAGCGGCTTGCCATGATCGCGAATCAGCAGCGGCTTGTAATCGAACGTATCCACCTGCGACGGCCCGCCGTGCATGAAGAGAAAGATCACGCGCTTCGCCCGGGCGGGGAACTGCGGAGGTTTTTCCGCCAGCGGACTCTGCGCGCCCGCCGTCGCCGCATTGGCCTGCTCACCGAGCATGGCCGCCAGCGCCAGCCCGCCAAATCCGGTGCTGCTCGCGCGCAGCAGTTCGCGCCGCGAAAGCGCTCGATTCAAATAGGAGTTCCAATGAGCATTCATGCGCGCCTCAATTCAAGTATATAAACTCGTTCGATGATAACAGCGCCTTGCAAAAACTTTGCCAGGCGAACGTGCGTCTTTCAGCCGGATCGGTTTTGCGTCCCTCGATGGCTCGATCCACTTGCGCGATGAAACTTAACGCGCCATCGATTTCCTTGGCCGACGGCGGTCGCGCGAGCGCGCGTTCATAAGCATCGCGAATGCGCCCAGCGTCATCCAGATCCGTCCGCTTCAGCAACTGCTCCGCCATGGTTCGCGTATGCTGCAGCACCACGCTGCCGTTCATCATGAACAGCGCCTGCGGCGCAACTACCGTAGCGGCGCGGTCGCCCGAAGATGTCGCAGGGTCCGGCATATCGAACGCCTGGAACACTTCGTACATGGAACTGCGCACCACCGGGATGTAGACCGCCCGCCGATTGCGATCATAATCCACGCTACCGCGCTTCTCCGTATCGCTGACGTACTGCCGATCCTTGTAGCTCAACAGCGTTCCGCCCATGGTGAGATCCAGATCACCCGACACAGCCATCACCGCGTCGCGAATGGGTTCGGCATCCAGCCGCTGCCGGTTCGCGCGCCACAGCAACGTGTTTTCCGGATCAACCTCGGCGGCCTCGGCATTATATTTCGTGCTCATCTGATACGTGTTCGACAGCATAATCAGCCGGTGCATTTCCTTCACCGACCAGCGTTGCTCCACAAAACGAACCGCGAGCCAATCCAGCAGCGGCTGATTGCTGGGACGCTCCCCGAGTTTTCCGAAATTATCCGTCGATGGAACAATGCCGCGTCCAAAATGCCAGCGCCAGATGCGATTGGCCATCACGCGGCTGGTGAGAGGATGATCCGGCTGCGTCAACCATTCCGCGAACTGCAGCCGCCCGCTCTGGCCCTCTGGGATAGCCGGTGGATTCGCGAGTGTAATCGCATGCAGGAATCCGCGCGGCGCAACGGGGCCGAGCGTCCAATGGCTGCCCCTCAAATGGATCGCGAGGTCGGTCGGCTTTGCGCCCTCGGCGACGCCCATCGCGCGCGGATAATCCGGCTTCGATTCTTCCAGCTCCTTGCGTTCTTTCTCGATTGCCGCCAATTGCGCGTCGGCTGCCGCCGGGAAATATTTTCGGGAATCATCCGGCGCTCGAAAAGGACCAGCCTTCTCATATAGCAGTTCCCGCAGCGCGTCCAGGCCGGCGTCCGGAAGCACCTGCTGCGGAGCGCTCTTCGGCGCCAGGTCCTCCATCTCGTCGTCCAGTTTCTTCTGCTCCGCAATGGGCTGCGACGCCTGGATCGCCAGGAATTGGCGGCTGGCTTCGTTCGACAATTCCTGATAATGCGCGGCTAGTTCCTCAGCCGACTTTGGATGATAGCCCTCGAACAACTTCGCCGCCGGCGATGTCCAACCGCTCAACGACTTTTCATCCAGCGAGTGCTGCGCTTGAAATGCGTACCACGCAAACAGCGCCGAATGCGGCGCGCCCTTCGATCGGCGTAGCTCCTCCACCCAATGATCCAGATATCCTGGATTGATCCCATATTGCCGCGAGATCTGGATGTTCGATAGCGGCGTCGCTGTTCCCTTCGCCAGCGGATTTGGCGTTAACAGCAACTTCTCGAAATAAGGAAAGCGCGATTTGTGCTCGAGCCGAAGCGTGTTGTGCCCAACCGCAAACGGAAAGATTCCCGTGACCGACCAACCTCCCGCATCCGGCGATGCCGCGCGATTTTGCACCGGCGGCGCGCCCTCTTTCAGCAGAACGCCGTTCACCACCACATCGGCAGTGCCCGCTCCGGATTCCTCTTCCAGCATGTCCAGTTCATACTCGCCGGCAGCGGGAACCGTCACGTCGTATTCGGCAAACCAAGGACCCTTCTGGCCTTCCACAACATTCGCTTTACCCTTTTCGAGTTTCCTCGGAGCATTCCCACGCTCGAAACTGGACGCCTCGCGAACGATCGCCTCGGCGGGAGCATTTTTTCCCCCGCTGAGCACCGGTACAAGTGTAATCTGCTCGTATCGCAAAACATCGGAGGCCGCCAGAAGATACGCGCCCAGCTTCAGCCGCGCTTCGCCGGAGAGTTTCCGATTCTCCGCTTGCGTAATCACAGCCGCCTCTTTGCTCTTCGCCTTGATCTTGTCGAGCAGAGCTTGTAAACGCTCCCGATCCTCCGGCGGCGCCAGCACGTACTCATGCCAGATGGCGACGACCTTGAAGTTTTCCATTGTCTTTGAGCTTTTAAAGATGCCGCCCAACGCGTAGTAATCGGCTTGCGGAATCGGATCGAACTTGTGATCGTGACAGCGCGCGCATCCCACTGTCAGCCCCATGAATGCGCGGCTGGCGGTGTCCATCTGCTCGTCAACAATGTCCATTTCCATCTTCACCGGATCGTCTTCGGCCAGCATCTTCGCGCCGAGCGAGAGAAATCCCGTCGCGGTCCATCGTTCATACGTGGTCGCCAGGTCCTGCCCATCTACCAACAAATCGCCAGCCAGTTGCTCGCGCACAAACTGATCGTACGGCTTGTCCTTATTAAACGCCTGGATCACGTAATCGCGATAGCGAAACGCGTTGCGATACACGAGGTTTTCATCCAGGCCGTTGGAATCGGCGTAACGCGCCACATCCAGCCAATGCCGACCCCAGCGCTCGCCGTAGCGCGGCGAGGCGAGTAAGCGATCCACCAGCCGCGCGAATGCGTCCGGTTTCTCATCGCTCAAGAAAGCTTGCACCTCTTCGGGCGTCGGCGGAAGACCGGTCAGATCGAAAGTGGCGCGCCGGATCAACTCGCGCTTCGTCGCGGGCGGCGCGGGCTTCAGATTTTTCGCTTCGAGGCCCGCCAGTACAAATGCATCAATGGGCGACTTCACCCACTCTGAATTCTTGACTTGCGGTGCCGCCGGATCCTTGGGCGGAACAAACGCCCAGTATTTCTGCGTAGGAGTTTCCGCGGCGGTCGGTTGATTAGCAGCCCAAGGCGCGCCCATCGCAATCCATTGCGCCAGCGTGGCGATTTCCGCATCGGACAATTTCTTGCCCGGAGGCATTTTCAGACTATCGTCTGTCTGCTGCAGCGCACGAATGAGCAGGCTCTCGTTAGGTTTCCCTGGGATTACGGCCGGTCCGCGCCCACCCCCATGCAGAATTGATTCGCGGCGATCCAATCGAAGGCCGCCCATCGGGCTGGTACCCGCGCCGTGGCATCCGAAGCAGCGCTGAATAAAAAGCGGGCGGACGTTCTTCTCAAAAAACTCCGCGCCGGTCTGAGCATGACAGTGGAAGCCCAGGATCAACAGCGCGACGGCGACACGATAGCCCACTAAGTTATTTTGGCACGTACCGAGCCGCGACTGTAGGAAGCTGTGAAATGCGGGCCAGGCACCGGCGCCGATGAAGGCGCCCAGTGGCGCACGCACTTTTGCGAACACAATAGGAAGAAGAATTGTTTTTATGGCGTTCACAGGAGTGTGAACGCGGCACGCAGGAGTGCGTGCGCCACGGTGTCTTCGTGACCTTTGGTGGGCCGGCAGGCCCATGCGAGCTCCGGTGCCTTTAGTCCAAACCTAGAAACCGCCGCATCCGATCCAACTCCGCCTCGAGCTCCCGCACAAAAGCACGCTCTGTCGGCGCGCGCCCCTCAACATAGCCCATCTCGGCTCGAAGCTTCGCTTCCTTCACTGCAACGTTAGCCCACCCGATTACGCGATCCCGCCAAAGCAGCGGCAGCGCGTAATAGCCCAGCTTGCGTTTCGGCGCCGGCGTATAAGCCTCGAAACGATACGCCCAGCCCCACAACAGCTCGAACCGGTCGCGATCCCACACCACCGGATCGAAGGGCGTCAGCAATCGCACCGTATCAGGCGCCGCACGCTGCGCAACATCCTCGTCGGCGGGCCAGTACCAATCGACACCATCGACGCGCGCATGCGCAAGCCTCTCTTTGGCTCGTTGCAGCGCGCTCTTCAACTCACCGCGCCACTGCGGCACCGCAAAGCGCAGCCGGCGAACCAGATCACTCAGGCACGCGCCGGGCAGCGGTGCATAAATTCCAACAGCCGCATCTACCAGCGCATCCATTCGCGCGTGGCGCTCGGCCGCATCCACCGGCTCGCTCCCATGCTGATGCACCGCGTAAATCCGGATGCCCCCTTCGCGCCGCGCCACTCGCAGCATCCCGCGATAATGCATGGCGGCCAGCAGATGCGTGGTGGCGTTCGACGATCCCCCCCAATAATTCTTGACGGTCCCGTGCGCGAACTGCTCATCCACTTCCCTCGGATGCGCGAAGCCCCGCTTCTCGACGAACTCCAGCAGCAATTGCGCCCGCTTCCGGGTCGCCGCCGGCCATGGATGACTGCCCTCGGCTGGAACACCGGCATCCGACCGCGGATGCATCAGGGCCTGTAAGGATTTCGTCACGAATCCATAAACGACGAAGAAATCTTCCTCCACTCCCAGCTTCTCAAAGCGCCGTTCCAGATCGCCCGCACGGTAGTTCTTCACGCGATGGCGCAGTATCAGATCCTGAGCGCGCGCTGGCGCGCGAATTGGATCGGCCTGCACGAACCCCAGTTTGTCGAGCGCTCGCTTTAGCGTGGTCGGCGGAAACAGGCTGCGCGTAACCGCAAATCGCCGCAACTGGTCGAGGGTGATTTTGCTCAACACTACTTATATCAACCCTACATACTACCCCCGACTACTCGAAGTGCGCGGTCGCTTCCTT
>JBEKJJ010000161.1:0-16392 GCA_050011295.1 Bryobacteraceae bacterium
CAGACCCGGACACATCGCGCACGACTATTCGGATCACGTTTCCATCCTCAAGTTCATCGAGAGGAACTGGAATGTGACTCCGGTGACTTCCCGCAGCCGTGACAATTTCCCCAACCCGTCCACGGCAGCAGCCAACCCGTACGTGCCGGAAAATAGCCCGGCGATTAGCGATCTTTTCGAGCTGTTCGACTTCGCTATCTTCGACCGCGTAGACGGCCATCACTCCGGCCGGCCGTAAAAGCGACAGGGGCGCCGAGAAGTTTTTCGAACCTCGGCGCCCGCAAAAAATAGTTCTCCTCACGAATAAATCCCCGGCGCCTCATGCCCCAACGTCCGCACGTACTCAACATACGATCCTGGATACACCACCGGATCGCGCTCCTCGCCGCTTTCCCCTCCCAGCTCCAACACCCGTGAGCCCAGCCCGCGCAGAAACATGCGGTCGTGCGACACAAAAATCATGGTTCCTTCGAAATCCTTCAGCGCATCCACCAGCATTTCCTTGGTAGCCAGGTCCAGGTGATTGGTTGGCTCATCCAACACCAGGAAATTCGGCGGATTATAAAGCATCCGCGCCATCGCAAGCCTTGATTTTTCGCCGCCCGAAAGCGCCCGTATCTTCTTATCCACATCGTCGCCTGAAAACTGAAACGCGCCCGCTAGCGAACGCAGCGACCCAACGCCGTCCTGCGGAAAATCCCGCTGCAGCTGCTCGAAAATCGTAAGCTCCGGATCCAGCACCTCCAAAGACTGCTGCGCGAAGTACCCCATGTTGAGGCTGGCGCCCAGCCGTACACTGCCGGAATCGGGCGCACTCACACCGGCAATCATTTTGAGCAGCGTCGTCTTCCCCGCCCCGTTCCTTCCCATCACCGCCCAACGTTCCCCGCGCCGGATCGTCAAACTGAATCCGTCATAGATCACGCGCGCGCCGTAACTTTTGTGCAGATCTTCGATCACCGCAACTTGATCGCCCGATCGCGGCGGAACGCGGAATTCGAACTTCACCACGTGGCGCTGCTTCGGTAGCTCGATCTTTTCGATCTTGTCCAAAGCCTTAATGCGGCTTTGTACCTGCGCCGCCTTGGCCGCGTGCGTCCGGAAGCGATCGATAAAGCGCTGCTCCTTGGCCAGCATGGATTGCTGCCGCGCGAACGCCGCTTGTTGATTGGTCTCGCGTATGGCGCGCTCGCGCTCATAAAAATCGTAGTTGCCCGAATAAGTGATGATCTCGCCCGCATCGATCTCGGCGATTTTCGAAACGATGCGGTTCATGAACTCGCGGTCATGCGAGGTCATCAAAAGCGCGCCTTGAAATGTCTTGAGAAACTGCTCCAGCCAGATGATGGATTCGATGTCCAAATGGTTGGTCGGTTCGTCCATCAACAGCACGTCCGGACGGCCAAGCAGTACCCGTGCCAGCGCGACGCGCATCTTCCAACCGCCCGACAACGCTCCGACATCGCCATCAATCTGTTCATCCTTGAAGCCCAGCCCATGCAGCACCTCGCGCGCTTGCGCTTCGAGCGAATACCCGCCCAGATGCTCGTACTCCTCCTGCACTTCGCCGAAGCGAGCGAGAATGCTATCCATTTCATCAGCCCGCTCGGGATCTTCCATCGCATGATGCAGAGCTTCCAGCTCGTGATGCAGATCGCCCGCCCGCCCACTGCCGGCGATAGCTTCATCCAGCACTGAGCGGCCCTGCATATCCTCCTCGTCCTGCCGGAAATAACCGATGGTCAGCCGCTTGGGGACCGACACATCGCCCTCATCGGGAGCCTCCTCGCCCACCACCATGCGGAATAGCGTGGTCTTCCCCGCTCCGTTGGGACCGACTAATCCGACTTTTTCCCCGGGGTTCAATTGAAACGAAGCGTCGACAAAGATCAACTGCTTGCCGTACTGTTTGTGAATGTTTGAGAAAGAGATCATCCGGAACTTGTACGGTAGCAGAGCGCAGGCAGATTGTCTGCGCGGATCAACCACCGGACTCATTGTTATTGCCCTAATGCGGATCCCGCGACTACTCCCGGTTGCGTTTACGCTCGTTGTCTTCCTCTAAGAGTTGCTCGATCAAGACGGCCGGGGACCGGAAGTTCGTACTGCGGAGACGATCCAAAGCGATAGCAAGGTCCACCAGGTTGCGGATCGCGGCTGCCCGAAGCACGCCCAGCGTTCCGGTAACGGTAATTCGCCGGGGGTCCGCCTCGGCGCGGCCTTCGGCCTCGTCGATGATCAGAAGCACGGGCTCTTCCTGTGCCTCTGCTAGGAGAATTGCCGCGCGCTCACCTTCATCAAGCCGCTCCATCGACTCCGAGGAGGCTGGCGTGGGTCGAATCACAAGCCAGGACGGCGGATGCGAGGCCCACGCTCGCACCGGTCGCGGCGCGTCTGGATCGCCGAGTTCAGATACAACAACATCAGGAACCAGGATCTCTCCCCAGGATGTCTCCAAAGCCGCGCGTCAAAAGTTCGACCTCGCCAATGAGAATCAAGTAATTCAGCGGCGATGCATCCGCAATTACAACCTTCACTTGGTGAACGCTAAAGCCGCATCGCTTTCGCTACGAACCTGTTCGAGGCTCACCGGAAGGTCGAGACCGTGAGCCTTGAGGAAAGCTTCCATCTGATGGCGGCTTCGGAATCCGAGGAGGCGGCGAGCCTGGGCCGTTGACAGTGTCCGGGAGCGGACCCCCTCTAGAGCCAGCGCCTCCAAGGCGGCGCGGGAGCGGGACTCCGCGTCTTGACCAAAGTGCATGGCAAGCTCTTCCGGCAAATCCAACCTTATCTGCATGGCAATCCCGAGTCCATTATCGCCGTTTTCTGCGAACGACGAAATGCGCCTACCACTACCCTCCAAGTTCCATTTACAAACGCACAAGGAAGCAATGGATGTGCCTTTGTGCCACTCCGGCACCATGACGATGCGATAATGACCATCGTGATTCGTTCGTATCTGTTTCTCGTCCTTGGTGCAGTTGCCATCCAAGCCCAGCCCGCCGACATCGTCCTCCGCTACGGCAAGATCGTCACCATGGAATCCAGCGCGCCCGAAGTGGAGGCGCTGGCCGCGCGCGGCGGCAAGATCGTGGCCCTCGGAACAAATCAGCAGATCCAGAGCTACATCGGTCCGGACACCAAGATTGTCAACCTGCGCGGGCGCCTGGCCATTCCCGGATTCATCGAAGGACACGGCCATTTCATGGCGCTCGGATCCTCAAAGACCGTGCTCAATCTGCGCGACGCCAAAAATTGGGATCAGATCGTAGCCATGGTCGCCGCCGCCGCGCGCGAAGCCAAGCCCGGCGCTTGGATTCTCGGTAGCGCCTGGCATCAAGCCAAATGGGACCCTCCGCCTTCTCAAAACGTACAAGGATTCCCCCTCCACGAAGCGCTCAGCAAAGTTTCGCCGAACAATCCGGTATGGTTGACACATGCCAGCGGCCACGCGGGATTTGCCAACGCCGAAGCCATGCGGCTGGCCGGTGTCGATAAGAACACTCCCAACCCGCCTGGCGGCGAGATTTTGAAGGACTCGCAGGGCAATCCCACCGGATTGTTTAACGAGCAGGCGCAGGTTTTGATTTCCCGCGCGCTCGCGGAGTATCGCGCACACCGGCCGCCCACCGAACTCGTCTCCGAGGCCCGCCACCAGGCGGGTCTCGCGGCGCGCGAATGCCTCTCCAAAGGCATCACCACTTTTCAGGATGCCGGCTCGCCGCTCCAAGTCGTGGATTTGCTCAGGAGCATGACCGACGAAGACAAGTTGGGCCTGCGTCTGTGGGTGATGCTTCGCACCAGCGACGCAATTCTCGCACCCAACCTGCGGAAATATTACACCATCGGCGCTGACGATGATCACTTCACCGTCCGGGCCATCAAGCGCATGATGGATGGCGCGCTTGGCTCGCGCGGCGCCTGGATGCTGGAACCATATGCGGATCTGCCGAACTCCTTCGGACTCCCCACCGAAGATCCAGGAGAAATCCGCAAGACCGCCGAACTCGCCATCGCCAACGGCTATCAACTTTGCGTCCACGCCATCGGCGATCGCGCGAATCGCGAAGTGCTGAATATCTTTGAGGCCGTCTTCAAGGAACATCCGGAGAAGAAAGACCTGCGCTGGCGCATCGAGCACGCGCAACACCTCAACGCAGCCGACATTCCGCGCTTCGCCGCACTCGGTGTGATCGCATCCATGCAGGCAATCCACTGCACTTCCGATGCACCCTTCGTACTTCAGCGCCTCGGACCCAAGCGCGCCGAAGAAGGCGCCTATGTTTGGCAGAAACTCATGAAATCGGGCGCGGTGGTTTCGAATGGCACAGACACGCCAGTGGAAGACGTGGACCCAATCGCCTGTTTCTACGCTTCGGTGAGCCGCAAGCTGAAGGATGGCTCGGTATTTTTCCCCGATCAGCGAATGAGCCGTGAGGAAGCGCTGCGCTCCTACACAGTGAACAATGCGTATTCGGCGTTCGAGGAGACAAGCAAAGGTTCGCTCGTGCCAGGCAAACTGGCGGACGTCACAGTGTTGTCAAAAGATATCCTGACAATTCCGGAAGACGAAATCCCGAAAGCCCAGGTGGACTACACGATTGTCGGCGGCAAGGTGATGTACCAGCGGTCTCAGTAAACTGGACCCCAATCCCTCAGCTCCCGCCGCATTTCACGCAGCGCCTCACGTTCGGCACGAACCGATTCGCGAAGAGCATCCCGGAGTTCGCGCGATACCTCACGCGCACTCTCGCGTGCAGTGCGGACGGCCTCACGCTGCACTTGCCGGTTGGCGCGCGTAAGTTCACGTGCTGCGCGTGCCTGTTCTCGAGCCTGGTCCCGCGCCTCCCGGGCGATCTCCCGCGCGTGCTCGCGAGCTTCACGTGCAATCTCGCGGGCTTCCGAGCGGTCCCGCCAGTCGCAATCCTCATTCACGTACGCAAAGGCGCAGCCTGCCCCAAGCACCGCAACCAGCAACACGCCACCTATCTTAGCCGTCATACGGCCTCCTTCTTCAAGGTACAGACGAAGAGGTTTTCATTTTGTTCCGAAAATTTCTACAAGTTTCGACAGGTCGATATTCCCGCCCGAAACCACGCAAACTACCTTGCCCGCCCCCGCCCTGCCCTCCACCGCACAGGCCACCGGCGTAGCACCCGCACCCTCTGCGATAATCCGATTGCGCTCGGCCATCAGGCGCACCGCATCTCGAACCTCGCTGACCCGCGCCACCAATACCCCGTCCAGCAACTTCTTCGAGCGCTCAAACATCTGTGGAAACACAGACTTACCGCCGATCCCATCCACGAAGGAACGCTCCGTCGAGATGACCTGCGGCGCCCCGGTTTTCCAGGCCGCGAGTAGTGGCGCAGCCGTCGTGACCTCCGCGGCGAAAATCCTAGTTGCCGGCTTCAGTTCCCGCAAAGCCGACGCGATTCCGCACGCCAATCCCCCGCCGCCCCAGGGAATCACGACAGCGTCCACGTCCGACAGATCCTCCAGAATCTCAAGCCCAATGGTCCCATTTCCAGCCATGACATTCGGATCGTCGAAGGCATGGATAAAGACACCCTCAACACCGGGATAGCGCCGCTCCTCAAAAGCACGCCACCAGTCATCGTAGGAAACTTTGAGGATGCGGGCTCCCAGCCGTTCGATGGCGCTGATCTTGGTCTCAGGCGCCGTTTCCGGCGCTATCACTGTACATGGAATGCCCAACTCACGGGCCCGCCAAGCTACGCCTTGGGCCATATTTCCCGCCGACGCCGTTACCACGCCCCGGCGAAGATCCTCGGCCGACATGTGCGCCATGGCATTCGCCGCGCCACGGATTTTGAAGGACCCGATGGGCTGCAGGTTTTCGAGCTTGAGATAAATTTCGCCAGGCGCGTTGAGACGCACCAGCGGGGTCCGGATAGCCGACCCCGCAATGGCTTTTCGCGCCTCGCGAATGGCGTTGAGATCCGGACACCCAACAGGCATGCAGCCTTGATTCTACCCCCGCACTAACGCTGGGGGCTCGTTCGCGGGAGCGCGCCAAACGCCCGCGTCTCGCATTGCGGCGCTGGCCAGTTTCCCGCGCCTGCCTTGAGGATCGTACTCCACCGCGCGCCGAAAATGCTCCTTGGCTTCCGACCCGTTCCCCAACGTTTGCATCGCCATGCCCGCGCGATAATGAGTTGCCGCAAGGTCCGGCAAGCATTTGGGACTGGTGGCCTTCAGCGCGTTCTCAATCGCGCCCGCAACTTCGGACGATCGGCCTGCGCAGGCCAGCGCCCAGGCCTTCAGCGACCAATAATCATCCTGCGGCCGCCCGTTGTTCTTGATCTGCAGCCGCGAGAGTCCCGCAAAATCAATAATGCTCTCGACATATTGCAGTGCCTTTTGAGGATCCTTGCCCTGACGCAGCAACATCTCAGCCATGCCGCGATAAGGACGCCGCAGCCAGGTGAAAGTGTGTAGCGCGGCTTCGAAACTGCGCTGCGCCTCATCGTAGCGGCCCTCTTCCATTAAAGTATCTCCCAGGAATTCCAGAGCCATGCCGTAAGTTGCCGCCGCGTGCGAACTGGTGAAGGAACGGCGCAGCGCATCCTCCGCCTCGCGATACCGGCCGGCCATCAACAGAATATGCCCGGACATCCGCAGCGCTTCCGAACCCGAAGGATTATAGAAATGGAACCAGCGATTGATTTTGAGCGCGCCATCATAATCGGCCCGCCGTATGGCCTGATTCATTAGACGAAGTCCCAGCGATTTGTAGCCAATCACAACCGCGAGTGCAGCCCAAAACGTGTAGCCGCGCAGCAACCGCAACGCCGGGAAGCGATCTGCATTGAAAACGAGAATAAACAATGCTGCGCCGCCAACGGATTTCAGCGTCTTCCCCCAATCGTATTGCGAGGGCGCACCCGGACCGATCGGATCCCAAGCTTGCGGCTTCCGTTTCACCAGCGACTGTTGGAACGTAATCACCAGGTGGACCGCGATGACCAGAACTGGGATCATCCAATACGGCGCCTGAGGCCATATCTTGCGCAGGAAGTAAAACGCTAGCGTGCCTCCGAAAATATAGAGGGCCCAAACCCAACCGGAGCTGGCCAACTTGCGCTCGCCGATTTCCAGTTCCACCGGAACTTCACCCGTGGCGTGCTGCACGGCCTGGACGACGCGCCGGTGATCTTGAAGCCCCCTGCGGCGCAGGCGCTGAACCAGCCAAATCCAACCACCCAGTAGCCCAAGCCCCGGCAGAAAGTTGAGATAGATCAAAGAGCGGTTTCGAAACAAACCACCTGGCGTCATGCCGATCGCCCACAATGTTCCGTCCGGCGCGGCAGCGATAGCATGAGTGCCCGGCACGCGCTCGCTGAGACGCGGGATTTTCCGCCAGTGCGAGCCATCGAATTCCACCACGCCTGTCCCGGTGGCGAACCAAGTGAGCCGCCCGTCCGATGCGACATCGTACAGCGCCCCGTCGTCGGGAATTCCGGTCTCAGCCGCCGTATAAGACTGGCTGCTTCCATTTGCGGAAACCGCGCGAATCCCGGAAGTCTCCATCAGCCAGAGCCGATCGCCCGCAGCCCCCAGCAAAGTCACGTTGTCGAGAAGCTTGCGATCCGCGATCACGGGCAGCCAGAAATCGCCATACAGCCGCCAAACTCTTTGCGACACCAGCCACACGGAGCCATCAGCAGTGCGCGCGAGCTGGGGCCCTTCCTCCTCAGCGCTCTGTTCGACAGTCATTCCAGGCAGTACCAGCTTCTGGCTGCTCCATTTGCCCTTTGCGAAATGAAAGATTTTTCCCGAGCGGTCTACCATCCAGACTTGTCCGTCCCCGGCTACGGTCGACGCGCCCCAGCGAGCGGGCACTTCGCTGTAGGAATGCCAGCTTTGCCCGTCCCAATGCCAAACTCCGTGTTCCGTCGGCGCCCAAACCTCTTCCCCATCCAGAGCGAAATTGCCGTCGATATAACTGGTCTTGGTGTCCGTCACCTTGACGGATCGCCATCTGGATCCATCCCAGCGGCTCAGCCCGGTCCGGCCCCAAGTGAGGACCCAGACCGTCCCTTTGGAGGAGATTCGCAGCCTTTCGGGAAAACCGGCTGGCCGAGGAAGTTGCTCCCAGCCGTTCTTGGTCTGGCGAAAGATCGGATTGGTGGACCGGGCCCGATAGCTGGTCCACATAATCCCTACGACGGCCGCAACGAACATGAGGGCCAGCAGGATCAAGGGCGCCTTGATAGATACTCTTTGCGGCGTCTGCGGAGCCAGCGCGAACGGATTGGTCGACATGCAGAAAGAGCCTTTCGTCCGTATATCGGACAAACTCCTCAGCCCCTTTACACGACGGCGCGACGCAGCCCCCAGTCCCGAGCCCCTAGTCCCGGTCGGACAAATCCACAAAAGCCCCGTTCAGATTCACCTTAGAAAAACCCGCCGGCGCCTCCCCCTGAGTGGCGTAGCGATACAGCGCCACTGCGAAGATCCCCTTCACCGCGCTCATAAGTGCGCCCAGCATCAGAAAATAAAACACCGCGATCACCAGCGCCACCGGCTGATGACGCGCTCCGAATATTAATAGGATGCCCGGAAGCGAGAGCACCAGGAACGGCAGCCCAAAACCGATGTTGGCTCCCACCTGCTCGCCCCAGGTCTTGCGCAGAAGCTGGCAGGATCGTTTGATGGACCCGAAAACTCCCGCTTGTTCAAACACCAGCACCGGAACCATCAGGTAAGTTGTGACCGCCCACGCCACCCCAACCAGTGAGGCGAAGATCTTGCCCGCCTCTTTCGAGCGGTCTTCAATAATGCGGATGATCAAACCCACCGTGCTCGCCACCACCGCCCATATCATAATGTTGGGAAGTTTAGCCGCCGCTTGACTCATCCCCGCCCCAAGCGTGGGTTCCCCACCCGAGAATCGGATCTGCGCGCAAGCCGCCAGTGCGCAGCTCAAGAACGTGATGACGAAATAATTGGTGCAGTACCACAGAAACATCCAGGCGTACGCAGTCGGATCGACATGGCGTTCCTCCGCGTACTGGCGAACCAGGCCAAGCTGAAAAAGTGGAATGAAATACGCCGCCGCAACCGCCAAAACCGCGAGTCCGCTCACGATGGGAAAGACGATAAGTTTCTTGTCCTTGCGAATAACGTCAAAGCTTTCCCAGATCAGGTCCCAGGAACGGGAGAAGGTACCCATGGCACACTCCTTTGAGGGATATTAAGGCTCTTTCGGTCAATCGGCGGAACGGAGCGAAAACTTCAGGGCCCTTTTGGCGCCGAAACCAATCGCAACCGCGCCAAGACAAAACGGCATTTCCGACCACAAGATATCGCCCGCCCCCCTTAGGAATCTCATCACCCCCAACGGTGACACATGAATCGGCCGCCACGGGAAGAAAAGTCTCGCTTCTGAAAAGGGAAAAAACAGCATCACGCCCGCCCCACCGTTGGTCAACATGTCAAGCAGCGGATGTGTGATTGCGCTGAGGATCCACACGAGAGCGAGGAGGGGCGCCGCTCGCAACGCGTGCCGCGTGACAATCACGGCGGCGAAAGAAACGAGCAGAACTATAAAGAACGCCGAATGGAAGAATCCCCGGTGGGCGAAAAAGCTACCGTGCGGTAGCCCGAACGCGCGCATGACATAGGTATCAAGATCGGGAACAACAGCCAGAAGACCGGCGCCAACTGAAATGGCCCAACCGGGCAGTACAGAGCGGAGCTTTACTGATTCGATTGCTGGCAGCGCTAGCGCGGCTCCAACGACAAAATGCGTGATAGCCGACGCCATCCCACGATAATCCCACACGATTGGCGAAGGAGCATACGTTCAATTGTCGCCGTCAACCCAAACGGGCGGCTCTCATCCTCCCTTCACCCTCTATCAGGCAGCGTAAAGAAAAACGTCGATCCCTGACCTTCCTCCGACTCCACCCAGATCCGGCCGCCGTACCGCTCCACCACTTTCTGGCAGATGGCCAGGCCAATCCCCGTGCCGGGATATTCGTTGCGCGCGTGAAGCCGTTTGAAGATTCCAAAGATCTGCTCGTGAAATTTCTTGGGAATGCCTATCCCGTTATCACTCACCGCAAAACGCCAAAATTTGGGTTGCTTTTCCGCCGAGACGTTCACCCGCGGCGGCGCGTCGGACCGGTACTTCAAGGCATTGGAGACCAGATTTTGGAAGACATGCATCAGCGGAACGGGATCGCCGAATACTTCCGGAAGCCCCTCAGATGTAATCACCGCTCCCGTCTCTTCGATCCTGGTTGCCAGGTTCTTCTTCACCGTCTCGATCACCTCGCTGGTATCCACCAATTGAGGATCCGAATCAGATGCACGGGCGGCTTGCGAGTAGGCCAGCAGATCGCTGATGAGCATCTCCATGCGATGCGCGCCCTCCACGCAGTACCCAAGATACTCGGATGCTTTCCCGTCCAGGCTGGCTGCATACCTGCGTTCCAGCAACTGGCTATAGACCGCCACTTGACGCAGCGGCTCCTGCAGATCATGGCTGGCGGAATAGGCAAACTGTTCCAAATCGGAGTTCGCCCGCTGTAACTCCTGGTTCGATCGCCGCAGCAAGTCCTCCTGCTTTTTTCGCTCGGTGATGTCCTCGGCCAGAAAACTAAAACGCGGCCGGCCACTGGGGCCATTTCCCAGATAGTTCACAGTGGCGCTCAGCCAGATACTACCCGATGCTCTGGGATGTTGATATTCAAAATGAACGGAGCTACCCTCGCGCTGGCTTCGCCGATAGTGCAGAATCCACATATCGTCGATCGCGCGGGGTATGCGCAGGGTCTGGCCGGTGTGCGAAGGAAATGTATCCGGATCCACGCCGAAAAACCTAGCCGTGGCGACGTTGCAATAAACCGGAACAATGTTCTCATCAACGATCTCAATCACGCCCATCAAAAACGACGAGCTGTCGTAGAAACTCTGCAGCGTAGCCTGACTTTGCTTGAGCGCCTCCTCCGCTTCCCGCCGCCTGCGGCTCATGGAGAGATGCGATGCCACCCGCGCCAGAAGTTCGCGAGCCGTGAACGGCTTGATGAGATAGTCGTCGGCGCCGGCGCCCAAGCCCTCCACCCGGCTCTCTTCCCCAGCCCGAGCTGAGAGCAGCACCACCGGGATGGTTCTGGTTTCAGCACGCTCCCGCAGTTCCTTGAGCAGCCCGAATCCATCCAACCCCGGCATCATCACGTCGCTCAAAATCAGATCCGGCGGATCGGACACGGCGGCTTCGAGCGCCTCTTCTCCGTTGGACACAGCCGTCACTTGATAGCGGCCGCTCAGCAGCCGGCTGACATACTCCCGCATGTCCGGATTATCGTCGGCTAGCAGTACTCGCTCCCCGGAAAAGCTTGGGTTCGTTTCCGGAAGTCTCTCCTCGTGCGCGCTCACGCTCGCGTCACCATCTCCCACCCACTTCAGGGCCTCCTGCACAAACATGCCCGAATGGAGTGCCGTGGATGAGAGATTCCGCCCTTGCAACTTCTCCTTGGGCACATGCTCCGTGCCAAACGGAATTCTTACCTTGAACGTGCTGCCTTTCGAGACTTCGCTTTCCACCTCAATCGAGCCGCCGTTGAGTTTGACCAACTCCTGGACCAGAGCCAGGCCGATACCCGTGCCTTCGATGCTTCGCCCCTGGGCGTCCGCCACGCGGTGGAATCGCTCGAAAATTTGCGGCAATTCCGAACTGGGAATACCAGTACCCGTATCTCGGACGGCCAGTTCGGCGTAGCCCTCACTACCGCTCAATGTCAAACCGGTCAACGTCACATGCACGCTGCCTTCGAAAGTAAATTTCAGAGCGTTCGAGAGTAGATTCAGCACAATCTTCTCCCACATGTCCCGATCCACATAGACTGGCGGAAGCTGCTGGCCGCATTCCACGTGGAATTCGAGGCCGGCTTTCTCCATGGCGGAGCGAAAACTCCCCGCCAGTTCCGCTGTATAGCCCGGTAAGTCGGTGGATTCGTAAACAGCCTGCACGCGGCCGGCTTCAATCCGCGAGAAATCCAGAAGCGTATTCACCAAGCGCTGCAGCCGCAAACCGTTGCGATGAACCAGCTCGAGTAATTGCCGCTGCTCTGGATCCTGGGCGGTCCGCTGCTGGGCCAGAAGTTCCTCCACCGGACTCAATAACAGCGTCAGCGGTGTCCGCAACTCGTGGCTCACGTTCGAAAAGAAAGTGGTCTTCGCGCGATCGATTTCGGCCAGCGATTCGGCCCTCCGGCGTTCGGCTTCGTAGGCGCGCGCATTGGCCAGCCCGGCAGCGATCTGCCCCGCCAGCAGATCCACGAAACCGCTGTAAGCGGCATCGTACCGCCGGTACGGATTAATGCCGGCAACCAGAAAGCCGGCCGGCTGCTCTTGCCCTTGCTGCCGGATAGGCACCACTACAGCTTTCTCAGCCGGCTTGTTCCAATCGCCCATGGGCGCCCGGACTCCGTTTGATCGCTCCCGCAATTCCTCGACGCGCGGCACTAAGCTCGAAAAAATCTCGCGCGCCGGCCAGGGGAAAACGGAGTCCGGTCCAATCCGGTCCGCCGCCAGTGGATGATCCGGTGAGATTCCCGTGCAGGATGCCAGCCGCACCTGACCCTGATCGTCAAAAAGGTACGTGAGAGTAAATGGCAGATCTTTTTGGTTCCGGCTGAACTGGTCGCGCAGAGCCTGTAGAACCTCATCCTCCGTGTTGGTACTAGCCAGCGCCGAGGCAACATCGCGCAGCGTCCCCACACGCCGTTCGCCAATCAGGCGCTCGGTCTCTTCGGTAACCACGCACAGCATGCCGTTAATCCGGCCGTGGTCGTCGGCCAATGGACTATAGGAAAAGGTATGGTAGGTCTCCTCCGGAAAGCCGCTGCGTTCCAAAAATAACAACAAACCCTCGTCATAAGTCGCTTCGCCCGTGGTAAGAACGGTCTCAATGCGGGGTCCGATATCGGGCCAGATCTCCGCCCAAACATGATCGGCACGAGCACCCAGCGCCCATGGATCTTTGATTCCAAGCGTGGGACGGTAGGCGTCGTTCCACAGGAACGTTAGCTCAGGGCCCCACGCCATCCACATCGCATAACGCGATGAAAGCAGTATGTTGACCACCGTGCGGAGACTCTGCGGCCATTGGTTGATCGGCCCCAGTGGCGTGGTCGACCAATCGAAGCTGTGGATGCGTTGCCCCATCTCGCCACCACTCTGGCCAATGGTCACCGCGGGCCGGCGTAAATCATCTGTCCTGATCTCACACGAATTCATGCTAGTAAGTTCCCCAGGCTCCTACTGAGTGCCTTTCAAGAAGGTGCGTTGCATTGATTATCGCGTCATTCACAAGATGATGGAATAGCGATTTTGGTTTCTCCCCACCCCCGGCTTGCGTCCACCCCTAAGTTGCGGTATAACTTCAAGCAACTGACGGAGGGACCATGAAGATATCCATCGCATCGGCGCGCCCGCTTGCCCTGCTCGTCGCCTTGCCGCTCGCCTCGTTGCTCATCTGTTCTTGCGCGCGGAAAGCCGGCATTCCCGCCGGACCCGAATTCCAGAAGCGGGCCCAGGAAGCACTCATCCTGGCCAAGCCGGGCGACGTGATCGAATTGCCCGAAGGCAAGCTCGATCTTACGGCCACCCTATCGCTTTCGGTGGAGAACGTTACCATCCGCGGCAAAGGCATGGACAAAACCATCCTGTCCTTCAAGAATCAGAAGACCGGCTCGGCCGGAATGTTAGTGACGGCCGGCGGATTCACCCTCGAAGATCTCGCCATTGAGGACACCAAAGGCGACGGCGTGAAAATCAACGGCGTCACCGGCGTCACCATCCGCCGCGTCCGCGCCGAGTGGACTGGTGGCCCAAAGGACACCAACGGCTCCTACGGCCTCTATCCGGTGCAGTGCAAAAACGTGTTGATCGAGGATTCCGTGGTAAAGGGAGCCTCCGACGCCGGCTTTTATGTCGGGCAATCCAAGAACATCATCGTGCGCCGCAATCGCGCCGAATATAATGTTGCCGGAATCGAAATCGAGAATTCGCAGGATGCCGATGTTTACCAAAACACCAGCACCAATAACACCGGCGGCCTGCTGGCTTTCAACCTTCCCGATCTGCCGGTGAAGGACGGCCGCAACGCACGCCTGTTCGAAAACAACGTCTACGGCAACAACACCGCGAACTTCGCTCCCAAGGGAACGATGGTCGCCAAGGTTCCAGCCGGGACCGGCGTTATCATCCTGGCCACCAATCATATTGATGTGTACAAGAACACCATCAAGGACAACGCCACCGCCAACGTCTCCATCATTAGTTACCTCACCACCGAGAATCCCATCAACGATCCGACTTACGATCCCTACACCGACGAAATCTACATCCACGACAACACCATTTCGGGTGGCGGCGACAATCCTACCGGCCGGATCGCGGACGGTCTGGTGCCCAAGCTAGGCAAGCCGCTGCCGGCCATCCTCTACGATGGCGTCGTGGATCCGAAAAAGAAGACCGCCACCATCTGCGCGCAGAAGAACGGTGGCGCGGAATTCGTGAACTACGACGCCGCCGGCGGTCTCAAGCACCTGCTAAAGAACGCAAGCGCCAACAACTGCGCGTTACCGCCCCTCACCGCGGTAGCGGGCTTCGGAGGAAATTAATCGATCGCGCGAAAGCATGCAGAAGATTTGCGTTCATTCGCGTTCATTCGCGGCCATAATTTTGATTGGTGTTCTGTGCGCTTGTAGCAAGCAAGTCCACCAACACATCCAGGACCCGTATCCCACCAAACTCTCAGCTTGGCGTTTATTCACCGGCACGCCCGCTGAACTGCATCCGAATCAAGGCGTAGTTCCGTACGATCTGAACACGCCGCTGTTTTCCGACTACGCCACCAAATACCGCTTCGTGTGGATGCCCGTGGGAACTTCCGCGGTTTACAACTCCACCGGCGCTTTCGAATTCCCGGTCGGCACCATCTTTTCAAAGACCTTCGCGTATCCGGATAGCCAGCACGCCGGGAAACAGAGGCTGATCGAAACCCGCCTGCTCGTTCACGGCCGCAACGGCTGGACCGCCCTGCCTTACGTGTGGAACGAAAGCCAAACCGAGGCCGAGCTTCAGGTGGCTGCCGACCCGACAGTGGTCCACTGGACGCACCCCTCTGGGCAAGCCTACGCCATCGACTACGTCATCCCCAATCAGAACCAGTGCAAGGAATGTCACGAGAAATCGAAAGCCACGGTTCCGATCGGACCCAAGGCACGCAATTTAAATAAGGATTTCAACTACGCGGACGGTCGAGCCAATCAACTGGCCTACTGGACGCGCATCGGGTATCTCAAAGGCGCGCCCGCTCCCGACCAAGCGCCGCGCGCGGTGGTGTGGGACGATCCTTCGAGCGGATCCCTAGAAGCCCGTGCCAAAACCTATTTAGATGTAAATTGCGCCCACTGCCACAATGAGGGAGGAACGGCCAACACTTCGGGTCTCTTCCTGGATGCCGGACAAGCGGATCTCATGCGTCTGGGAGTTTGCAAAGTTCCGGTTTCCGCCGGCCACGGCGCGGGCGATTTGCTGTTCGATCTCGTGGAAGGCAAGCCCGAAGAATCCATCCTGATCCGCCGCATGGATTCCGATCTTCCGAAAGTAATGATGCCCGAGCTAGGCCGCACCGTGATCCATCGCGAAGGCGTCGCACTAATCCGCGAATGGATTCTCTCTCTGAAGGGCAAGTGCACCTCAAAACCCGCCAATCTATAGGAACTCAGCTTATGCAAGAAGTCGACACACTCCGCCGCCACCTGGTGGATCTCCTCACCGGCGGCAACGCACACGTGAATCTGGAAGGCGCCCTCAAAGGACTCCCACCCAAACTCCGAGGCGTGAAGCCCAAGGGCTCCGAATATACAGCCTGGCAGTTGCTGGAACACATCCGGATTGCGGGGTGGGACATTCTGGAATTCAGCCGGAATCCGAAGCATGTTTCGCCCGCCTGGCCGGCAGGATACTGGCCGAAAACCGAAGCACCTCCGAGCGCAGCCGCCTGGAGCAAAAGCGTAAAGCAGATTCGCGCGGATTTGGAAGCCATGCGAAAGTTGGTTCAAAGCAAAAAGAGTGACCTGTTTCGCCCCATTCCGCACGGCCAGGGACAAACCCTGCTACGCGAAGCATTGCTGCTAGCGGATCACAACGCCTACCACATCGGTCAACTGGTTTTGCTACGCCGATTGCTGGGCGCTTGGCCAGCGCGCTAGACCGACGAGGCGCACGCACTCCTCAACTGGTTGACTTGGTTGAGTGTGGTTCGCGCCGCCGTCAGGATGGCTACCAGCAGGGTACGTGCATTGGGACTGACGTGGTAGCGATGGGTATGCGGCACTTTCCGGATTA
>JBEKJJ010000162.1:0-16234 GCA_050011295.1 Bryobacteraceae bacterium
GACCTTCGCATAGCCAATCAGCTCGAAAACTTTGCGCGCGTCCTTCAGCCGCACCAGCAGCTCCTTACAGCCGCCCGCTCCTGGAATCAAACCGACGCCCACTTCCACCAGGCCGATGTAAGTTTCGGCCGACGCCTGCGCTCGCGCCGAATGCAGCACAATCTCGCAGCCCCCGCCCAGTGTTCGCGCAAAAGGTGCTGCGACCACCGGCTTGGCAGCATACTTCAAAGCCATGTTGGCCTGCTGGAAGCGATTGATAGCCGCATTCAGCTCATCCCATTCGCCCTCCTGCGCGGCCAGCAGGACCATCACCAGGTTGGCGCCCACGCTGAAGTCGCTGCCGTCGTTCGCGATCACCATGGCATCGAAATTCTTTTCGGTTTCTTCGATACCCGCGTACAGCATCCCGATATTGTCTTCGCCGATCGCGTTCATCTTGCTGTGAAACTCCACGCACAGAACGCCATCGCCCAGATCCACCAGTGATGCCCCGGCATTCTGCTTCACCACGCCTTGCGAGCGCTTCAGATCGGAAAGCACGATGATCCCGTCGCGCGGCTCAATGGGCTGATATCCCTGCGTGTGGAAATCGAAATAAGTGGTCAGCGGCTTGCGGTCTTTGTCGGCATGCTTGTAGAGCGAAAACACTCCATGCGACAGCGCCTTTTTCACACCCGCGGGCAGTGTCCGGTGTTCGGTCTCAAGGCGCGTAATCACGTCCACGAATCCCAGCGTGTCCCACAGCTCGAACGGCCCCAGCTTGTTCGCGTATCCCCAGCGCATGGCGCGATCGATCTCCACCACACGGTCGGAAATCTCGGGAATCATTTCGGCCGAGTACAGAAACAGATCGCTAAACACCTTCCACAGAAACTTTCCCGCCCGATCGGAGGAACGCAGCAGAGTGCGCAGCCGCTCGCCTAAGTCTTCGATGTTTTTCGCGGCTTCCACCGCTGGAAAGCGCGGCTTCTCGAGCGGATGATATTCCAGCGTTTTCCAATCCAGTACTTGGATTTCTTTGTTGTCGCCTTTGCCGGTTTTCTTGTAGAATCCCTGGCCGGTCTTATCGCCCAGCCATTTGCGCTCAATCATTTTCTTCTCAAAATCCAACGGCAGAAAACGATCGCGCCAGGGGTCGTGCGGTACCGCGCCATAGAGATTGCTTCCCACGAACGCCCAAACATCCAAACCCACCAGGTCCAGCAGCCGGAAACTCGCGCTGTTCGGCAATCCAATCAGCGGACCGGTGAGCGCGTCCACTTCTTCGATGGTGAAATCTTCCTCCACCATGGTCTTCGCGATGGTGCCGCCGAAAAAGCTGCCGATGCGATTGGCGATGAAGTTGGGCGTGTCTTTGGTGCGAACCACGCCTTTTCCCAAACGCCGGTCAGCGAAATCTTCCACGTCCGCGAGAATCGCGGGATCCGTGTCAGCGCCCGGAATCAGCTCCAGCAGGTGCAGGTAGCGCGGCGGATTGAAGAAATGCGTGCCCAGGAAATGCCGGCGGAATTGCGGCGAGAATCCTTCGGAAATTTGCGCGAGGGGAATTCCGCTGGTATTGGTGGAAAGAATCGCATCCGTCTTGCGCGCGGCATCCACCCTGCGCCAGAGATCGCGCTTCAATTCCAGATTTTCCACCACTGCTTCCAGAATCCAGTCGCACTCGGCTACGCGATGGAGATCATCCTCGAAGTTGCCCGCCTCAATCAGCGTGACCTTGTCATCGGTGAAGAATCCACCAGGCCGCTGTTTGGACGCACTCTCGATGCCTTTCAGCGCCGCGGCATTTCGATTAGCCTGGCCGGGAACAACGATGTCCAGAAGCAAAGCGGGCACGGCCGCATTAGCGAAATGAGCCGCGATACGCGAGCCCATGGTACCGGCGCCGAGCACGGCGACACGACGGAGTGTTCTCATGAAACATCAATTATAAAACTTCGCGCATCAGAACTCAGTACTGGGAACAAAAGTTTTCATTCGCAGTAGTGGCACTGCTAACACCGCGATGCGGCATATCGAAGCTATACTGAGAATTCACTATGCGCTCGAAGACCCTAATCGCGCTGGCGCTTCTAGGCGCCGCTTTCGCCGCCGATGTTCCGCGCAAAGCACCCGAGTTCGCGGTCCAGCTCCCGGACGGCAAGCAGGCGCTGGTCTCCAGCTACCGTGGCAAGGTGCTGTGCGTGGCATTCATCCTCAGTACTTGACCGCATTGCCAAAAAACCACTCAGGTTCTGAGTGGCCTAAAGAAACAACTTGGACCAAAAGGCTTCGAAGTACTGGAAGGGGCCGTTAACCCTGAGGCAAATATCCCGCAGTTCATCTTACAATTCCAGCCGACATTTCCAGTGGGAAAAGTGGACCAGCTCGCCGCGATGGAATTCATGCAGTTCAGCTTGGTGGTCCGTCCACCTTTCGTGCCCTACATCGCGTTCATCGATCGTAGCGGGACCATTCGCACGCAACTCACCGGCGGGGATCTTAGCGACGAAACGCAAGAAAAGGTTCTCCGCGAAATCGCCGAGAAACTGGTCAATGAAACGTCAGCCGCCGCCAAGTCCAAAGCGAAGTCATCGTCTCGCTAGCTGAAACGATCCTGCTATCCTCACGGATGGAATGAGTGCAAAAATCCTGGATGGAAAATGGGTCCGCGATCAGATTCTCTCGGAGCTCCGCCCGCGCATTGAACGATTAAAGCAGGCTCATCGTCCACCCGGGCTAGCCGTCGTTCTAGTGGGACACGATCCAGCTTCCGAAATCTACGTGCGCAGCAAAATCAAAACCTGCGGCGAGCTCGGAATCTACAGTGAGAAAATCACGCCGCCCGATACCATCACCACCGAAGAGCTGCTCGGCATCATCGAAGGCTTGAACGAACGCGAGGAGATTGACGGAACCCTGGTCCAGATGCCTTTGCCTCCTCAGGTGGACAAACAACGTGTGCTGGTGAGCGTGCGGCCGGACAAGGACGTCGACGGTTTTCATCCCGTGAACGTCGGAAACCTGGTAGCGAATCATCCCGGCGCTCGGGCCTGCACTCCGGCCGGCATCATGGAAATGCTGCGGCGCTACGAGATTCCTGTGGCCGGGAAAAATGCCGTAGTGGTAGGCCGCAGCGATATCGTCGGCAAGCCCATGGCCCTGCTGCTACTGCATCAGAACGCCACCGTGACCATCTGCCATTCCAAAACGACGGACTTGCCGGGAGTTTGCCGCCGCGCGGACATCCTGGTCGCAGCCATGGGCAGGCCGGCTTTCATTACCGCCGATTTCATCCAGCCCGGAGCCACGGTGATCGATGTCGGGATGAATCGCAAACCCGACGGTAAACTAATTGGCGACGTCGACCCCGAAGCGGTCGCGCAATTAGCCGGCGCATACACCCCAGTCCCCGGCGGCGTCGGCCCACTGACCATCGCCATGCTAATGGCCAATACTGTCCACGCCGCGGAACGCCACCTATGCTGAGAATCGCGTACGGGCCATGCTCCGCGTAGGACTCACCGGCGGTCTTGCAAGCGGCAAAACCTTCGTCGGCCACAGCCTGCGCGACCTCGGCTGCTACCTGATCGAAGCCGACGAGTTAGGTCACCAGGTTCTATTGCCAGGCGCGGAAGCCTACGCGGCCGTGATCCACGAATTCGGCGACGACATCCTGGATGACGACCGGTTTATCGACCGTCACAAGCTGGGCGAGCGCGTGTTCGGCAAGCCGGAGCTACTGGCCAAGCTCAGCAGCCTGGTGCACCCCCCCGTAGCCCAACGCCAGCAGCGGGCCATCGCCGAGATCGCTAAAGCCAATCCCGCCGCCATCGTGGTTGTGGAAGCTGCCATTCTGGTTGAAACTGGTAGTTATAAGAAGTTCGACAAGCTCATCGTGGTGGTCTGCACACCGGAGCAACAAATGGAACGCGCCCTCAAGCGTGGTGCGTATACAAGAGAGGAGGTTCTGGCGCGCCTCAGCCGCCAGTTGCCTCTGGAAGAGAAGTTGCGCGTGGCCGATTACGTGATCGATACCTCGGGCACCAAGGAGAACACCCTAGGACAGGTGCGAGCCAGGTATGCGTCGCTCAGGAGTTTATCAGCATGAAATACCGTATTTTATACATCACCGCTCTTTTGGTAAGCACTTTCCTCTTGCTCACTTCCCGGACTAACTGGGGACAGCGTAGGATCATCCAGCCCATCACGCAGGCCACTCGCTATTGGTCCGGCCCGGATGTAGCGCGCAGCGCCGGTTTGAGCTCGGATGAGTTGAACAATATCGATATCTATAAATCCGCGCACCTGGCAACGGTCAACATCACCAGCACCGTATATCGCCGCACGATATTCCTGGAAATCTATCCGTCCAAGGATCAAGGCTCCGGATTCCTCATCACCGGCGATGGAAAGATTCTGACCAACAGCCACGTTGTCGCGAACGAGCACCAGCTCGAAGTGACGCTCTCCGATCAGTCGAAATATAAGGCCACGCTTTTGAGCCGCGACGAATCCAACGATCTGGCGCTGCTGCAGATCGCGCCGCGGAAAAAACTGCCCTGGCTGCGCCTCGGTGATTCGGAAGGCCTACAAGTAGGGCAAAAGGTGCTCGCCATCGGCAACCCGTTCGGATTGGACGGAACTTTGACAACCGGCGTAGTCAGCTCGCTCGCCCGCACCATTCGCGGCGAAAACGATCAAAAGCTGGAAGGCTTGATCCAAACCGATGCAGCTATCAACATGGGAAATAGCGGTGGCCCACTGCTCGATTCCGCCGGCGACGTGATCGGCATCAATACCGCTATCCTTGGTCCCAATGGCGGCAACATCGGAATCGGTTTCGCCATGCCTATCAATCGCGCCAAGCTGATGCTGGACGATCTGCAGGCCGGGCGGAAGCGCCCACGCCTGGGAGTTTCGGTGGTCCCAGTTGCCGGCGACTACGCGGATGCCTTAAATCTCCCCACCCAAGGCGGATTGCTGATCACCGAGGTTGAACGCGGCTCCGCAGCCGAGCGCGCGGGCTTGCACGGCGGATCGCATATGGTGCAGATTGGCAATGCGCAGCTCTCGGTAGGAGGCGATCTGATCATGGCGATTGACGGCCAGCCGATCACGCGGGATGACGCCATCAGCCGCTCGCTGGCCCGCAAACACGCCGGCGATACAGTGGAGCTGACCATCTTTCGCAATAGCAGAACCATGATCGTCCGCGTAACGCTAGGCGAAGCCGGCCCGGTCTAGTGGGGCGGCGCCATGCGCTCTCTAAAGCTCTGATTCCTATACCCTTATCTGAAATCGCCCTAATGGGTGGGCCGAAAATGCCGATTTTCCTTATATGGACGCCCGGCGCGAGCCTCGCTTCTCAATCTACGGTCCTGTCAAGGCCACATTGCTGAGCAGCCCGGAACGCGCGCTCGATTGCGTTTTACTGGATATTTCCGCCACGGGTCTGAAGTTAATCGCCCCGGAGAGCCTCGCCGTGGACGAAATTCTTTCGATCGAAGCCGAGGATCATCTGGCCCTGGCCGATGTACGCTACGCACAGCCCCGTGGCGACAAATTCACCATCGGCTGCGAGCGCATTCATGTGCTAAACAAAGTCTCGCTCCCGGATGACAAGGTCAAGGTCGATCAAATCCGGCTATTGATCGATGACTACCGCAATCGGATTCGCACCGGCATCGCGACCGAGCGGCCAGATACCAACCAAGCAGAAGCCGCGCGCCTGGATCGCCAGATCCAGGAAAAATGCGGAAAGGCGGAAATCCCAGCGCCCGCGCCGAAGAAGCCCGTGGCCGCGCCGGTCACCACACCGAGCCCACCACCTCCCAGCGCAGGCGCATTCGCCACGCGCGAGCAATTGCTGGACGCCGCAGCCGCCTGGGCGGTAGAACATTGGGAAAAAATCCCAGCCTCACCGCGCGAAGGCACCGCCGGCCGCAGCGAGATCATAGATCGTTTGACCATTCATCTGGCTGAAAGACTTCGCCCACCCACGCCACAACCTCCCGAGAAGCTGCCCGAGAAGCCGCCCGAGAAAAAGCCTCAAACAATTCCCAAGCAAACTAACGTCCGTCAGTGGCGCCTTCCGATCGGCTTAGCCGCGGCAGCCATTCTCGGCTGGGGACTCTCGGCGATATTCTGGTCGCTCAATTCCAGCGGCGCCGCTGACCATCTGCATACTTCGATCAGCGCTTTGATCTCTCCGACGGACCCGCCTGCCCCCGCTCCCACTTCATCGGTGCGCCATGCCACGATCAAAGTTGTCGAGGCCACGTGGATAGTCGCAACATCGGACGGCAAACGCCTGTTTAACAAGAAACTGGTCAAGGATGACATCCGCGAAATCGAGTTCTCGGACAAAGCGCTGATTCGCATCGGCAATGCCAGGGGCGTGGAGATCAGCCTGGATGGAAAACCCATCGGTCCCATCGGAGGCCGCGGCCAGCCCCGACTAGTAGAGCTAAGCGCCACCGGTTTCCGTCTCCTTCCACTAAACTGAAGGTGCTGTGAGTGAGCGCTTCTTCACCCTCTTATTCATCGTCGCTTCCACGGCCGCAGTCAGTTCAGCTCTGACACCACGCACCGGCTGGGTTTTCGTGCCCGGAGCTGAGGATCTTATTCAAGCAGGCATGTGGACCTGCGCTGCAGGACTCACCGCAACCCCCACCTCGCTCACCATCTCGGCCATTACGAACTACAACACCATCAGCAACACCACCGGCCCGGTACTTCACCCGCAGGGCGATTTCAGCGTTCTAGCCGAGCTCTCCGCGCCCTCCAGCTCAGGAACATTTCTCAGCTTGGTCGGCACCCTCAGCACCAGCGGCCCATTCTGGCAGGGACTCAAACGCCTGGATGTCGGCGTGGACAACAAAACCATCCTGGCAACCTACTGGACCGGCGCTTCCTCCGACACAACTTCCCATTCGTTCCCAATGCCCCAGGGCGCCACCGATACCATCGCCTTGGAAGTGGCTCGCATCGGCTCCGAAATCACCGTCTTCGTCAACGGGTCGGAGGTGGGCAGCTTCGCCGATCCCGGCCTATTCGCTTCCGCTGTCGTTTATCTGGGATTCAACGTCGCTCCGCAAAACACACTCACCGTATCGGCCATGGCCGCAGCCATGCCGGCTGGCGGCGAGACCACGCTCTATGCGCCGTATCTCCAGGTTGCGAATCGCACGGGCTCCGCTCTCCGCGATATCGCGGATCCAACCGGATTTTTGGTCGGCGGCGCGGTGGATCCCAGCGATTTTTCAGACCCCGGCTACGTCCAGGCAGTGGGCGGCGAGTTCAATCTGATGGTCCCGGAAAACGACATGAAGTTCGCAGAGACTGAGCCCGCCCCGCACCAGTTCAGCTTTTGCGCGGGCGACCAGATTATCGCTTACGCCCACGCGAACGGCATGAAAGTGCGCGGCCATAATCTGGTGTGGCAGCAGGATCTTCCGTCCTGGCTCACCAGCGGCAACTATTCCAGCTCCGACGCCGCAGCCATTTTACAGGAACACATCTCCACCGTGATGGGCCATTTCGAAGGCCAACTGATCGACTGGGATGTGGTGAATGAAGCCATCGCGTACAGCCCTCCCTACGGACCTCAGCCTTCCTACTGGCTCACGCAGCTCGGTTCCAACTACATCGCCATGGCGTTCCAGTGGGCGCATCAGGCGGATCCCAGTGCCAAGCTGTTTTACAACGATACCGGGGGCGAAGGATTAGGCGCCAAATCCGACGCCGTCTACAATCTCGTCAAGGGCCTCATCAGCAGCGGCGTTCCCATCAACGGCGTGGGCTTGCAGATGCACGTGGATCTCACCTCAGCGCCTTCCCAATCTGATATTTCTTCGAACATGGCGCGGCTTGCTGCGTTAGGCCTGGATGTCCACGTCACGGAAATGGACGTCCGGCTTCCGGTGGATTCCAGCGGCAACGCGTCGGCAGCCGACCTGGCATCGCAAGCTGCCATCTATCAGTACGTTATGGCAGCGTGCCAGGCCGCGCCCAACTGCACCGCATTCCTGACCTGGGGATTCACCGACAAATATTCCTGGATTCCAAGCACCTTTCCCGGATTCGGCGCCGGACTGCTCCTCGACGCTCAGTACCAGCCCAAACCCGCATACACCTCCGTCGCATCCGTGCTTCGTTCGAATGCCCACACGCCGGTGCCTTCCATCGCGTCCATCACCAACGGCGCCAGCTTCGCGGCCGGACCCATCGCTCCCGGCGAAATCGCCACGCTCTTCGGCGGCAATCTCACCTCATCCACCGGAGTGAATCTAACTTCCGGGCTCCCGCTTCCCACCCTATTCCAGAACGTCGGCCTGAGCATCAATGGCTCGCTGGTCCCGTTGTTCGCCATCGACAACGTGGACAATCAGCAGCAGATCAATTTTCAGGTTCCGTGGGAGGTTGCGAATAAGCCCACCGCCCAGGTGGAAGTGCTGCACAACGGCATGGTCAGCCAGAGCGTCACCGTTCCGGTGGTGAGCGCGCAGCCGGGCATTTTCGTCATTCTCCACTCGAATTATCAGTTGGCTGACAGTAATCATCCAGTGAAAGCAGCCGAAACCGTGATCATGTATTGCACCGGACTCGGCGCCGTTCAATCTCCGCCAGCCGACGGCACGCCCGGGAGCGGCCAAGCCACGCTCGCGAAGCCCCAAGTCACCATCGGTGGAGTTTCCGCTTTGGTAGCCTTCAGCGGCCTGGCCCCGGATTTCGTCGGCCTGAATCAAGTCAACGTAGTTGTCCCGCCCGGCCTCAATTCCGGCAATCAGCCAGTCGTCATCAGCGTCTCGGGCGTAGCAAGCCCGCCCGTCCAACTGCCGGTCCAATAAGATTCACAGCCCCGCGGCTTTCAGCAGCTGGGTCGCCGTTCTAAGCGCCCACACCGCAGATACCCACAGCGCCACTCCCGCGCCAGCCGCCAAAAATCCGATCATCCTATCGCCATGGAACAGCAACGGGCACACAATAGCCCACGCCACCATCACGGCGCCGGTAACCAGATTGGCCCGATGGCGAAACAGAGCAGGCATCGGAAAAAAGTGGAGCCCTACAATCAACACCACCGCCGGAAAAATCAGTTCCCCGAGGCCCCCGCGCGGGAAAATTTGGAAAACCAGAAATACCGAAACCCATGTCACGGCATTGACGATTCCAAAAATCCGATCGTTCCGCTTTTGTTCTTCTTCGGGGAATGCATTCTTCGCAGCATCTTTGCCGCGCCGCAGACGCCGCATGGCTTGGTTCACTAACAGAGTCAAACCGGCCGCAATTCCGACTATCTCAACGGCGCCCATGTTCCCGCGAGCAACAGCAGCGAGAACCAACCAAGCTGCTCCAAAAAAGGCAAAGAACAAGGCACCGTAGCATCGCCCGACCGCGCGCGCCGCATCTACATTCCCAGTCGCTGCGATCATCGTGATCCGTTGTACCTCTGTGACGAGTATAAGCGTCGCTACAATCAGAAGTGTCGCGCGTCTTGATAGCAACCATCGCTCTGGCAGCATGCGCACTTGCGGCGCCCGACCATCCGTTTGTCGATAGCAATCGGGCAGAACTGCTCAAAGCCGCTCCCGAACTAAGCGCCCTCGAGTTCGATCCCGATCAGAGCACTCTAGATACGCTGTTACGCGCAACCGGCCAACAATTGGAAAGCATGCTAGCGCGATTCATCAACGTCTCCATCGCCGAAGACGTGCACGAAATGCGCTTCGAGAGCAAGCGTTTGATTTGGAAAGAGCATCGCGATCAATTCCGATATCTAATCGAGACGCATCCCTTCTCGGAGTCGCGAAGTCAGGTACCCGATCCACAAAGCGGCTTCCTCGTAGCGGGCCGCTTCATGGACATGCTGGGCGATCTGCTTCCGGCGAATCAAAGCAAGGCGCGATTCCGATATCTCGGACGCATCACGGAAGGCGGCGCGCCGAATCTCGTCCTGGCCTTCATCCTGCGAGACGGTTCCAGGCAAGGCCTTGTATGGATCGATGAGGCCACCAAACGAATCGCGCGGCTCCGAACGGACAACAGCTTCACTCGCGACATCCGCTTCGCGCCGGTGCATTTCCCCGCCCTCGAAACCACCTTGTGGCTGCCTTCGAGCGTAATGGTACATGCACGATTTCCAGCCGGTGAGTTACACAGCGTTCACCGGTTTTCCGATTACCGCACTCAGCTGAAGAACGATACTGGCGAGACGGTTCCATCAGCCGCCCTGCCAAACGATTCGTTCGAAGTTCTGCTCAAAGGCGTAGTGGCTCTGGAGGCAGAGAAACCCGGAGATGCAATAGCTCCTTTGCTGGATGCCTCGGCGCGATTGGCTGCGCGCATTGAGCCCGGCTACTACCTTGGATTGGCGCTATACGAAACGCACGATCTGGCGGGCGCGGAAACTCAATTTAGGGATGCGGTCAAGCGAGCTCCGGCTTTCGCTGCCGGTCACAACGAGCTGGGCGCGGTGCTGTTCGAGCGCGGCGACAAGCCCGGAGCAGTAGCGGAGTTTCAAGAGGCCCTGCGGCTGGAACCCGGAAATCCGAAAATGCTCGCCAATCTCGACCAGGCCACGAAGGAGCCGGCAGATTCTAATCTGGCTTTTGGCATACCGCCTGCCACCGAGAGCGATGTGAATATCAAAGTGAATGTGCGAGAGGTGGTGGTTCCGGTGGTGGTCACTGATAAGGACGGGCACCACATGACCGGCTTGGCCCAGAGTGATTTCAAGGTTTTTGAAGACGGGGTTGAACAGAAAATCATCGCGTTCACGAGCGAACGGGCCGATATTCCCGCCCCAGCGATTCCCAGCGCAGCTCCAAGCCAAACTCCTACTCCGCCGACACCGGCCTCGCCAAAACTTCTGCCGACACGGCGCACGTACATCATCTGCATGGAAATGATCCACGCTTCTTTTAGTAACTTCGTGCGTGTCCGCGACGCGCTGCAGAAATTGTTTCGCGAGGAGCAGCCTGGGGACTCTCAGTACCTGGTGGTCGCATTGGGCAGGACCATCCAAGTTGTCCAGAACACCACTACAGAGCCAGCCAAGATTTTGGAAACCCTGAGCGGCGCTGAATTCAAGAAAATCTTTCAGCAGAGTCAGCAAGGCTCGTCGGAATCTGAAATCGCTGTGTATGAGGGGAAACTGCAAGAGATTCGGTCGGCGTGCGACGCGGGTGATCCAGTTTGCGGGATACAGAAACCAATGCTGCCGCACGAAGCGCAAATGCTAGCGGACCATGAGAGGTTCAGGACCACACAATTTGCGAAACAATTCCGTGCCGTGGTCGAGCAAGTGGCGCGTGGAAACGGGCGGCGCACTCTGGTCTTGGTCTCCGATGGTTTCCCATTGGCGCCCGGCGCGGTCTCATTTGGGCTTCTGCAGGCGTACTTCCCGGAATTGCGCTCGACGCAGGCAGTGGAGGCGGATCAAATGCAGGACGTTATGGAGCCGATCTTCAAGCTTGCCGCCAAGGCAAATGTGCCGGTCTATACCATCGATTCGCGCGGACTCTACACGCAGGCGGCATTTGATGCGTCGCGGAGCGCGAATGTGTCTGTCGCAACCCAAGTGACGATGGCGCTGAACAACATAGCGATGGACCAGGGCCAGACGCTTTCCCAGATCGCCGCGGCCACCGGCGGCAAGACCTTTCAAAACAGCAACGATCTGCTGGCTGGCTTGAAGAAAGCCTTTGCGGACGGACGTGAATATTACATGCTGGCCTACGTCCCAACCAATGAAGCTCAGGATGGCAAGTACCGCAGGATCGAAGTCACGGTGCGAGATAACAAAGCTCAAGCGAACGCGAAACGCGGCTATTGGGCGCCCTCGCAATGAAATACGGTATAGCGTCGCTACAATCAGAAGTGTTGCGCCTCTTGATAGCAACCATCGCTCTGGCAGCGTGCGCAGTAGCGGCGCCCGACCATCCCTTTGTCGATAGCAGCCGCGACGAGCTGATCAAAGCCGCTCCTGAATTGACGGCGCTTCAGTTCGATCCCGATCAGAGCCCCTTGGATCCGCTGCTGCGCGCCGCCGGCCAACAGCTGGAAAGCATGCTCGCACGATTCGTCAACGTCTCCATCGCCGAAGAAGTCCACGAAATGCGCTTCAACAGCGCGCGCCTGGTTTGGAAAGAGCATCGCGATCAATTTCGATATGTGATCGAGCCCCAGCCCTTCGCCGAGTCACGAAAGCCGGCACCCGATACACATGGCGAATTTCTAATAGCGGGCCACTTCATGGAAATGCTGGGTGATCTGCTTCCAGCGAATCAGAGTAACGCGCGCTTCCGCTATCTGGGGAGAATTACCGAAGGAGGAACGCCGAGTCTGGTAGTTGCCTTTATCCTGCAAGACGGTTCCAGGCAAGGCCTGGTATGGGTAGATGCGGCGACCAAACGAATCGTGCGCCTGAGGACCGATGATAGCTTCACGCGGGATGTCCGGTTCGTCCCAGTCAAGTTTTCGGCGGCCGAAACCTCTTTATGGTTACCCGCGCGCGCAACCGCGCACGCACATTTTCCCACCGGAGAGGTGCACAGTGTCCACAGGTTTTCCGGTTATCAAACGGAGGGATCGAAAAACGAGATGGGCGAGGCGGCCGCGCCGACTGGAACCGAAGACGATCCATTCGAGGAGTTGGTCACAGGAGCTGCGGCCCTGGCTGCAGGGAAACCCGAAGATGCGTTGGCTCCTTTACTGCGCTCAGTAGGCCGGCTGCCGGACCGGATTGAGCCGGGATATTACTTGGGTATGGCGCTTTACAGGACCCATGATCTGGCCGGGGCAGAGACGCAGTTTCGTGAAACGGTGAAGCGCGCTCCGAATCTGGCGGCCGCTCATAACAACCTTGGCGCGGTGCTTCTAGAGCGCGGCGATCGCGCGGGAGCACTAGCCCAGGCGCAAGAGGCTCTAAGGCTCGACCCCGAAAATCCCAAGATGCGCGCCAATCTCGACCGCCTCATGAAACCGCCTGGAGACGCGACGATGCCTCCTTCCGAGCTGGCGTCCACCCCGGCGGGCGACGTGACTATTAAAGTCAATGTGCGCCAAGTGCTGGTTCCCGCTGTTGTGACCGATAAGGACGGCCATCACGTAACCGGCCTCGCCGCGGCCGATTTCACGATTTTCGAAGATGGAGTCGAACAGAAAATCACCGCATTCTCGAGTGAACGCGCCGATGTCGCGACAGCCGCCGCCGGCGCCCGCGAGACGAACACCGCGGACTCGCTCGGCGCGCCAAAGCTTTTGGCGAAAGGCCGCGCCTACGTCATTTGCCTGGACCTGATGCATGCCTCCTTCGGCAACTTCGTCTATGTTCGCGAAGCGCTGCGGAAACTTTTTCGCGAAGAGCAGCCAGGAGACTCCCAATACGCGGTAATTGCGCTGGGCACCTCCATGCAGGTCATCCAGAACACCACCGCCGATCCCGCCAAGGTTCTCGAAGCCATGGCCGAATCCAATTTCCGGAAAATCTATCAACCACCAGTGTCGCAATCCGACATCGCGCAGTTTGAACGGGACCTCCAGGAGGTGCGTGCAGCGTGCGATGGAGGCGATCCCTCTTGCAGGCCTCGAAAACAAGGGCTTCCCTCCCAGGCTGAGGCGCTAGCGGAACATGAGAGAAGCCGGACCGCGCAATTTCTGGCGGAACTCCGTTATATGGTGGAGCAATTGGCGAGCGGCAACGGCCGGCGTACGCTGATCTTGATCTCCGATGGTTTCTTGTTGGCGCCCGGGAAAATCCCCTACGACCTGCTCCAGGCGTATTTCCCCGACCTCCATTCGCTTCGCTCACTCGATAGCATGCAAGATTCCATACAACCGATCTTCAAACTGGCCGTGAAGGCAAATGTTCCCGTCTATACCATTGACTCGCGCGGTCTCTATGTGTCTCCCGCTCTTGACGCATCGCGGACCACGAACATATCCGTCGCAACGCAAGTAGAAAGCGCGTTGAACGGCATAGCCATGGACGCGGGACAAACGCTTTCCGAAATCGCCGAGGCCACTGGTGGAAGGGCCTTTCAAAACAGCAACGACCTGTTTGCCGGTTTGAAGAAAGCCTTCGCGGATGGCCGCGAATATTACATGCTGGCCTACGTCCCAACCAACGAAGCGCAAGACGGCAAATTTCGTAAAATCGAGGTTAAGGTTCGCGACCGCAAAGCGACCGTAAACGCAAAGCGCGGCTACTGGGCGCCTTCGCAATAAAATCCGGTGACAGGATATTCATTCCCCGATTTCCGAAACCGAATCAGGGAACTGCGATCGCGAAGCCGGCCGGAACTGCGGAGCCTACCTCCAGTTGAGCGCTATAGATAAAGAGGTTGGGCGGCAAAACAGCCGGCAGACGGAAGTTGATCTGCATCACGCCGGCAACCAGACCCGGGGCATCTCCGGCGTAGACCACCTCGAGCGATTCATTGTTCTGATTCAAAACTGAGACTGGGAGCCGCGGCGGAGACGGGGAATTGGCGATCGGTACTATGTTGCCGTCGCCCCAGGATGTGGCTCCAGTGCCGGTCGCAAAAATCGTTACGATGGACCCCGGCATTGCCGGATTCTGCCCGGAATTGGGAGAGCCATCCTGATTCAGTGCGGCGGCCAAAGACAGGCCGTCAAAGCTTACCAAACCCGACTCAAAAACAGACGGCTCAGCCGGACGCACGTACATGGTGGGTCCATCGATGGTTCCCGATGCAGAAACGATTTGAACATGCGTCGAATCCTCCATGGCAACTTCACTCGGAACGATAGCATTGATTTGCGATGGTCCCGCATATAGCATCGGAGCGGCGATGCCGTCGAAGAGCACTTGATAACCTCCCAAAGATGACGTGAAACTTCCTCCCGTGACCTTGCCCCTGAGCGGAGCCTCCGGGCCAATGCCGATTCCGTAGAAAGAGATCAGCTCGTAAGGAGCCACTAGCCCGGACACCGGACCGCTGGCCGCATTGGCAACCGCAAGAAGAGATCCGCCGCTAGTCGGCGTCTCAATCCATAGCGAGCCCGCTTGTCCCAACGTTATGAAGCTCCCGGCCGGGCTCAGCGCCATCGCCTGCCCGCTTGCGAGGTTCGGCCCTATGTATAAGTCCAGAAGTGTAGTGGCATCTCCGGTCAGCCTGGCCGCATAAGAGCCTAGCGTGGAAGGCCGGTTTGATGATTCCGGCAGCAGGCTCGGATCCGAGAACCCACTGATGACGACGTTTCCTTGCGAGTCCAGCGCCAGAGCGCTCACACCCTGATACTGGCTGCCGAAATAAGTTGCCCAGATCAGGCTAGTCCCCGAATTGTTCACCTTCGCGATGAAACCGGCGTTACCCTGAAAGGAACCTGGCAGCGCAGGCTGCACCACACCCGGTGTAGTCGGAAACGCCAAGGGCGTCTCCCCTGCAACGATCACGTTGCCTGTGGAGTCAAGAGCAATCGCATTGATGCTGACAAATTGCGGACCTGGAAGCTGAATATTGGCATTCAGGAAGGCCGACCAAATAAGTTGTGGCGTGCCCCCAGGAGAAAACTTGGCGACAAATCCGGCGCCGCTAGTATTCGAGCAGACGCATCCTCCACCCAGCGCACCGGGAGTCCCCGGCAGGTCCGAGGCATCTGTCGGACCCGCCATCACTACCGCTCCGGACGGATCAAGACCGAGTGCTGTTATCGATGTGCTTGCGAAGACTCCGACACAGGCGCTGCCTCCGAAACATTTCACCTCGTTGCCGCCGAAAAAAGTTGAATAGACTATTTTGCTTCCGTCAGGCGAGAGCTCGGTCAGAAATCCATACCGCTGAGTGCCGAAATCGGTCGGAACAGGCGGCGTACTCTGATACGCCCCGGGCGTGATCGGGAAATCCTGAGCGCTAGTGTCACCGCCGACAAAAATGTCGCCGCTCTGGTCCAGTACCACGGCATTCGCCTCCGAGGGAGCGCCGAGCAGTGTCGAAAACACGATTCCGTGAAGTTGGGAATCCAGTTTCAGCACAAACGCCGCAAGGTTCGCCAGAGGGACGACCGCCGCCTGGCCAAGCGGGAATCCTTGTTCGTCCGCGGAGCCCACCAGAATCAGATTACCCTGCGCGTCGGTATCGGCTGCAACTTGAAACGTCGGTCCGAAATCGAAACTGGCGAGTTGAGTCCCATTCGGATCAGTCTTTATGACGCGCGTCCGCGAAAGCCCGGAAGCGTCGGTAACCTCAGCGATCGCGAACAGATTTCCAGTCCGATCGGAAATAAG
>JBEKJJ010000163.1:0-16225 GCA_050011295.1 Bryobacteraceae bacterium
AATCGGCCCTTCGAAACCCGGCAAACAATTCCAGCCGATTTGTAAGATAGCTCGGCATACTTTGCGCCCGACAAAGCTGGACCGTACTTCGTCCAGGTCAGCAGATCCTTGGAAGTGGCGATAGCGGCGGCAGTGCGTTTCCGGTTCCACTGCGTGTAAGTCAGCACATAAGTTCCCTCTTCGGTTTCCACGAGCCTCGGATCTTCACAACCTCCAGGCCATTCACGATCCTTCTGAGCGTCCTCATCCGGATACAACACCGGCGCAGCGCGGCGGGCGAAGTGAATTCCGTCGGCGCTTTCGGCCAATCCCAGCCGCGAAGTATGCATCCCGATGTCCATTTCGCCGGTGTCGTCTTCGGCGCGATACAAAACGTAGATTTTTCCGTTGCGAACGATAGCAGCGGGATTGAAGGTATGGAGCGATTCCCAATGCACCGGCGTTTTACGAATCGGGCACAGGAACACCGAGTCCTTGGAGGGCTGGATCACCGGGTTGGCGCCTTCGGGACGGGTGAACGGCCCGAGCTGCCACAACGCCAAAGCGAGCAAAATGCATCGAACAGTCATCGATCCGATTGTACGTGATATACTTTTGGCTTCCGGCAGTACTTGTGATTTCACGGCGTTCTCTCCTGAGAAACGCGGCGCTTGGTTTTGGCGCCCCATTCATTAATCGGGGCCGCTACGCTCTATTTGCGCAAAGCGATATCGCATACTCGGCGCTCACACTTGAATTGGTTCGCGACGCCACTGTCATCGACATGCTGGGCCTGGTGACATTGGACTTTCGCAAGCTGTCCGCCTGGCAAGCCCAGCCGTCGCGTTTTCTCCCGGCTGATTTTCAAAAG
The DNA here is from genome assembly GCA_050011295.1 of Bryobacteraceae bacterium. Taxonomy (GTDB): domain Bacteria; phylum Acidobacteriota; class Terriglobia; order Bryobacterales; family Bryobacteraceae; genus Palsa-89. The sequence goes on from JBEKJJ010000163.1 coordinate 851, forward strand.
TTGAAGGATTCCGGCATCAATATTTTTCATCCGGCGGTAGGCTACACGGAGGGCGATGTTTATCACAGCTGCCTGCGGGACATAACCGGTTGGAATGCTTTGATCGCGGCGCGCCCGGACGATTTTCTGCGTATTGACCGGCCCATCGATCTCGAAACCGCCAAAAAGCTCGGCAAGATCGGCATCGTGATCGGCCAGCAAAACTCGATGCATTTCCGTACCGTTGAGGACGTGGATTCCTTCTACGGTCTCGGCCAGCGAATTTCTCAGCTCACTTATAAACACAACCGCATTGGCGGTGGCTCCTCAGACGCAAGCGATTCCGGCTTGAGCGAGTACGGCGCGCAGATTTTGGATCGCATGAACGCGGTTGGTATGGCGGTGGATGTTTCGCACTGTTCGGATCGCACTACCCTCGACGCCATCGAGGCATCGAAGAAGCCCGTTCTGATCACGCACGCAAATTGCCGCGCGCTGGTTCCGAACAGTGCTCGCTGCAAGACCGACGCTGCTATTCAGCGGGCAGCTTCGAAGGGCGGAGTCATCGGCGTAACCATGGTCCGCTATTTTGTCCGTCCCGGCGGATCGGCCACCATCGAGGACGTGTTGGATCACATCGATCATGTGGTTAGGCTGGTGGGGGTCGAGCATATCGGTCTTGGAAGCGACGTCGATTTGGCCGGGCGGGACGGTGTTCATCCCAAACGGAAAAACGATCTGGATGGAATCGATTATTCCAAGAAGATTTACGATCTCACCGAGGGATTGCTGCGCCGAAAATATTCCAGCCGCGACATTCAGTTGATTTTGGGCGGAAACTTTCAGCGCGCGCTATCGTCGATTTGGGCTGTGTGATGCTAACTGACTTGGAACGCGCGAAAGCGCTGGGATTGCTGAATAGAAGCCGGCAAACGCTGCTGGATGCGGTGGACGGGGTCACTGAAAATCAGGCGCGTTGGAAACCGGCAGCGGATCGTTGGTCGATCCTTGAATATGTGGAACACCTGGCTGTTTCCGATGACGGATTGATCGCGGTGATCAAACGGAGCCTCGCGACACCCGCGCGTCCGGAAACCGAAGCCGAACGCCGCGAGCGCGAAATCAAAATTAAAGAGACGCCGGTTCCACGTGGAGCGAATCGAGCACCGGAAATGTTGCAACCGGGCGGCCGCTTCGCGTCTCTTCAGGAGGCGATCGCGGCTTTTCTGGCCGCGCGTGAGCGCAGCCTCGAGTATGCGCAAAGTACCCAGGAAGATCTGCGGAGCCATTTCACGGATCACAGCGTGCTGGGCCCGCTGGATGGATACCAGTGGCTGATGGGAAACGCCCGTCACGCTGAAACTCACGCAGGCCACATCCGCGAATTGCGGGCGATGTCCGAATTCCCTCCGGCTTAGTTCAGATGAAATAGTCAATCACGCGCTGCAGCAAGTTGCGTTGCGATTTGTCCTCGGGCGGCGCTGGCTCTGGAACGGGGGCGGCCTCTGGCTTCAATTCCTGCTCTCCGCAATGCAGCTCCAGATTGGCGAGGCAATCCGCGATGGCTATTCTTTCGCTTCTCCCAAAGGCGGATGCGATTTTGGTTTGCGGTGCATGCGCGCCCAACTGGATACGCAGCAGGCCCGGCCAAGGATCGCGTTGCTCGTACTTGGCGCATAACCGGCGCGCGCGTGGAATCATGGTTTCCAATTCGCGGCGCGCGGCCACGTAGGCGGATTGCGCCTGTTCTAAATCCGGCGAGACGGTTTGGTGCGGCCTGGCCAGGCGATAATACTTGTGGTATTCGGCCTCCCAGGCGTCCACAGTCTGCAGGTAGCGCGCCACGGACGCGCGAAGTTCCTGGATGAACTCAAGATTGGAACGAGTTTGCGTGGTACTCATTTTCAATACCGCCGGCGAACGCGGCCGGCGTCCTGAGCGGCCTGCAGGCTGCTGATCGCGCAGAATGCGAAAAGATACATCATGCTCATCCGTCCGGACAGGCAGGCGAGGCCAGTGAAGAGAACGGCGGCGGCTATCGAAACCTGCAAGGACCTTAGGCGGCCCATTTGCGGATCCCGCTGTTCGAGAATAGCACGCGTGATTTGCCCGCCGTCCAGAGGAAACAACGGTAAAAGGTTCAAAAGGCTCCAAAAGAAATTGACGTAGAGCAGGTTATTCGCAATGAAGTGGGCATGATGGTAGGCGCGGGGGTTGGAGGTGACCAACTTGAGAGAGGCGAGGTCCATGTACCAAGTGGGGATTACGATGGAGCTGAATGCGAATCGGCTGGAGCCGCCGGCGGCGGTGGCTACCGCGGCCACAATAATCGCGAGCAAAAGGCCGGCCGCCGGACCTGCGGCGCAAACGGCGACATCGGTAAGACAATAGCGGCGGTAATTGTTTTTATCGCTAATTGCCAAGCCGCCGAAGCCCCACAGCACAATATGGCCCCGGTCTCCGGCCAGACGCATGGCCAGCACATGGCCGAACTCGTGGATCAGGATCGAAACGAAAACGATGGCGACCCAATAAATCGTAAACCAGGGATTGGCTTGATCGCCGCCGAGCAGTAGAGTTGAGAGCCAGAAAAAAGGGTGAACGCGGCCTTCCGTTCCGAGGAATCGGAAGCACCAATCGAATCGGGTGCGGCCAGGATCGTAGAGGCAGAACATGGCTGGGCGTGGCTTTTCAGATATAAAATCGGCTCGGCCTGGGGATTTCTACATGGTACTCAGGATCGTTGGGGTCCCCTTACTAACGCGCGGGGCTACGGGAGAATAGAAGAGGTCCACATAGAAAAGATCATGTACCTGTTCCATGTTCTGCGCTCGTTCCTGCCGATCCATAACCCGATTGGTTTTGGCGCGAGCGATTTTATAGAGTTTGCTGTCGCGGTATTGCTGGTTCTGTTGGTGCTGGCGCGCGCCTGGTTGGAGCCTGCGGCGCAATGGCTGTCGCGGAAGACAGGTTGGTGCATGCTGTTCTTGGGAACTTTAGTTGTGGCTCTGCGGCTGGTTCTACTTTCAGTGCATCCCGTTCCTATTGCAACTGGCACCGACGATTTCAGCTACCTGCTTTTGGGTGACACGCTGACACACTTCCGGTTTGCTAATCCGACGCATCCGATGCATCGGTTTTTCGAAACGATTTTTGTTTTGCAGGAGCCGAGCTACAGTTCCATCTATCCAATTGGTCCGGCTCTTTTTTTGGCGCTGGGCCAGTTGGCTTTCGGCGTTCCATGGGCAGGCGTGCTGCTCTCAATGGGATTGTTTTGCGCGCTTTGCTTTTGGATGCTGCGCGGCTGGACTTCGCCTGGGTGGGCGTTGGTGGGAGGGCTGCTCGCGGTTGCGGAGTTTGGTCCGCTCAGCATGTGGACGAACTGCTATTGGGGAGGCGCGGTGTCGGCGATGGCGGGCTGTTTGGTGTTCGGCGCGTTGCCGCGGCTACGGGAAAGCTTCCGGATTCGCGACGCCGTGATATTGGGAGCGGGGGTGGGCCTGCAGATGCTCACGCGCCCGTATGAATCGCTTTTTTTGGACCTGAGCGTGGTGTTGTTTTTCCTGCCGGAGATGCGCCGTAGAGTGGAGTGGCCGAAACTCGGGAGAATCGCGCTACCCGCGTTGTTGGCCGTACTTCCAGCGGTAGCATTATTGTTGTTCCAGAACAAAGCTGTAACGGGAAGTTGGACGACGCTTCCTTATGCGCTCAGCCGCTACCAATACGGCGTGCCCAACACGCTTACCTTTCAGGCCAGCGCGGTTCCACATCGAACGCTCACGGCGGCCCAGCAAGTGTTCTATGAAGGGCAATCCGCCGTGCATGGCGAACCCGACACTGTGGCAAGCTATTTTGAGCGCTTAGGCAGCCGCGCAGGTTTTTACCGTTTCTTTTATCTGACGCCGCTCTTCCTGGCTGTGCCGCTCTTTTTGCTTTATCTGCGCAATTACCGATTCGCGTGGATTGCTCTGACTGTTCTCTTTTTTGCACTGGGATCTAATTTCTATCCGTACTTTTTTCCGCACTATATCGCGGCGGTGACGTGCCTACTCGTTTTGATCGCCGTGCTCGGGCTCGGGCGGCTGAGCGAGCTCGGTGCGGGGGGACAACTTGCGGCGCGTTGGATACTTTTCCTGTGCGGCGCGCACTTTCTGCTCTGGTATGGCATTCACGCGCTGGGCGATCCTGCGATCCTCCAGGGAACAGATCAATACGAGACCGGCGACTCCATCAATTATGGCGATCCGCAAGGGCGCATTGCGATCAACCGGCGCCTTGAGGAGGCTCCTGGGAAGCAGCTTGTATTTGTTCGCTATTTTTCGAGCCACCTCCTCGGTGAATGGATCCACAATGCAGCCGACATTGATATCGCGCGGGTGGTATGGGCGCTGGAGCTGAGTCCGGATGAGAACGCGAAGTTGAAGAGTTATTTTCCGGACCGGGCGGTTTGGCTGCTGGAGCCGGATGCGCTGCCGCCCAAGTTGGTGCCGTATCCGGCGCGCACCAATGTCAGCCCTTTTTTGACTGTGCAGTGAGGGTTAGGGGGTTTGGAGGACGGATATGGGAGTTGATCCACCAGCCGAAGAAGCCGAGCGAGTTCATGTAGTGCAATTTACGGAGGCGCAATCCGGTTTGCTGGGCTAACTGTCGAATTGTGGCCCGAGTGTAACGGCGGTGGTGGCCGACGTTTTTATCGATGGGTCCGTAGAGCGACTGAAATGCGGGAACCAGAAGAACGATTATTCCTCCGGGCGTGAGAACGCTGGCCACAGCTTTCAGTGCTGCAACGTCGTCTTCGACGTGTTCCAGAACGTTCACGATTACTGATGAGTCTGGGTGGAATTTTACCAGGCCGTGGAACTCTGGAGAAAGGACGTTGCATACGAAGGCGTGAAGATTGGCCTGGCCCTGACATCGAAGTTTGAGACGCTGGATGCATTCGGGTTGGACATCCACAGCGATGACGGTCTCGCGATTGAGCAGCGCCGCAACGAAATTTCCGACGCCGCAGCCTACTTCGAGGACTCTCTGTCCCAGTTCCTTTTGGATAAGGCGATGCTGCCAGGCGAAGTAATTCTTCGCGCGGCCCATGCGTTGCTGATCGGCTAGCGTGTACGCGGTGCTGTCCACTAGGATCATTTTAGTCTTTGGGAGAATATAGGCTTCGATGTTATCGAATCTACTTAAGGCGCTTTTGCCTAATCCCAACCCTATCGGGTTTGGTCCCGCCGATGGGTTGGAGTTGCTGCTGGCGGCGCTGCTGGTTGTAGTTGCGCTCGTGGGACGAACTTGGATTGTTCCCTACTTTCGGCGATTCGCTGAGCGCACGGGTTGGTGCATGTTGCTGCTGGCGGCGCTGCCGCTGGCGCTCCGCTTGCTTTTGCTGAGCCATCATCCGGTTCCGACGCCGGATGTTTATGACGAGTTTTCGCATTTGCTCGAGGCTGATACGCTGCGGCACTTTCGGCTGGCGAATCCGGCGCATGCGCTACCGCAGTTTTTCGAGACATTTTTTGTGTTGCAGGATCCGACGTATAGCTCGATATATCCGGTGGGGCAGGGGCTAGGGATGGCGATCGGGTGGGCCGTTTTCGGACTGCCTTGGGCGGGAGTGCTGCTGGGAGTGGCGGCGTTTTGCTCGCTCTGTTATTGGATGCTGCGCGCGTGGACCACGCCTGCCTGGGCGCTGGCGGGAGGCTTCGCGGCGGTGATTGAATTCGGTCCGCTTAGCCAGTGGACCAACAGCTATTGGGGTGGGGCGTTGGCCGCGGCGGCGGGATGCCTGGTGTTCGGATCGCTCCCGCGACTTCGTGCCAGCGGCCGCGCGCGAGATGCTTTGTGGCTGGGCGCGGGGTTGGGGCTACACTTACTGATTCGGCAGTTCGAGTCGATTTTCTTGTTATTGGCGGTGGTTCTTTACTTCCTGCCGGCGATGCGTCGGCCAATGATCAAGCTGGCGGGATTTGCGGCTCTGGCGATAGTTCCTGCGTTGTTCTTGACGTTTTTGCAGAACAAGCTGGTGACCGGCAGTTGGATTACGCTGCCTGAGATGCTGAGCCAGTATCAGTATGGCGTGCCAGCGTCGCTCACTTTTCAGGCTCCGCAAGTGGCTCATCGGCAACTGACGCCGCAACAGGCCATGGATTACAAGATGCAGCTTTCGTTTCACAAGGGCGATGAAACTATAGGCAGCTATTTCGAGCGGTTGGAATATCGAGTGCGATTCTACCGTTTCTTCTTTCTGCCTCCGCTTTACCTGGCTGCGCTGGCCTTTTTTTGGAGCTTGCGGGAGTACCGGTTCGTGTGGGTGGTGGTTACGCTCGCGATCTTTGCGCTGGGCACCAATTTCTTTCCGGCTTTTCAGATTCATTACATCGCCGCGGTTACTTGTCTTTTTATCCTGGTGGCGATTATTGGTTTGCAACAGATGTCGCGGCTGAGAATCCGAGGGCACGCGGCGGGGCAGGAGGCGGCAGTATTGATTGCCGTTCTTTGCGCGGCGCATTTTCTGTTTTGGTACGGAATGCATGCGTCCGAAGACAACGAATTCGCCTTCGGCGCGCTGCGCTACGAGACGTGGGATGCGATCAATCACGGGAATCCGGCGCGGCGGATTTTCGTGGCGCAGGAACTGGCGCGGGTTCCTGGGCAGCTGCTGGTGTTTGTGCGCTACGCGACGCAACATATTTTTCAAGATGAGTGGGTTTATAATGCGGCTGATGTGGATGGGTCGCGAATCGTGTGGGCGCGCGATTTGGGGCCTGAGGAGAATCAGAAGCTTCTGCGTTATTATCCGGGGCGCGTCGTGCTGCTACTGGAGCCGGATTTCCGGCAGCCGCGGTTGAGTGAGTACAAGCCGTGAGGAGGGCGGGTTGGCAACCCGCCGCAGGATGGCATCCTGCCCCACTGCTACTCGCTGCGGAGAGCTAGTAATGGATCTACTTTGGTGGCGCGGCGCGATGGGATCAGGCTGGCTGCTAGGGCGATGGCTGTGATCAGGATTGCGAAACCGGCGAAGGTGAAGGGATCGAGATCCACCACTCCGGGCAGCGCGCTGGACATCCCTCGGCTTAAGGCGTACGCGACCAGGCATCCAATGCTCAGCCCGATGGCAACTAGACGGAGGGCGTTTCCGACGATTAGCCGCAGTACATCTTGCGGACGGGCTCCTAAGGCCATTCGAATTCCGATCTCGCGAGTTCGCTGAGCCACTGAGTAGGACATCACTGCATAGATACCTGCCGCTGCCAGCACTAACGCTACGCCAGCGAAAGCTCCCAGCAGCCCTGCAACCACGCCCACGCCAGCGGCGAGATCGGCGAAGGACCGGTTGATTTCCTCGATATCCGGGACGGGCAGCGTTCCATCCATGGATCGCACGGCCGCGCGAACGTCCATCGCAGTGCGATCGAGCTTGGCTGTTGTGCGGAAGACGGCGTAGAACGATCGAACGGGTTGCTGTAAGTAAGAAAGATAGATAGTGGGACGGACTTCGCTCGACAGGATGAAGTGCTTCACGTCGCCGGCCACGCCGACCACGGTGAGCCAAGGTGTCGTCAGTTCCCGCGAGGTGAGTTTCACGCGGCGCCCCAGTGGATTTTGGCCGGGCCAGAAACGCCGTGCCGCTGTCTGACTGATCACCGCGACGGGCTGGCTATTGGCGCTGTCTTGATTGGAGAGCGAGCGTCCCTTTACGATAGGAACGCCGAAAGTTTGAAGATAGTCTTCGCTGGCTACGCGGGCTTCAGCTAACAGGGGCCGGTCCGGGGAGGGCGCGGTCTCTCCTTCGATGAGAATGGAACTGCTGCGCGTGACGTCCAGTGCGGGCAGGTCGCTGATGATGGCAGGGGAGTGCATGCCAGAGACTGCCTGGAGCCGGCGCAGCATTTCGCTATAAAAGTTCGACACTTGGTAATTTTCGGGATACTTCGATTCCGGAAGTGTTACGCCGAAGATCAGCACATTGCTTGGGTTGAAACCTGGATTCACGGCGGCCAGATTGTGAAAGCCTTTGACCATAAGTCCTGCGCCGATCAGGAGCGCGACGGCGAGAATGATTTCTGAGACCACTAATGCCGACCGCATCGTACGCCGGCCCGAGGCGAGAGATCCCCGCCCGCCCTCTTTCAGGGTTCCGTGCAGGCGCTCAGAGCAAGCTTGAGCGGCCGCGGGAATTGTGAACGCTATTCCGGTGAGCAGTGCGGCAACTAGCGTGATGGTTAGCATTCTGCCGTCTAACTGCGCGTAGCCGAGGCCGGGAAGATGGCGAGCGATCAGCGCCGGCACATTCGCTTTGATCACGGTGAGGCCCCAGAGTGCCAGTGGCAAACCCAAGATCGCTCCCAGGCTGGATAGTATTGTGCCTTCTATCAGGAGTTGGCGGACAATTCGCCAGCGGGAGGCACCCAGGGCCATCCGCAGCGCCATTTCGGCCTGGCGTGAAGCGCCGCGCGCCAATTGCAGATTGGCGACGTTCGCGCAGGCGAGCAATAGCAGGAACAATACCGCTGCCGTCACCACCGACATGAACCGGACGGCGTATTCGTCGACGGTGTCGCGCAGCAGCATCACGTCCACGCCGCGTCCTGTGTTCGAGAGTGGATATTCCCGGGACAATCGCATGCCGATGGTTCGCATTTCCGCGTGTGCCTGCGTGAGCGAGACGCCGGATTTCAGATGGGCGATCACCTGCAGGTCGTGCTTGATTCTTTCGCGGCTGGTTTCCGGCGTAACGATCCAGGGCGACCAGATTTCGGTGAACATCGGGAAGTCGAATTCCTTTCCCATGACGCCCGCGATGGTGTAGCTGAGACCGTTGAGCTCTAGCAGCTTGCCTACCGGACGCGGATCGCGGCCCAACCGCTGCTGCCAGAATCCATAGCTGACCAACACTTCGTTACGCTCGCGATTTTCTGGGGAAAGAAGGCGGCCTTCGATGGGCTGGGCGCCGAGCATCGGAAAGAATTCGGGGGAGACGAGCGACGCGCGCACGCGGCGCGACCCGTCGGCGGTAGTGAGGGTGACGCCCCAAGGCTCGGTGGCGGCCATTTGATCGAAAACATGATTCTGCTCTTTCCAATCGAAGTAGTTTCCCGCGGAAACGCCATAGCGTTCCGGGCCAACGGCTGGTATGGTCTCGCGCAGAGCAACAATGTGTCCCAGGTCGCGGAAAGAATACGGATGAAACATGATGGCGTCGGCCATGCTGAAGATCGCGGTATTTGCGCCGATGCCGAGGGCTAGCGCGAACACCACCACGGCCGTGAAGCTACGGTTCTTGGCAAGTACTCGCAATGCATAATGGATGTCGTTGAACATTTGTTCTCCTCATTCCTGAAGAATCTCTTCGGGGGCTCCGACGGCGCGAAGATTGAAACGGGCGATGGCTTGGGCTAGCTGGTCCGCTGGTAAACGCTGATGGGCGGGTTGTTCCAGCCAATGAAATACGGCTTCATAAACTGCGCCGACCCAGCAACTCGCGACAACGGCTGTGTCCAGAACGGCGGTGTCCATGGAAGGAAGCTCGGCGCGGATGGCTGCGAGTGCGTGTTCGACGCTGCGGGTGTGGCTGCGAACGAGATTGCGCCGCACGGTTTCCAGGCGCTGGCCCAGGCCGGAAGACTCGATGATCAAAATGCGCGCCTCTTCCGGATGATCCGCAAGAAACTGGACCAGCGCCTTAACCGCGGCCCGCATTTGGCGAAGGACGCCGGGTCCGGCGGCGGCGATGGCACGATTCAACGCCTGCGCGATGCTCTCGCCGATGGCTTCCAAGACGGCGGCGTAAATGTCTTCTTTGTTTTTGAAATAGGAATAGAAACTACCGATGGAACTGTGCGCCGCGGCGACGATCTTGGGGACGGTGGTGGCGTGGAAGCCTTTGCGTCCGAAGAGGCGGAGAGCAACGTTGAGTAGCCGCTGGCGGCGGGCCTGTTTGCGTTCCACCATTTTGGGAGTGGTACGGTAGGCCATGGCTTTGCCGCTTTCAAATAAAGAATGACACGTCATTCTATTTTTGTCAAGGTCCGTTGCACGGGATGGTTGCGGCTTAGAACGTCCCGGGGTACTGATCAGTACCCGGGATTGATACTCAACTCGTATCCCGCACTCCACGCTTGGTTGTGGGTAAGCTGTGCAGAGTTTTGGAAGTGATCCTGGGAGTGGCTTTTCTTTGTGTTTTGGAGTTTCCCTATCGCCAGATTGTTCCTTTAGGCCATAACGATTTCTCCACCTTCTACGCAGGCGCAAAGCTGGCGCACACTCCCGCTCTTTATGACCACGAGATGGTGAGGCGAACTGTTCGAGCCGGTTGGCCGGATTCACCTGAGCAGGAGGTCTATCTCAGGGCGCCGTTTTACGCCGTGCTGCTGAAGCCTCTTGCGGCGTTTCCTTACCGCGCTGCCCTCGCGATCTTCACTTGTCTCACGGTGAGCAGTTTTCTATGGTTCGTGATTCGATTCTCGAAAGAATGCTCCGACCTGACCATCCTGGCGGCATTTTCCGTACCCATGTTTTTGAACATCAACGGCGGGTGCGACGTCCCGTTACTGCTGCCACTGGTGGGCGCGTTTGTACTGCTCTCCCGCCGCGGAAGGGATTTCGCGGCTGGATTCGTCCTGGCATTCTGCGCTATCAAATTTCACCTGTTTGTATTCGTACCTTTCTTGCTGCTGTTCAAGAAAAAATGGCGCATGCTGTCCGGTGCAACGGCGGGAACGGCGATACTTACACTAGTTGGTGGAGTAAGCTTGCTTGGCCCGTGGCTCAACGTGATGTTCAGCCCCCTGATCACTGGAATGCCCGTATGGAAGCTCAGTCCCGCGCCCAACATCCACGGTTTGGTGACGGTGCTGGGTGGCAGTCCGAAAATCGAGTTCATGCTCGTTGGAATCGTCTTTTTGTTCTTCGTTTGGATTTGCTTTCGGGTCAAGAACTTTGAGCTGCTCCTTGGCGTGAGTCTTATTTGCGGGCTGCTGGTCAGCTTCCACAATTTCACCTATGACGACCTTTTGCTGATGCCGGTGTTGGTGTTGGTGTCACCCATCCGCATACTTCGAAACGTAGTGGGTCTGGCACTCACCCCGGTAGTCTATTTGGCAACTTTCGCCGGGGGACTCTATAGCGCGATTCTGCCGTTGATGCTGCTGGCGTTTTTGGCCGCTGTTTGGTTCGTGCATAGGCGTTTGGACCGATCGCACGGCGGAACGTTTTTGGTAGCGCCCCCTTCCGGTCGCGGTTCGGTTTGCGCGGTAACGATTTTGCAGGGGACAGACGCGAAGGTTTGTGACGCCCAGGAGGTGGGGAGTTTAATCGACTACCGGGCGTCGGCATGAGTGCCGACGCGGCACGCACGAGTGCGTGCGCTACGATTATCGCGGGTCGGGGTGCATGGGTAGCAGCATGCCGGTTAGGCGCACTTGCTTCTTGCCGCTGATCAGATCCAGAATGATGTGGCCGTCGGGTTGGCTGGAGCCTTGGCCCGACAAGTTGTCGGCGCCCTGCGCCACTTGGAGATTCGAGAGCGTGAGGCGCGGGATACCGAAGGCTGGAGCCACGCGGTAGGATCCGGTGATCTCATTTACCTCGGTGTCGGGCGCGAGCTCGATATCGCGGCCTTCGAAGGTCCCTTGGGATCGGATATTTAGTATGAGGCTTTCCGCAGTACCGCTGGTGTCGAGCTCGCCATCCACATCGAGATGGCCGTTGCGGTAATCCAGGTTTTCGATGGCGCCAGCCAGGTGGTAGGCGGGCGCACGTTGGTCGACATTCAAAGTTATTTTGCCAGTGGCGTGCATGTCGCCAAGACGGCAATCGGCGTTGGATAAGACGATGGATGGGCCGTCCCACACCAGGTGGGCGCGAAACTCGCCCAAGGACGAATCGCCGTTCAACAGGCTGTCCACCTGAATGTTGCCGTCCACTTCGCGTTCCTGAAGCCAAATGGGGAGGGTCTCTCTGCGCAGACGGAAGGTGCGCGCCAGAAAGCCTTCGTTGCGGCGCAGCGTGGGCAGCATCAGGCGCTCGATCTCCGCGAGTTGCACTTCGGCGACTTTGATGCGAACGCGATGCGGCCGGCCGGCATCCGGATCGTAACGATAGTCGCCTTCCACCTTTACAGTGCCCACGTGAGCGCGGATGCGATCGATATGAATTCCACTGTTCTTCATTTCGACGGAGGCTGAAGTAAAGCGAAGCGGCGCGGCTACGCCGGGGATTTCCATGGCCGCGTTCTGTAATTCGTATTCGCCCGACCAAACGCCGGGGTGGTCGCCCGCGCGGTCAAAAGCGAGCCAGCCTTTCCAGGTGCCTTGCCGAAGTTTGTCGAGGAGGGGAATCGGCGGCGCGGAGATGACGTGCTCGGCGCGCAATTGTACTTCCGCGATGGTCAACTGGCGCGTGGAAATTTTCAGAGCGGCGTGGCTGTTATCGAGCGCGTACTCGCCCTCAATCTCGGCGCTCTGGCCGTTGTCCATTTGAACGGCCGCTGGTCCAAATGAGATGGTGTCGTTAGTAAACAGGACGGGCGCGGAAGCAAATTCGGCGGACGCAGCTGGCGGAACTTTCATGGATGCGTTCTCGAGCAGCAGCTTGCCCTGCAAGCCGTCGTTCGAATAGCCGATGGCGCCTTGCACCTTGCCCTCAATCTGCACGCCCTGAGGAAATGGAGCGCCCATGTGCCGCGCGGTTTCGACCAACGGCGCGGCGGGAAGATCGCGAAACGTAATGCTGGCGGCCCACTTCGGCGCAGCCAGATAATCGGCCAGCCGCAGTTTCACCGAGACGGGCGCTACCTGACCTTCGGCCGCCACTGTCTCAACTTCGAGATGATGCGCGCGCATATCCAGTTGACCGCGATAGTTGAGCGTCCAGCCTTCGCCCTTGGGCGGCATGAGATCCCAGCGATGAATGTCGGTGATGTTAAGGTCGCCCGAGACCGCGATCTTCGAGAGAGGACCCTCCAGTTGCGCATTGGCGACGGCGAAACCATGCACTCCGAGATCGCGGCCGTTGAATAATCGCGCCACTTCGATAATCGCCGTGCGCTCCAGCCGGAGACCCATGTGGAGCTGATCTTCTCCATCCGGGCCTGAGCGCAGCAAGCCACGAGCGCTGAGCTGGCCGAGGCCCATCGAGCCGCGATCGGTGCGGGCGGGTGCGCCGGAGAAACGGATCACAACGTCGCCATTCTCATTCGGATAAATGTCCACGTCGGCGCCGCTGATGTAGAAGACGGATTTGGTGTCGCCGAACTTCAAGTTCAAACGGCCATCACGGATCTTGATATCCGGAACGGTGTGCTGATGCGGAGAATTGGACGTCGAGCCGTGTTCCAACAAAGGCTGAATGTTCCACCCTCCGGACGGCATCTTGACCAGATTGACGCTGGGCGAATCGAGATACAGGCTGGAGAATGCCAGCTTGCCGCGCAGCAAGCTGGTGAGTCGTACACGCGCGCGCAGGGATTCGACGTGAGCGAAAGGTTCGATGCCGGCCGCGGGATCATCGTCAATCAGGACATCGTCGACACTGAAACCGGGGCCGGTGAAGAGATTCAGATGAACCGCGCTGGTAATATGAACCGGGCGATTTAGCGCCGCTTCGAGTGCCGCTTGAATGCGGGGGCGCAGCCGGTCCGCACGGAGGAATGGGGCAAGCACGCCGGCCACGATCACGAGTGCCAGAGCGATGAGGATGGTGCGGCGCAGGTACTTCATGGGCGGCGAGCTAGCAACTCTCGGTAGGCGGCGCGATCGTCGATGTCGGTGGTTACGGCGGCGTCGTCGACTTCGACATACGCTGTCTGGCTTCGATAACGATGGATGACGTCGCTCGCTTGCGCGGTGGAGGGTAGCGCGAGGAGTTCAGCAATTAGTGCGCGGGAGATCAAGACCGGGTGGCCGTGCTTGCCTTGATAGGTGGGTACGGTGACGGCGGCGCGGTTCGCTTCAAAATGGCGGATTAGTTTTTCGAGCGTGGAGCTTTCGAGGTTGGGGTGATCTACCGGCGTGAACATTACTGCTTCGGATTCTTGAGGGATCGCTCGGAGTGCGCACTGCAGCGAGCTGAGCATGCCGCGCTCGGGGTCAGGGTTCACGACGAACGTGGCTTCGGCGCTGCGTAGGATGCCGGATCGAATCTCGGCCGCTTGGTGGCCGAGCACGACGATCGGCTGGATTGCAACTTCGGAGAAGAGACGAATCAGGCGATCCAGAAAAGTTTCGCCATCCAATGGAAGAAGCGCCTTCGGAGTCCCCATGCGGCGGGAGGCGCCAGCGGAGAGAATAAGGCCGGCGATCGGACAGCAAGGCTTCACTTGAGGAGGGCTCGCAGGGATTCGCTGGTGAAGACCGATTTCGAGAGCGCGCGCCAATCCGATTCGGGCGCGCGCCGCATGGCGATCATTTCGGCCACGATGGAAACGGCGATTTCTTCGGGCGTGATGGCGCCGATATCCAGACCCATGGGCGCGAAGGCGCGCTCAAAAGCCTCGCGCGGAATGCCTTCTTTTTCCAGTTCCTTCACCACACCGATCACTTTGCGCTTGCTGCCGATCATGGCGATGTACTTGGCATTGGTGCCAACGGCCCAACGCATCACGCGCATGTCGTCGCGATGGCCGCGCGTGACGATTACCAGGTAACTAGTGTCGCGGATGGGGAGCTTGGGAAAAACTTCTTCGTACTCTTCGGCGAAGATTTCGTCGGCTTCGGGAAACCGCTCGGGGTTGGCGAAGGCTTCGCGGTTGTCGATGATGACAGTGGCAAATCCGGCGAGTGTTGCAATTTTCGAAATGCTTTTGGAGATGTGGCCGGCGCCGAAGACATAGAGGCGCGGCTGGGGCACCACGGGCTCGATGAATACGCTCAATTGACCGCCGCAGATCAGCCCGTTGTCGTAAGCGGCGTCCTGTCCGAGGCTGAAATTCATGTGGCGCGGGCGCTCACTTTGCATGACATCGCGCGCCACGTTCCAGACTTCGGCTTCCACGCATCCGCCGCCGATGGTGCCGAGCATGGAGCCATCCTCGCGCACCAGGAGCTTGGCGCTTTCGTAGCTCGGAATGGATCCGTTGACTTGTACGATGGTGGCCAGGGCGCATTTTTGGCCGAGGCGGCGGAGGCGGACCACTTCCTCGTAGATGTCCATTCGATTGAATTATACCGTGGTAGCCGTGGAAGTCGCCGCTTGGGTACTTCAGGCGTAGAATTGAGTCGTAGATATTGGATGCCCTCGTCTCTGGCGTCGAGGGCCCCCGGCGGCGTTATGAAGACAATCCCAGCAAGGTCCGCTGCAGTGATGGCACTGATCCTTGTGTTGTTATGTACGCGCTCGTCAAACCACGTAGCGGGTCGGATGATAAACTGCCATTACTTTCCAAATTGGGAGCCTGCTGAA